>NZ_CAJHBC010000003.1:0-505618 GCF_904846535.1 Psychrobacter muriicola 2pS
ATATTATAACATATATAATATATTCATAATTTTGCAACTATTTGCAACTATTAGAATAGTTTTTTCTACGTTTAATCGTCAGAATATTTCGGGAGGCACTAACATGATTCGTTTAAGCTATACTCTCAAATGCTGGGCATTAGGTGTCACTTATTTCTTGGTGTTTTATTTTATGGTGGTCATGAGCGACCCTGGTTTTAGCAAGTATATTTATATGCTGGCACTAAGCACCGTATTATTTCCCGTGGCTAAGCGTGCAGTCGATGTAATGACGGATTTTTTCACACCAAACACCGTATTATTTAACGGATTATTGCCCTCATTATTGATCAACGTGGTGATCTGGATACTCACGCCATTTATTGTAGCACTGACCGTTATAGCATTCGTGCTTTATAGTATGGGTGTGCTGACAGAAAAGATCAGTCACTAATTTTACTCAGGTGCTAAATTTTAGAGCAAAGGTCATATGACGCCACCTTTGCTTTTTTGTTTAATAAAAGATTTATCTGTCGCAGAAAAACAATGACACTTAAAATCAATTCAATGAGATGAATAAAACGATAACACCTGCATCTTGGTTATGATGCGTCTTCTTTTGTCGCGAGAAGACGCAAGAGACTGGTGGCAGTGTATATGACATTGTATTAGAAAAAAACGAGGGATAAAGAGATGCTAAACGATAGCTTGTCTCCTGCCGATATGGTGTATTCAGAATTTAGGGCTTTACTATAATTTATCTTTAGTTCAATAAAAAAGGTTGGGTTAGCGATTGCTAATCCAGCCTTTTTGTCGATGGTGAGTGAAGGTTGGTTACTTAAAATCAGTAGGATATCCATACGATAACCTACTCTATCAAAGCTACGCGCAAATCTCACGAATAGTTATTTGATTTTGATATTTGCCTAGAGACCCATATTGACCGATGGGGCTAATGTTACCAATGACGCAAGTTTCGAAATATTTGTAATAACCTTTTTGATTGAGACTTTTCGAATCTTTAATCAATAACTGCTTTGGGTCTGATACATAGTAAGTGGTGCCATTAGAAACGAATTCATGAACTTCAAAGCTTCTTTTAAACTTACCGCGTAACTGCACTTCTTTTGCCACACTTTCTAGTACGACTGCTTTCACGTCACTATTGCTACTGGCTTGTGTCTCATCACAGCCCGTACTCATAAATATAGTTGATGCAAATCCTAATATTATCAATCTACCTTTAATCATTATTTTTTATCCCACTAAAAAAATTACATCAATCTATACAGTAAAGCCCAGAAAACCTTAGCTCACATAGGGTGCGCCTAGCTCACACTATCTCAGTTCGAGTGTCGCACTCTTACCTGATAGACATGTGACTAACCTCAATGTTCAATATCTCTACGCCATAATATAACGTTGTATCGTGTACACGCCCTGCACTGAACGTTGAAGAGTGATTCTTAGGACGATAACGAACGATGATTTCATCATCTTTATGATATAACGTAACTTCACAAATATTCTTCTTTTCGTTCACTTTTTTGCTAGATAAAACTTGTGTTGGAAATAAAACTTCCCCTAGCGAACTTTCGTGAATGAAGTGAGATGAGATGGTACTTCGTACTTTCTTTTGATAAACATCAGCTAAACAATCTCGATTATGATATACCTTCCATAAATTTAAGAGCTCAAAAACTAAAAAACAAAGACCAACACTCATTATAACATTGAGCAAAAAATGATTACTACTTGTCTGTTCTATACCTTTGTTACCACTATTACTCATATTGACTCACATGAGAAAAATCCATTTATTAATACATCCTTTAGCGGCACTATGATCTCTTAACCCACCTTATCCCACATCTTGCTTAGACGTTTTGGTGACACCGCCATGCGGGTTTTCATCGGTTGCGCGAATAGCTGAATGCGATACTCCTCGACCATCCAGCGATACTCACTAATGGCTTTATCATTGGCACGATTTGCCAGCCGCTCCATATGCACATCAAGCGCGTATACCCCTTCGAGATCGGATTCGAGATTGTGCTCAAGGCGTTCGATACGAATCTCCAGCGCCTCGAGATAGCGTGGATACTGCTGCCAATGGCTATAATCCATGCGATAAACAAAATCAGCCAAGTGCAAATCTTCTAACTGGTCTTCGATATCTTCGATAGACTCACCAAATACCTCTCGATCAAGCATGAGTAAACTCTGGCGAATACGTTGCCAGCGGGTATAAACATTTTTAAGGATTTTTATGACGTTTTGACCCGTCAATAGAAAGTTACCAGCCGCCACTTCCAAGGTTTTCTCGTACTCTTCTGGTGTAAAAGGCAATTCCTCAGCAAGGGCTACGGCAGTATCATCAGCGCTTTCAGGCAAATCGGCACTGTGATCAAATAACACATAATGCTCTTCAAGCGACGCGTCCAATGCCGCGTCGATGACGATGGTTTTTAGCTTCTCCATATCACCAAGTGGGGCAAACGCCAATTTAAATATTTTGTCGATTTGGCTGGTCAGCTGTTTTTTCTTCGCACCAAGCTTACCTTTTATTAAGGTCAAAACGCCAATACGATGCGCCTGCAATGCCGCATTGACATCGGTATATTGATGGATGGATACCGCCTCGCCTGCTTCATCAGCAACCAAAGCAGAAAACTGCTTCATCACTACTCCTGCACTATGATGGTTTTTACTAAAGGCAAAATGCTCAGGGAATTCGGTGTGCGTACCTTGCTGCTCATTCACCGCTTGTCTAGTCTCAGAAGCGTGGCGAATCTGTAGCGTTTGCAGGTCGCGACCCTTTTCGATAATACGATTTTTGTCATCGACCACACAGATTTGTGGCTGCAGATATCGATCAATGCTAGAAGGATTAAAGCTATCAGGCGTCACTGACATAACGCCGCGACGGTTGAGCGCTTGGCACAGCTGCTTAAGCAATCCTTGTCCACCAGCGGGTTGCAATTCATCAAACAAACTATCGGCAGTATCAGGAATCGGTACAATTTGACGGCGGATATCCTTAGGTAGTGACTTGAGCAATTGCAACACCAACTCATAACGCCAACCCGGTACGCCCCATAATAGTTCGATCGCATCAAGCTGCGGTAGCGCGGCAAGTGGCACACGAATGGTCACGCCATCATCGTCGCTTGACGGATCAAAGACATAACGTAGCGGTAGTTTTAAATCACCCAATTTCCACACTTCTGGAAAATCGCCTGTGGTCGGTGCCTGGCTATTGAGCACGTCATCATCGGTAAAGAATAGATATTTGGCATCGGTTTTTTCAACCTCGGCACGCCAATCTTCAAAGGCTTTGCGACTGGCAATATGCTCAGGGATTTTTTTATCATAAAACTGATACAGCGCCTCTTCATCCACCAACAAATCACGGCGGCGTAATTTATCTTCAATGCGCTCGATATCGGCAATTTTATCCATATTATGCTGTAAGAATGGCGCTTGACGCCCCAAGTTACCAGTCACCAGACCATCACGGATAAATATTTCTCGTGACTCAACTAAATTCACTTGCTCATAATTGGTCAGCTGCTTACTGATAATTATGAGACCAAACAAACTAATCTGCGCATAGGCTTTAACCCGTCCGGTCTTCTTCGACCAATGCGGCTCAAAGTAGTGATACTTTAATAAGTTACCAGCGGCTGAGATAATCCATTCAGGTTCAATTTTGGCAACCGTGCGCATAAAGACTTGTGAGGTTTCGACCACTTCAAAAGCCATGACCCAAGGTGGTACTTGTTTAAATACTGTACTGGCTGGGAATATTTTGGCTTTTTGCTGGCGCGCCGCTAAGTATTCACCACGATTTTCAGTTTTATGCGCAATCGTAGACAACAAGCCTGTCAATAATGCGCGGTGTAAATTGGCATATTTAACGGCCTTGAGGTCTTCATCTTCGATCGCGGTAGGATCGCTGCTCATATTTTCTAACGAAGCATTTTTATCAGTACCTTTATCCGAAGCTTTTGCCTCTTTAACATCCGTCAGCTTAAGGTCTGTGACCATTTGTACTAACTGACGATGGGTTTGACTCCACTCACGTACACGCGGGAAGCTCAGATAGTTTTTCTTCGTAAACTGCTTACGCTGATTACCAGACAACTTATTGCCATCTTCATCTTTTTCAAATAGCGCTTTCCACAGACTTAGATAGAATAAAAAATCAGAATCATCTTGACGAAATTCCGCATGCTTTTGATCGGCTTGCTGGCGTTTATTGGCAGGACGCTCGCGTGGATCCTGAACAGCAAGCGCAGCTACTACAATAAGCATTTCACGGATACAATCAAAATCACTACCCGCAACCAACATACGTGCCAGTCTTGGATCGATTGGCATACGCGCCATTTTTTGCCCAGTGGGCGTCAGGCTTAAATGATCGAGACCTTTTTTTGGTTTTGGCTTATTGTTTTGATGAGCAGAAGTTGCTTCGCTTTTAGAAGTAATAGCGCCTAGCTCATCGAGCAACTTATGACCATCAGTAACCAAGCGACTGTCAGGCGGCTCAATAAAGGCAAAATCATCAACGCTACCTAAACGAAGATTGGCCATTTGTAAAATAACCGAGGCTAAGTTAGTTCGCAAAATTTCAGGTTCAGTAAACTCCGGACGACCAGTAAAATCTTCTTCGCTATACAGACGAATACAAACCCCTGGTGCAACACGACCACAACGACCTTTACGCTGATTGGCAGCGGCTTGCGAGATCGCCTCAATCGGTAGACGCTGTACGCGTGAGCGATACGAATAACGCGAAATCCGCGCAAAACCCAAATCAATCACATAGCGGATACCCGGTACGGTCAATGCAGTCTCGGCAACATTGGTCGCGATAACGATACGCCTGCCACGACCTGATGGCTGAAAGATGCGCTGCTGCTCTTCATAAGTCTGCCGTGCAAATAGTGGCAAGACTTCTGTATGCTTTGGCCCATGACGCTCAAGCACCTCTTGTAGCTCACGAATCTCAGCTTCTGTCGCTGCAAATATGAGAATGTCCGCTTGATCGGCATGACCTTTATTTTGTGCATCGCTAAAGCATTCTTCGACGGCGGCCACGACCGCACGTGGCAGATTTTCTTCAAAGTCATCATAGCTGTCATCATCCGAGCTGTTCACTGGCTCATCGGTCAGCGGACGATAACGAACTTCAACAGGAAAACTACGGCCTTCGACATTGAAAATAGGCGCAGGTACGTTGCGTTTTAGCTTATTATCATAGCGGCTAAAATATTCACTAAAGCGTTTGGTATCAAGTGTTGCTGAGGTAATAATCACTTTTAAATCAGGACGTTTGGGTAGTAGCTTTTTCAGATACCCCATAATAAAATCGATGTTTAAGCTACGCTCATGCGCTTCATCAATAATGATAGTATCGTATTTACTCAAGAACCGATCATGCCCCAATTCAGCCAGCAAGATACCATCGGTCATGAGTTTAACAACAGATTGCGCCGTACCCTGCTCATTAAAGCGAATCTTGAAGCTGACAGTATTACCGAGCTGCTCGCCCAATTCTTCAGCGATACGGTTTGCCACACTGCGCGCGGCCAATCGTCGAGGCTGGGTATGCCCTATCTGCCCAGTGATACCGCGACCTGCCAGCATTGCCAGCTTCGGCAATTGCGTCGTCTTACCAGAACCCGTCTCCCCTGCAACAATAATGACTTGGTTATCAATAATTGCCTGTACTAAATCTTCTGCACGTTGACTCACGGGTAAATCAAGATTCAGTTTTTCTGCCAGTTTGTCTGGAATACTATCCATACGTGCCTGCACCGCTTGCTGTGAGCGGCTTTTAATTTTTTCATACTGCGCACGTTTTTTAGTTAGCCCATCATCCGCTTTATCGTCAGAATCTTTTTTATTTTTAGCCACAGTAGCTCGCGCCAGCTCCCGCTCGAGACGACTTAAATAATAACTGTCTTTAGCCAGTACTGGTAAATCAACAACCATGTCGGGCTGTGAAGACGCCTCATCACTGTTCGCCGTCATATTTGAATTATCATTATTTGGGCTTGCTAACTTACTTAATTCATCGGATTTAAACACATTGGTGTTGTTCTCAGTCGGCATATTTGAGGTGTTCTTAGAAGTATTCGGCATATTTACTTAGGCTATTTATTGTTTGGAAGTGGTTAGATTATGAGGGTAATTTGGGCGTGATTCAAGGTGGTTATAGTGTTTGCTTGGCAACTATGCAGACTATTATCTATTTTCAAAACGCTCAGTCAAAATATTTCTAAGCTCATCCGTCATGGGTCTAAATTTAAAATGCTTTGGCTCCATCTGAGCAATCAAAGCATACTGATCATTTTCAATCGAGTTATTCTCACAAGAAAAATGATTCATCTCCTGACCAGTGATGGCATTAATAATATAAAAAGAGGTATCGCTATCTTCAAACTGTGTCAGCTCATAATAATTATTCGGATCCCGCATAACGAGATTAGTACCATTAGAAAGAGTCGTATAATAGGTATCCTCAGTAGCTTGCTGAGCCTCTAATCTTAAAGGATTACCTTGGGTGGCGAAATAATACCTGAGCATATAACCAATATCGCTATTGATCACATCCAAACGTAAATGCTCACCCTCTTGTGTGATGCACTGATAGATCATAAAAGGTTCGTAAATTCGTGGTTCAGTATTGACATTCTCGTCTACTATACTCTCCCACTCCATTCCCATAATGGGCGCATCCAACATGAGGCTTCCATCCTCAGTCAACTTATAACCTGCTGGTACGTCTTGATCTTCGACCGTAAACTGGAGGTTTAACGACTCATTATTCTCTTTTCGAGCATTGTCAGTGTCGTTACTCAGTACCGCTGTAGTGTCGTCCGATGTGTCTTGTTTATTCTTTTTATCCCAAAGTGTTATAGCCACTAGGACAATAAAAAGTCCTATCCCAAGACCAATACCTGCGATAACCCACTTAACAAATCCTCTTATAAAATTTTTCAAACCTGCCAGTCCTATTTTATTTTTGTGAATAAATTATTTGTAAGCTCAAACGCTACTTGTATAAATAATTTGTTGACGAGTGGCAGCCCCCGTAAAGAAAGTCTGCAAATTTTGTAATGGTAGCCTAGGAAAAGGCAGATGCAGCGAAAGTATTAACCTCTCAAACGCTACCATTTCATCAGCTAATGCTTGCGCGACGTCAGGTTGAATTTTTGGGCTTTCATAAATATGATCAATTAACCAAGTGAGTTGTGGAAACTTAGCATTATCATGAATCTGATAAAGAGTGGGTAATAGCTCATCAGAAATTTGGCAACGCGATTTGCGAATCATGCCATTTTTATAGTACATATTTAAAGCCATATTAGAATCTGTCCTTAATTAAATGATGAGACTAAAAATGAAATATATTTTTGTCAGTCAAAGAGACAATTGCAGAGAATATGAACATATTGTCTAAAAACTTGCAAAGAGTGACGGAGATATAACCGCTTTTAGTCCATTAAACTCTAGTCTCGTCAATTGAGAACAAGCCTAGAGTAACTTCCTTAAATTCTTGATACTTAGATAACCAACATACTCTTTATCTTCGTCAGCATTTGCAAGTTCGTGACTATTATTAATCATAGGCTCAATTAAAATCTGTATGTTTAAGACAAGGTCATTCACGTTGTATATATCATCAATATCTACCTCAAATTTATCATCGATGTGCGATGCGGCATTAAAAGGTGTGTCTTGATCTTTATAAGTAAATTGCTGATAAAACTCACTTTGCTTTGCTTGTTTAATAGCATCTGTTTGATTATCAGCAACGATAAGTAGCTTATGGTGAAACTCTTCAAAACTCCCCTGCTGATAGCCGCCTAAATTAATAAAGAACAGTTTTAAACCGTTATCGTTCTCTACTTGATTGTTTGACTCGATCAATTTAATAGTATGGTTTCCCACTTTGGTAATCGCTCTGTATGAATCAATATGCCATTTATTGTTGACTTCTGGCCAATGATTATTGATATCGTCTATCAGCTCACTCATCTGATTGGCCACCCCAAAAAATATATCGTGTTGCTCAATCAAACGATCTTTGGGGCGACCACCAAGTTGTACCATAAATAGTGTTGGCATCTGACGCAGTCCTTATTTAATATACAAAACTCATCGTTAGTCTAATTAATGTAATCAGTTTACTCTAAAAATATGTTGGCAAATTCTACATTTATAACACCCGCCCTGTTCTCAGTGCAAACGCCCAGTCTTCACGACCGTTCATTGAAGCTAATTTAGCCGCAGCCTCATAATCATAAGGCACTTTGATATGCTCAGTTTGCCAGTATTTGCCCTGTTCAGTATCAACACATTTAATAATCGCGTAACTGGCATGGGGCGAATAGGTTTGCATCTTATGCAAAATAGGCAAATCATCTTCATAGGCTGGGTAACCCACGCTACCTGTATTGATGATTATCTGACCTGTCGATAGCGTTACTGTACGTGGAATATGAGTATGACCACATATGATAACGGTGCTATCGATACCGTTAAGCAGTGCCAAAATGGCTAGATTATCACGTACAGTCGGCTGCCCCGTCTCGATATTTTCTAACAAATATACCATGTCATCGGTTGGTGACCCATGGCACAGATAAATATCCTCACTCAAATGACAATCAAACGGCAAATTCTGTAGCCACTTAACCGCTGCTCTAGGTAAGTCCTCGATGATGAAAGCCATGGTTGCGTTGTTGCCAATCTCCGCCGTTGTCGCTTCATAAATCTGTCTATCCTGATTGCCTCGAATAGTAATGATATCGTTCTGATGTGCCATTAAGAGCGCATAGGTATCTTTAGGGGCAATCGGTCCGTATAAAATATCACCCAGATTAACAATTTGATCAATATTACGCTGTTTAATATCAGTCAACACGGCTTCAAGCGCGAAGACATTACTATGAATGTCAGAAATAGCCGCGATAGTATTTAAATGCTTATTATTAGAGTGCGCCATTCTATTTATTCTCCTCACAAACCACTATGTTATACATCGACTAACCGTAAGAAGGAATAGAAAAGAGAAACAAAAAAACCCAATGGCTCGTGAGTATTGAGACATCGGGTTTCATAAGTTATGATTAATGTGATTGCTAAACTATATTAAGAAGAAATAAGCCCACAATCCGACGACAAAGGTAGCAATGATATTAAGAATGACACCCGTACGGATCATTTCGCTCTGTTTAATCAACCCCGTACCAAAGACAATCGCATTTGGCGGTGTCGCAACTGGTAGCATAAAGGCACAAGATGCGCCAATACCGATGACTAATACCAGTACTTCGTGCGGTAAACCCATCTGCTCTGCAATGGCAGCAAATACGGGAACCAGCAGTGCGGCAGAGGCGGTATTAGAAGCAAACTCCGTCAAGAAGATAATAAATGCTGATACCGCAATCATAACCACGATAAGCGGTGCAGAAGACAAGGCATTAGCGACCGTCTCCCCTAGCACCAAGGACGCACCTGATACCTTCAAAATCGTCGATAGGGCGATACCGCCACCGAACAGCATGAGTACACCCCAATCCGTATTATCAGACACTTGCTTCCAAGATACCAAACCTAAGCTCACCACCGCAGCGGCGGCTGATAAGGCAATAACTGCATCAGTATCCGTAATATCAAGCGCGGCACCGATCTTTTTGGAGAAAATCCAGCTCAATGCAGTGACAATAAAGACGATAATCGTCACCACACGCGGTTTATTCCATGCGATAGGTTCGTCTTCAACCAGTACAATTTTACGATTCAGATTGGGTTTAAGGAACAGATACATCGCACCCAATAATAGTGGAAGTAACACCAACATCATTGGTATACCAAACTTCATCCAATCCACAAAGGCAATATTAAGCGCCTTTGCCGCGATGGCATTTGGTGGTGAACCAACGATCGTACCCAGACCACCAAGGCTTGCTGAATAAGCAATACCTAGTAATACAAATACAAAAGTACCACGGTCTTTTTCGCGATCAACTTGCGTTAAAATACCGAGCGCCAGTGGCAACATCATCGCCGCCGTCGCGGTATTCGATATCCACATCGATAAAAATGCGGTCACGCCAAATATCAAAAACACCGCCGTACTTAATTTGCCGCCTGACATCGATAAAATCTTCAGTGCAATTTTTTTATCCAACTGCTGCACATGCAAGGCCGCCGCCAAAGCAAAACCACCAAAAAACAAATAAATGGTCGGATTGGCAAAGCTTTGTAAGCCTATCTCGGCATCGAATTCTGGTATCCCAACTAGGGCACCCACCACTACTACCAATAGCGCTGTAATCGTGACGTGCAACGCTTCCGTTAGCCACAGTACCCCGATGAAAAACAATAAGGCAAGACCCTTATTGGCATTGACATCGAATGGCAATACATTAAAGATAATTATACTAATAACCGCCGCAATAGCGACCACTATCAACCCTTTACCAGTACCCTTTGGAAAGGTATCGGTAAATAAATACTCGTTGCCATCATCAGGAAGATGGCTATCTAGTTTTTGCTCTGACATAAAATGTCCTTATTTTCCCAAAGACAGTGTAAAAAGACGCTAAAATAAAAACGTATGTTAGCGATTGACACTGATTCAACCAGCAACCGTAAAAAATACGTTGTCATAATAACAGATATATAACAAAAATCTGATGCAACAAAGCCCTTATAAGATTTGCAATAAATATTGTCATTTCAAAGGTAAAAAATTACTTTGATGCATTTTACGAAATGCACCTTAAAACAGTACTTTACAGAGATAAATCTTTCTCATGGACCCGTTCACATTTTAATTAAAAACTTAACTCAACAGTTTATTATTGTTAAATCGAATACAGAGTGAGCAACCTATAGCTGAGTAATCGCTTTTCATCAAGTCGCAAGCCTTGTGATGTACGGTTACACATCGTCACTAAACAAGCGTACACTTAGTATGTACAAGCGCATGGTGCTATCTCATACTAAATAAGTCAAAATAAAAATCTAATACCGCTAACAGCTTAACAATTATTTTTTAATAGTATTTATATTGGAAAGTTAATAACAATAAATAGGAGTATTTTATGACAGACACAAATAAAACCGACTCAACCACTAAAATGGCACCAAAAGATATCAATCAAGACGGTTTGGCTAAAGAAGACCAGCAACGTACCGACGACTCAGCACTCGATATGATGCAGGGCATGCATGAACATGAAGACCATGAAGGTGAGAAGTAAGCCAACGTTTTATGATTACCCCAAGCCAAAACACGAAAGGTGCTTATCGTTATGATGAGCGCCTTTCGTGTGTTGGCTCTCTTTTTTCTGGCAGGCGATCTGAGGCGTAGTTATATATAAATGCCGCCGTCAAGACGATAGCAATGGGTACAAATAGAGCTTCATAGCCAACTTTAGCGAATAAAAATGCCCCTACGGCGCTACCACCACAAAAGCAATACCAAATAATGGCTTGAAAACCCAATGTCGGTTTACTAATTGATCGACCAGCCAGCCAGTTGCCAATAGCAGCGCCCATATCTGATGTCAAACCTGTCAAATGGGTGGTACGAATGACTGCACCGCTATAAGTCGCTACCATGGCATTTTGTAATCCGCATGCCATCGCCGCCGCCAATTGTCCTAAATAATCATGCTGTTGATACAACCAGTAGCTGGCCATTAACAGTGCCGCCTCAATATATAGCGCATTACCATAGCGCCTACCCAACTTTAGTGACGTCTGCCCAATCACATAACCGCTCAGTATCGCACCTGCCAAAAAAGACAGTAGCAGCGCACCAATATACAAGATACTACGCACATCCAAGTAAGCAATAGCCGCTGCAAATAGGCTTACGTTGCCCGTGACATGAGAAACAGATAGGTTGGCAAAACCCATTAACGCGGCAGTGTTCACACAGCCAGCACTGAATGCCAGTACAGCACCGCCCCACAATATCCACTTTGGTAGTTTGGTTATCATATTCGCCGCCTAATGGCTTATCACCAAAAATCCACTATTATAACCAAAAAAGGCAACCGATTGGCTGCCTTCCTGATGTATAAAACCTTATAACTAACTATTGAAGAGGATTATTTTGGCTCATCAAGCATCATTAACTGCTCACTGATAGCAACGGTATTAAAACCTGCGTCAACAAACATAATCTCGCCGGTAATACCAGATGCCCAAGGTGATAGCAAGAAAAGAGCCGCATTACCGACTTCGGTCTGTGTGATATTACGTTGTAGTGGCGCAATTTTTTCGCTGATATCGAGCATTTTACGGAATGATTTAATGCCACTGGCGGCAAGCGTGCGAATAGGACCTGCTGAGATTGCATTGACACGAATACCTTCACCGCCCATAGAAGTAGCAAGATAGCGAACACTGGCTTCAAGACTGGCCTTTGCCATACCCATAACATTATAGTTTGGCAATACTGAGATACTACCTTCATACGTCAATGTCAGCATCGAACCGTGACGCATAGCTAATAGAGCACGAGCTTCTTTGGCCAATGCCACAAAGCTATAGCTTGAGATATCATGGGCAATTTGACTACCTTCACGGGTCGTCGCCTTGACAAAATCTCCATCAAGCTGATCCATCGGTGCAAAGCCAATCGCGTGTACCACACCATCGATACCATCACCCCAATGGGCAGTGACTTGCTCAAAGCAGGCGGCAATCGACTCATCAGACGCCACATCACATTCTAATACCAAATCTGCTTCGAATTTCTCTGCTGCCATATCGACACGCTTTTTGATCTTATCATTGGGATAAGTCAGAATTAATGAGGCACCTTCACGGTGCAGTGCCTCAGCGATAGCCCAAGCGATAGACAGTTTGCTGGCAATGCCTGTTACGACAAATCGTTGTCCTTGTAGTAGCATAATGTTTCCTTTTGAGTCGACCAAGATGGTTTAATAATATTACGTTATTTAGAGTGATTAGATACGATGAATATCGCAGCGTAAAAAGTACAAATTATAAGATAAACCATTATACACGAATTAATTTAAGTAAACAGTCGTAAACTGTATTCCCTTGCAATGTCGCCTAATATCGATTAAACACTCAACTGCTCGCCACAGCAGTATGAAGTTAAGCAGTTTTCAAGTATAATCACAGCCCTTCCCAGCTTGCACAATTTTTATAAAAATCCTTTACAACCGTTGTTTGTAAACAAGGATTTAGCGTTAAGCTACACCCACATTTTGGATGGCTGCCAAACTTATGAGTAACACCCCAACAATAGCATCAGATTACCAAGAAAGCGTTGAGTCTTATCGTCAACTGATTCTCTCAACTGGCGAGGATTTACAGCGTCCCGGCCTTGAAGAAACACCGATGCGTGCCGCGAAAGCTTTTGCACATCTAACCCAAGGTTATCATCAAAGCTTGGATGAAGTCGTCAACGACGCCTTGTTTCCATCGAGCAATCGCGAGCTGGTATTGGTACAGAATATTGAGTTTTATTCATTGTGCGAACATCATATGCTGCCTTTTCATGGTATCGCTCATGTAGGCTATTTACCCAATGGTCAAGTACTGGGCTTATCAAAATTTGCCCGTATCGTCGATATGTTCGCCCGCCGTTTACAAGTTCAAGAAAATTTAAGCGATCAAGTGGCACAAACTATTATGGATGTCACTGGCTGTCGCGGCGTAGCGGTAGTAATGGATGCAGCACATATGTGTATGATGATGCGCGGCGTGAATAAGCAGCATTCCACCACACGTACGACGTCGATGCTGGGTGAATTTGTACATGATAACCAAGCACGTACAGAGTTTTTAAGTGCGATCCCTAGACGTCAGCCTGCATTCTAACGCTTCAAATAGCAATAGATAGTCACAAAAAAAGGATACTACGGTATCCTTTTTTAATGCACATCGTTCAATATAGCTGTGATAAAACTTAGCAATCAACCCTTGGTTGGCAATATAACAACAAGGCTTAACTAGAGCGTATTGAACATTCACAAATGGGCACTGCTGATGGCTAAAATTGTTCCAGACAAGGCGCAAGTCAACGATAATGTTAATACCTTAGCTAGAATTGCAACGCAGTATGAGGCAATTTTAGTATCAGCCCGTAGGGACAGAACTCTTTTTTGCCGCTTCATTGTTAAAAAGAGACGCTTAGAATAACTAAACTTACTATTTTTAACGTCGAATCGCCTGAAAAATAGTCCCCGTCAGTGCCATGGTCGAATGTTCAACACGCCCGAACCTAGTTCACTTCATCAATCCAGTTGCCATAACCTTCTGCCTGCATCTGCGCCAGTGGAATAAATCGCATCGCCGCTGAATTCATGCAATAGCGCTTGCCTGTAGGCGCTGGACCATCATCAAACACATGACCCACATGTGAATCAGCATAGCGGCTACGAATTTCGGTACGGCTTCCAAATATCCCGCGATCTTCCTTCTCAACGACCATATCCGCGCTCAATGGACGGGTAAAGCTTGGCCAGCCAGTGCCAGATTTGTATTGATCACGAGAGGAATACAGTGGCTCTCCCGATATCACATCAACATATAGCCCAGGCGCTTTATTATCCCAATATTCATTATCAAAAGCGCGTTCGGTACCGTCTTTTTGAGTGACTTTATATTGAATATCAGTGAGTGATTGCTTTAGATCATCCTTTGCAGGCTTCACAAAGGTATCTGGATTGAACCCTGCACTAGTGTTAGTAGCTGGCGCATTGTTTGATGATACTTGTACGCTATTAGCCGCCGTAGGCTTGAACTGGCTAAAATCCAGCTCATAGTCTTTGCCATAGACACTTTCGATAAATTGATAGCGACCAGAATTAAAGGTATAAGCCTTATAGCGGATTGGATTTTTCTTATAATAGTCCTGATGATACTCTTCCGCAGGATAAAACTTGCTAGCAGCAACAATTTCAATCACAACTGGTTTGCTATAGACACCAGAGTCTTGCAGTGATTGCTTAGCAGCTTCTGCTATCTGCTTTTCTTGTGCATTATTATAAAAAATAGCGGGACGATACTGAGTACCGCGGTCTACAAACTGACCTTTATCATCGCTAGGATCCGCAATTCGCCATAGTGCTTGGACAATACCGTTATAGGTAATTTTCGTCGGATCATAATACACTTGTGCGGCTTCAGTATGCCCCGTACCACCTGCTGATACCGTACTATACGTTGGATTGGTCGATTGACCACCAGTATAGCCGGAGACCACCTCTACCACTCCAGGTATTTTTTCATAACCAGCTTCTACACACCAAAAACAACCACCAGCAACCGTAGCGACTGCTAAATTTGGATCCGTAGGTGCATAAGGATTGTCGATGGAAGTATTTTCCACAGCGGGCGTATTTTCGGTGGCTGCACAACCAACATAAAGAGCACTGCTCGCTACGATAGCGATACCAACAACTTTAGCCTGTAATTTATAATTTATTAATAATTGGCGTGTCATAAGAAGCCCTTAAGAGTAATATTATGTAATGATTGTAACTCTCAGGTATCACCGAAACATTCCCAAATTGTTATATATTTACAATATCTTGAACTATTTAGAAAAATAAAGCCTACTATCCTTTCGGAAATAGGCTTTATTTTTATTTATTGCCAGACTACTAATATGGCAAAATAGTTATGCGACTTTATCGTTATTTTTATTGATCGCCTCATCACTGGCTTGCTTAATTTTCGTTAAAATAGCCTTAATTTCAGATGCTGATAGATAAGTCGGTACTGCATAAGTATCACTGACTTCTTTCGCAGCCGCTTTAGCAATTTTATCAAAATCACTGCTTTGCATACCTTTAACCGTTGGATCAATCTTTAAGGTGGCGATCAGTTCGCGTACTTGCGCGATTAGCTGATCGGCAATCTCAGCATCACTCTTGCCAGCTTGGCCCGATTTTACCATAGCCGTTTTTTTAGCCAGCTCCGCCAATCTTTTTTTGCTCCCTTGACGATTGACGTCAAGCACATACGGCAACACGATGGCATTGGCGCGACCATGAGGAATACTATAATACGCGCCTAACTGGTGAGCGATGGCATGAACGTAACCCAAACCAGCTTTATTAAAGGCGATACCGCCGTAATGGGCTGCAATACCCATCTCTTCTCTGGCTTTCAAGTTGCCGCCATCTTTATAAACCAGCGGTAGGTTTTGCATGACAGATTTCACCGCAGAAGCCGCATAATAGTCCGTCTCTACGCTAGCATTGGCACTCATCCAAGCTTCAAGCGCATGTGTCAACACATCGATACCAGTGTCCGCTGTGATATGCGCGGGCATACCTGTCATAATAACGGGGTCAATAGCCGCTGCTAATGGCACCATTCTTGGGTCGATAGACAAGGATTTTTGATGCGTTTTGTCGTCTGATACCACTGCACCAAGGGTTGCTTCTGAACCTGTGCCAGCTGTCGTAGGGATACAATAGAGAGGTACCGAAGGTTTTCTGGCTTTAAGAATGCCGATAAGCTGTTGCGGTTTGCATCTGTTGCCTTGTGACATCGCAATCATCTTAGCCGCATCAATGACCGAGCCACCACCGATGGCGATAATCGAGTCGCATTTAGCATCGATAGATTTTCGTAGTCCTTCTTCGACGACCTTAAAAGTAGGGTCTGGGGTAATGCCATCATAGACTTTATAACTGATGTTTCTTTTATCTAGATAATCCGTGACTTTGGCAGGGATACCAAGTTTGTTTAATACGGCATCAGTAACGATAAAGACGTTGGCATGTCCTTCATTGATAAGCATATCGCACAGATCCTCACAGGAGGTCTCGCCGATAAATAACATCGGTCTTCTGATAGGTACAATATAAGCAAAGGCTTTTAGCACTTTGGCGCGAGTCTTGGCAACTGCCAAATAACCGGCATACTGCAATGGATTATTACTGACTAATTTAGAAAAACCATTCTGTTTTTTCATAAGCATAAAAATCCTTTTTAATAATGCTAACACTGAGGTCTGTTGAACATCTAAGCAAAGCAAACTACTATTTGAATTTATTGTACCACCGCCATTTTTAGGATGTCGCGATTATTATGAACTGCTATGTTCTGATTATTTACGGTATTCAAATGATTCAGTTTTGACTGTCTATACTAAATGAGACTCGCCTGTAATAACTGCTGAGCATAAGGATGCTGTGGATGATTAAACACCTCTTCAGTACTTCCATACTCTATACACTTGCCCTCTTTTAGCACCATAATATGCTGACACAAGGCGCGTACTACTTTTAGGTCATGACTGATAAATACATAACTTATTTGCAGTTTTTCCTGAATTTCACGTAGCAATCTGACTACAGTGACTTGCGTGGTACTATCAAGCGCGGACGTCGGCTCATCCAATATCAGTAGACTAGGCTGCATAATGAGTGCGCGCGCAAGCGCTACCCGTTGACGCTGACCACCTGACAGTTCATGCGGATAACGCTGTGCAAACGTTAATGGTAAATGTACAGTAGCGAGACTGTCCATCACTGCCTGCTGGCGTGCTGTCTTATCAACGCCTTGCACGAGCAATCCTTCTTCAACGATCTGCATAACTGTCATGCGTGGATTGATACTGGCAAATGGGTCTTGAAATACCATTTGAATTTGCGAGCGAAACTGACGTAGCTCACCCCTGGACAATACTGAAATATCTTGTCCATTAACCATTATCTCGCCACCGACGCGCGCTTGATTGCTAAGCAATTGACTTAACGCAAGCGCTATGGTCGTTTTACCAGACCCTGACTCACCAACGATGCCTAACGCCCACCCCTTTTTTAATGTCATATCGACATTTTTTACCGCATCGAACCAGCGCTTAGTACCGCCAAACAGACTTTTTTCAATTGGGAATTGTACTTGTAAGCTGCTGACGGCTAATACGGTTGATTGCCGACTTTGGTCATCATTATCATCAAATAAACTCAGTGCTTGCCCAAAGTCTTGTTTGATTAACGAGCGGGTATATTCGGCTTTCGGCTGATTGAACACACTGATGGTTTGCCCCTGCTCAATCGTTTGACCTTGGCGCATAACGATGACTTCATCACTGTAGCGCCTGACCAGATTGAGATCATGACTGATTAATATCATCGCCATATTATGCTGACGCTTGAGATCATCTAGCAACTCAAGAATTTCATGTTGCAAGGTGACATCAAGCGCGGTGGTTGGTTCATCAGCGATTAAGATATCAGGCTGCTGGGCTAATGCCATGGCAATCATCACCCGCTGACGCTGACCACCTGATAACTCATGTGGATAACGATTGAGTTTGTCAGCAGGGTCGGTGATATTGACACCATCTAATAAGGCGATAGTTTTTTCGCGCCATTGTTTCTTGGGTACATCGCTGAGACGCAAGGATTCCGAAATCTGCTTGGCGACCGTATGTAGAGGGTTTAATGCGGTCATCGGCTCTTGAAACACCATGCCGATGCGCTGCCCGCGAATAGAGCGCAGTGCAGAATTACGCGACCTATCATTGGCTATCGGTAGTGTCGTCATTATTGTTGCATTTGCTAATTGCACTTCACCGCTAACGGTCAAACTGTCTGGCAACAAGCCTAATAGCGCAAGACTTGCAATAGATTTACCAGAGCCCGACTCACCAACGATGGCCAGTGTCTGACCTTGCCGCAACTCATAAGACAGCTTATCAACCAAAGTTACGCCAGTATTAGTAACAATGCTAAGCTTATCTACTGTTAGCATAAGCTCATTGTCGGCATTACTGTGGTTTTCATTTAAACGGTTATTTTTCTCAATAGCAATTGTCATATTAGCAGGTATCATATTAGCAGGTATCATATTCTCAGTTGTCATATCAGGAGCGCCTCGGGTCAAACGCATCACGCAGCGCTTCGCCAACAAAGATCAGCAATGATAAAATAAAGGTCAAACTAAAGAATCCAGATAGTGCCAACCAAGGTGCATCAAGATTGTTTTTCCCTTGTACCATTAGCTCACCAAGCGACGGTGACCCAGGCGGCAAGCCATAACCCAAGAAATCTAATGCCGTTAAAGCGATAATATTAGCCGTCAATATAAATGGCAGCTGTGACAAGCTTGAAGCTAGGGCATTGGGCAAGATGTGTTTGAGCATAATTTGACTGTCTGAAGCCCCCAGATTACGCGCCGCACGCACATAGTCAAAGTTGCGCGCGCGCAAAAACTCTGCCCGTACCAAACCAACTAATCCCATCCAGCCAAACAATAACATCATCGCAAATAGCATAAAGATACTAGGGCTAAATAAGCTGACCAAAATAATAATCATAAACAGCTGCGGCATACCGCCCCAAACCTCCATGAAGCGCTGCCCTGCTAAATCTATCCAGCCACCGTAATAGCCTTGTATTGCACCGACGACAATACCAATCAAGGCACCTGCAAGCGTCAATGCTAGGCCAAACAATAACGACACCCGCATACCATAAAGTATGCGCGCCAGCACATCGCGACCCAAATCGTCCGTGCCAAGCCAGTTCTGACTATTGGGCGCTGCTGGATATGGAATACCCAGCTCAACGTTTGGTGTCTGATCGGCAAATGGAATCGGCGGCATAATATAAAAGCCCTGCTCATCAATCAGCGTCTGCACCGCAGGGTCTTTGTAATTGGCCTCAGTCTCAAATACCCCGCCAAAAGTCGTTTCAGGATAGGCTTTTAGGACAGGAAAGTAATAATCGCCTTGATACTGCACTAGTAGCGGTTTGTCATTGGCAATCACATTGGCTGCCATACAAATGACGAATATCAGCGCAAAAATAAATAGAGATATGACGCCAAGACGATTTTTGCGAAAGCGATTTAAACGCGCCTGCCAAATAGGATTTAGGCGACGTTTTTTTTCTATAGCAATCGGAGGTGCGGTTGAGGGAGTTGAAGATAATCGACCACTTGACATTAGCGCCCCTCAAAATCAATACGGGGATCAATTAAGTGATAACTTAAATCACTGATTAACTGTAACAATAGTCCCACCAAGGTAAAAATAAATAACGTACCAAATATCACGGGATAATCACGCTGCTGAATGGCTTCAAAGCCTAGCAACCCCAAACCATCAAGTTTAAAAATAATTTCAATGAGAAAATTGCCCGCAAAGAAAATGCCAACAATAGCCGCTGGGATACCTGCGATAATAATCAACATCGCATTACGAAAGACATGACCGTATAAAACCTGACGCTCACCCAAGCCTTTCGCTCGAGCAGTGAGCACATACTGCTTACCCAGCTCTTCTAAAAAGCTAAACTTGGTCAGATAGGTCAAGCCCGCAAAACCGCCAACCGTACTTGCCAATAGCGGCAGAGCTAAATGCCAAAAATAATCTTTGATTTTACCCAGCACGCTTAATTGATCAAAATTTTCAGAGGTTAATCCTTGCAGTGGAAAGATATTCCAGTAGCTACCACCAGCAAAAAATACCAGTAGTATAACGGCAAACACGAAGACGGGAATCGCGTGGCCAATAGCCAGTAGCATGGCAGAGACTTTATCAATCCCTGAACCATGATGCATGGCTTTATAGATACCTAATGGAATCGCTATCATATAAATTAATAACGTGCTCCAGAGTCCAAGCGAGATAGAAACGGGTAGTTTCTCGATAATCAAATCCGTTACTGATTGACCTTTAAAAAAAGACTCGCCAAAATCCAGTTGAGCGTAATTCTTTAGCATTAGCCAAAAGCGCTCAGGAGCCGATTTATCAAAACCGTATTGGGCATTAATCGCTGCAACCATTTCTTCAGATAAGCCACGCGTGCCTTGATAAGTGCTGTTGTTGCTGCCTGCACCAATATTACCAGCGAGCGCATTGTCTTTTGCACCCTGCTCAATAAGCGCCAGCTGCTGCTCAACAGGACCACCAGGCGCGGCTTGTACAATCACAAAATTCGCCAGCAATATCAAAAATAGCGTCGGTAATATCAGTAGCAACCTTTTTAAGATATAACGACCCATAATGGCGGCTTCCTAAAATAAACAAATATAATACCAACCCCAAAAAGTACGATTAGCAGCGGTGACTATTTAAAAGTTGTTTTTAAGCTCACGTAACGCAGCAAATACGGCCAAAGATTTATCGTCATCGATAGTTGCTTTAGACTTAACCCCTGCAATCACACTCGGCTCTTGCGTCCGTAAAAATACATTGACCGCGCGCTCGTGTTCTAAAGTGACTGGCAGCGTCGGAAGACCTTGGGCGGTGTTTTCTTCTGCTTGAGCCAATGCTTGCTGCATTGCTTCATTAGCAAGTTCGATAGATAAACCAAAATGCAGGTTACTGGCAGTATATTCGTGCGCAGGATATAGTAACGTCTCAGCTGGCAGTCCATTTAAACGCTTAAAGCTCTCATGCAATTGCTCAATAGTGCCAGTAAACACACGCCCGCAACCGGCACTAAATAAGGTGTCACCACAAAAGCAATGCTTACTGCCGTCGATATCTAGTATATATGCAACATGACTGGCAGTATGACCTGACACATCCCATACTTGCGCGGCGCAGCCCCATGCGCTTACCGTACTGCCGTCTTTAATAGTCTGATCTTCGTCGACGTTGTGTTCAGTATGAGCAACCAGATGCGTCATCGGATAAGACTCTTGCAGTTCTGCGACGCCGCCAATATGATCATGATGATGGTGCGTGGTCCAAATAGACGTCAGCTCTAGCTCATGTTCCTCTAGATAGGCAACAACTGGCTCAGCTTGACCCGGATCAATGACAATTGCCTGCCTATTATTTTCGTTTATCAATGTCCAGATATAATTGTCATTAAATGCTTTAATCGGGTGAATACGAATACTCATATGAAGTCCTTACCAGTGGTTATCTTTATTACTTATATCTTTTGTTAAATTTTAGAAATCAAGTAACACGTGAAGATGAAGCATTATTTCATTTATGGATTTAAATTATTGTTTGAAGCTATTTTTTCAAATATTGATTAACACCTGCTTCTGCTTGTTTATCCGTCCACCAATAATCAATACCAATGGCGTTGGTTGGCAGTTTTTCAGTATGACGATATTGATTCCAATAGGCGACATTGGTAGCCGACTTACCATATAAGGGCACTAAGTAATATCCAGCACGTAGTAGACGATCAAGCACGTGAGTATATAAAATAATTTCTGCACGGTTCTCGGCATTTGCAAGTGCCGCAACTACCTCATCAATAGCGACGTTTTTAATCCCTATCGAATTATGATTGCCTGGCTCGTTAGCAGCAGCACTACCCCAAAATGCGGCTTGTTCAGCACCTGGTGATAAGCTCTGTGCAAAGATATCGACCACCATATCATAATCAAAACGGCGCATACGCTCATAATATTGTGGCCCATCGACTTGACGTAAGCTTGCATCAAACCCTAGACGCTTTAGATTGCGAATATAAGGCAGCAATACACGTCCCATAGTCTCGCCCGTCATCAAAATCTCAATCTGAGCAAGACTGCCATCTGGCTGATATAACTTCATATCGTCATAATAAAACCCAGCATCTAGTAATAACTGCCGCGCCTTTAATAACGCTGTACGATTAAAGCCACTACCGTCGCTGGTTGGCAATTGCCATTCAGTCAATACCGCTTGCCGCTGAACTGGCTCAAGCTTGGCTAGCAATGGACTTAATACCTGCATCTCAGCAGCAGATGGTGTACCTATCGCAGCAAGATCCGAGCCATGAAAGAAGCTTTGTAAGCGCTCATACTGCCCATGAAACAAGGTTTTGTTCATCCACTCAAAATCATAAGCCGCTGTCAATGCTTGGCGGACGCGAATATCTTGAAAAAGTGGCCGACGCATATTCATCACCAAACCCTGCATCGGAACTGGGTTTTCACTGCTTATGGTTTCTTTATGAATAAAACCTGCTTTGACGGCTGGGAAATTGTAACCGGTAGCCCAATTAGAGGCTTTATTTTCAAGTCGAAAGCGATATTGCCCAGATTTAAAACCTTCAAACGCAATCTCATCACTTTGATAATACACAAACTTAATCATATCGAAGTTGTAACGACCGCGATTGACCATCAAATCACGCCCCCAATAATTGGGGTCACGCACATAGCTGACTGCACGTCCCGCATCGACGCGTCCAAGTTTATAAGGACCACTGCCCATCAATGGTGTCAGCGTGATTTTCTCAAAACCTGTATCAATAGAGGATTTAGCAAAAATAGGGAATTGCCCAACCGTTAATAAAATCTCTTTATTGTCATCGGACTTGAAGACAAACTTTACTTGTTGCTTATCGATAGTTTCAATGTCTTTAATATCACCCAAATAGCTGCGAATATACATCGGTCCTTTGTTTAGTATTGCGTCGTAAGTGGCTTTGACATCGCTACTAGTCACTGGTGTGCCATCCCAAAAGCGCGCAGCAGGATTGATATGATAGATAATCCAACTGGTGTCATCAGGGTCATAAGTCACCTTGCTTGCCAGCTGCGGATACATGGTAAAAGCTTCATTTAGTGAGCCGGTCATCAAGGTATCATACAGATAATCGGTGCCGATCATCGCCACACCCGTGGTCATCCATTTATTGGCTGCGTTAAAAGTGCCACGCGCATCAAGCGACAATGTACCACCTTTGGGGGCATTGGGATTGGCATAGGGCATAAATGGCACGTCAATATAATCAGTAGTACTGTTATGTCCAAGCGCAGTAGTGGTGATGGGTGCCGCGATACTGCCTGGTATCCAGCTGACGGTGATGGTTAGCAAAACAGCTTTTAGCATGGCATCTTTTATCATCATGACGTTGTAACAAACCTCTATGCTAACCAATTTGGATATCAAAAATTAAGGGCTTATAGCAAAATAGTGTTATTGCAAAATTTCATCATAACAAACTTAGGTTTTTTAACCTAATGGTTTACCGTGTTACGTAGCACGAGTGCTGCATCGTTGATATTAAGTATTAACATAGCAGCGATTAAAAAGCCTTGTGCTTATCATTGTATACTTGATAAACATACTCACGAAAAAGGCGCTACCGTTGCCAGTTGCGCCTTTTTTCTTACATCATCTGTATATTAAGACTTTGTATTTAAACCATTATTGATGTGCTTAAGCATGCTTTTTTTCAAATGCGATCATAAAGTCAACCAGTTGCTGTACCCAGTCTAGCGACACCGCGTTGTAAATACTGGCACGCATACCGCCCACATCGCGGTGACCTTTTAAATTCATCAAACCTGCTGCCGCTGATTCTTCTAAAAATACTTTATCAAGGCTGCTGTCTGCTAACGTAAACGGCACATTCATGATAGAGCGATACTTAGGGTCAACTGGATTGCTATAAAAGCTGCTGTCATCAATCGTTTTATACAGCAAATCCGCCTTTTTCTGGTTGATTTTGCCGATAGCAGCAACGCCGCCCTGCTCTTCTAACCAATCAAAGACCAGCCCTGCTAAATACCAAGAATACGTGGCTGGCGTGTTTGACATCGATTCTTTTTCAGCTTGATGCTCATAGTTCATGAGTAATGGGCACCACTCGCTTGCTTGACCTAATAAGTCTTCACGGATAATCACAATAATCAATCCTGCTGGACCGATATTTTTTTGCGCACCAGCATAAATCATCCCAAACTTAGAGACATCAATGGGCTGTGACAAAATGCAAGAAGACATATCGGCGATAATAGGCGCATCCACTTGTGGCGGCTCAAATATCTGCAAACCATGAATGGTTTCGTTGGCACAGTAATGAAAATACGCGGCATCTTCACTCAGGTTCCATTCGCTTTCGGCTGGCACGTCAGTAAAGCTACTGTCTTTACCCGTTGCGACCACATTAACCTCGCCAAGACCTAGTTTGGCATAACGCTGTGCTTCTTTGACCGCTTTACCAGACCAAGTACCCGTCGTCAGATAGTCGGCGCGTCCACCATTTAGCAAGTTTAATGGAATCGCTGAAAACTGTAAGCTAGCCCCGCCTTGTAAAAACAGCACTTTATAGTTATCTGGAATGTCCATTAGCGAGCGCAATTTGGCTTCAGCTTTTTCGGTAATCGCGATGTATTCTTTACTACGGTGGCTCACCTCCATGACCGACATGCCGCGTCCCTGCCAATCAAGCAACTCTTCTTGAGCGCGTGATAATACGGCCGTAGGTATAGTAGCAGGTCCCGCTGAAAAATTGGGTACGCGGTTAGGAGCGGCTTTATTGGTCATAATCAATATCCTAAATATGATGAAGTCATCGTTGTTGTATAAGTTTTAAAGCGGTAGCTTTAGCAGTTCAGTCGTCAAACTATCGCTTTAAAACACGTTGAGGTGGGTCTTATCTCTATTTTTATTTTTAATTACTAGGGTCTAATCAACAGCTATGGCAGCAAGCTGTCAGCCTTTAGTTGTACGGTTTTAATTATAAGCCTTTAACTCTGACTCAATAACTGCTCCCAAAGCTGACGTTTAAGATTACTATCAATAAGCATCTCATCGAGTGTGGGCACAGTAGTAACGTTAGGATGCTCAAGACCATCAGGCAACGCAGTCAATACAGCAACTTTAATCTCTTCGCTACGACCAATTTTAAAGACGTATCCGGCAAGGCTAGCATTAGCAAGCTCTGCTGTATCCATACCCTCACAGATAGGGAACGATGTCGTCTCACAACTGATGGATAAGGCTTGCGTAATATTTTGCCACAGTTTTTGACTGTCATGATTAAGTGCTTGGATATCCACCAAAATCACCCAGTCACCATAGCGACCACCTTGCAAATCAAAGGGCGCTACTTTTTTAAAGCTATCTTCTTTAAAACTGCCATCTTCAAAGCGCTCAGCGTTATTTATACCAGTAATAGCAGTTTTCTGAACAACAGTATCTACAAGGGAGGTAACGGCTGGCTTAGAGATATTATTAGGGGTAGTCGAGTCAAAACTATAGGTAACGGAGCTTTGTTGGTCAGAGTGGCTTAAACCTGTCTCATTAGCATCATCATAATAGTGATTATTAATAGGCTCATCACCTACTATACCTGATAGCGAATCAGCAGATGCTGCTATAGGTGACATCTCAACGCTTATATCATCAGCATTAGAAGACTCAATACTTGGCTGTTCAGTGGTCGCAGCGGCAGAAATAGAGGTCGTACTGATATTATCTATAGTCGAGTTGGCGGTAGCCGGATCAGGGAAAGTAGGCGCAGAAATATCTGCGATACTTCGGGTCTCAGAGCTCGGCTGCACCCACTGATTGATACCCATCATCGCTAAAATCTGGCGCTGCTGCATACGATGCTGCAATACAACTAGCGGCTCTTGGATATCACTCATGCTTATTTACTATCCTACTTATCTAAAATGGATTTACTAACTTTTAATGGCAAGGAAAATATTAAAAAAGGATTAAAAACATATCGCTCCTTCAATACCATTTCCTTCAATATAAAGTTTCTTCATAGCGAAATACTTACTCAGATGCCATCAATGACATTGCTCAAAAAAGCTGCCGAACGCCTAACCAATGATTGGCGAGCATGGATAAGCAGTCATATTCATCTTGACTGACTATCGTATCGTGTAACATCACCGTATGCAATGTACTCAGCCATTGCCGGTAAGTATGATAATCATAAGAATGACTGTCATTGCCCTCGTTATCTGCGTTGCCGTCCTGTCTATGAGCATTATAATCTATTTGATCACCGCCCTGTTGTCTCTGTCTATAATTATCATTACGTTTAGCTTCTGATGCAGAAGACTGACTGGCAGGCGCTATAAAAATAGGCACCGCTTCTATCACTGCCAATAATTGGATACTGTTTATATTTTGCGCAGTCAGTAGTAGCCATTGCAAATTCGCGTCACTAACGGCCGCTAAGTCAATATCGATCAAACGTGCATGACGCCGCAAATCTACGATATAGTGAGCAACACTGTCATTATTATAGCTGAGCGCTGAAATGTGTACTGAGCTATCTAGTGCTGATACGACCTGACCCTTAACATCTTTTGATAAGCGATAAGCCAATAAACTAAGCATGGTTTGCTTCGCAACATCGAGACCATCAAATACCTGTCCTGAAGGGTCAAGCTGAGCATAAATATCAGCCCTACCAGCTTGTAATGTTTGCTGCCATAGCCATAATAGCTGAGGCTGAACGTGCCCCTGTTTTTCGTTTAATACAGTAGAAAGTATAGGTAATAATTGCTGCAGCTGTAGCGCTTGCCATAATGATAAAATCGATGGCAACCGAGAGTCGATATTTCCTGAGTGCGTTGATACTGATATAGGTTTATCGATAGAACCATCATGGCTGGCTATGTTATCAGCGAAATTCTGACTTAAATCCGCCATCAGGTAGTTTTCAAATAGCTCAATGCTACCTTTTTGATAGCGCATCAGCATTGTGCGACACTTTTTTTGCTGCACATAATGTTGATGGTCTTGACTACGATGACTGGCTTCATACTTTGAATGTAATTCATTGATAGCGCTTTCTGATAGGTCATGCTGACTCAGTTGCTTTACCGCCAACGTAATCAATGCACTGTCTAAACGCCGATCCAGACGTGCCACTGCCTCCAATAATTTATGATCTAGTGTATGCGATAAAATTTGCATGTTGCTGCTAATATTAGCTCTAGGATTATTATCGATTTCAGCCGCAGACGTTTTATAGTTAGCAAGTCCAAGCCACATATCGGTTAAGTCATAACTCTCAGTCGTTGATAATATGCGACCTTGATGGCATAGCAGCACTGCTTCAATCAGAGCTTGCGCCCCTAGCGGGTGATAACTGTGATTGAGTATATACTGCGGCAGTGAAACTTTTTGTATATCATCGATACCAATCAATGTATCCGATGGCAAATCGCTATCAGGTTTTGCTTGCCATGGCTTGAGCAACGGATGAATACCGATATCTTGTACTTGAACCTGTAAACGTCCATCGACCACGACATCTTGCTCGATAGCAAACTCCAGTCCCTTATCCGAGTCCAATTCGTTTTTTCTTTCATCAGTAGGAAAAGCAGCGACTTCTTTGTCGATAACATTATGGCAGTTACTAGTAATGCTTTTATCAATTGAATGATTGTTTTGATTAATATCGCTTTGATTTGTATTTAACGTTGATTGAGTTTCAAATATTAATGATTGGGTGTTTTTTTCTTGTTTATTTTTGCTTAGGCTATTTGCCTTTATTGTGCCCCAATCCCCTAATCGGCGCTGCTCATATATCTCTTTTATTTTTTGTTGATTTATGCGTTTTTCTTTAGCCACTTGCACAGCAAAATCATGATAAGCGTTGGCATTGATGGCACTCATTCGCTCAGCCAAGCTCGGATGGGTGGCAAACCAAGAGACGTCACCTAAATCAGCACCACTACTAGCAAAGAAGAAGTGACTAAGGCCATTGACATCGGCGATACTGGTTAAGCGAGAACCAAGCGAATCTTGATGAATGGCTTTCAGTGTTGCCATAATGGCAGGTGAGCGTGTCAGCTGCACGCTGGTAGCATCGGCAAGCAATTCACGCTGGCGATTAAAGCTGTGCTTAATTAACTGAGCACTGGCCATACTTGAGAAGCTTAAACCATGCACTAGGAGTGTCCACACACTTCGCGCTGCCTGACTATCAAGCTTAGCAGTATTTTGCAGCCACTGCGACTGACTTTGTGCTGATGATAGCTGGCTTTTTGATGGGCTGTGCAACTGATTGTAAGCTTGAGAATGCCAATAGCTTACCCATTCACTATGGGTGGTGAAATTGGCGGTTTGAGCTTCAGTGCTACGCGCATGGCTATCGACTGCTCTTTGTGACAAGAGATTGCGTTGATTGACTGCATTATCAAAATAATTGTTATGGCTATTCTGATGACTGAGTTGATGACCAGCGCCAAAACTATTAATAGAATCACTCCAGTCATACAATATTTGTAAGCCTGCTAATACCACCATCAGCTGCAAATTGAATGTCGCATCACCATGCAAGATATGACCATATTCATGGCCAATGAGTCCGTATAGCGCCTCATCAGACAGTTTATCAAGTGCGCCTTGAGTGACGACCAACACCATATCTTGACTATGACGACCAGCGACAAAGCCGTTAATGCCTTGCTCATCAGGTAGCACATAGAGAATTGGCATACGTAAACCTGAAGCAATGGATAGCTGCTGGGCAATCTCATAGTAACGACGGTAGACAGGCGGAAAATCTCGCTCATCACGCACGGCGATATGACGGGCGCTAAACCGAACCTTTGGTACAGGCTCATGCTGATGAGCAACCCCTTGACTATGCTCCCACGCATCTTGGCTGTGGTCAATAAATAGCCGAATGGCGCCCACACGCTGAGCAATAGCGCGACCACCCGCTTCTAAACGCCTGTACTCTAAAAAACTACCGATCACAAAACTGCCGATTGTCCAGATAGCAACCAGTATTAATACCCAATGATAAATGCCACCAGTAAATATCGTCAGCAGTAGCGCCATGATACCCAGCGCTACTGCCAGATGAGCAAAGACAATGAGAAAAAATAGCCCATAGAGCAACAGACTTCGCTGAGTACGGGTGCGCTGTTCACCAAAAAAATCCATCTATATGCCTGACTTAAAAATAGCTAAACGCATCTGAACATATGAATATAATTAAATATCATCCCATATTGACAACAGGTGCTTGAGCGATCACCTTTCTGTCTTCAAACACTAGCGGGCTTAACGGGCGAAAGCCAAAAGTCGTACTAATAAGATTATTGGGAAATACCTCGCGGTCATTGTTGTAAAACATCACGCTGTCATTGTAATGCTGACGGGCAAAGCCAATGCGGTTCTCAGTATTGGTCAACTCATCCATCAACTCTTTAATCATACTGTCCGCTTTTAGCTCAGGGTAAGCCTCCACAACCGCTGAGAACTGCCCTAACGCTTTAGACAGCATACTCTCAGCTTTGGCAAACAGAGCCATATGCTCAAGCGAGTCTGGCTGATGTATATTGGAATCTTGCAAGCTTTGGGCGTGATTACGCGCGCTAATCACACGGGTCAGCGTCTCTTCTTCATGCGTTAGATAGCGTTTAGCGGTTTCGACCAAATTTGGAATCAAATCATGACGGCGCTTCAGTTGTACATCGATTTGGGCAAAACCATTTTTCGCTTGGTTGCGAGCGCGTACCAACTTATTAAATATAGATACGCCAAACACAATCACTAGTAGCACGAATGCAATGAACAACCAAACAAACATCTTCATAAGAAAACCCTAAAGTGTCCAAAATGTTAATAAAAGTTAATACATTGTATTTTAACTCATATTAATCAACCAAAGGTCAAAATCGGACAAAATAAAGGCCAAAAAAAGCCCTTTATAATTAAGGGCTTAATATATCAAACGAGCATTTCTGATTAAATATCAAAACAGCCATCAAATTTTAGGCAAAAAAAAGCGACTCCATCAGCACATCCTCGGCACACATTGTGACTATTACCGTTGCTACCTTCCGGTCCTGGCGGGGTTCATAGAACAATGTTGCGAGGCTACCAATGGAGCCACCAGTTGCAAATTATACAAGAATTTTAAAATATTACAACCCCTATCGCAAAACTCTTTGTTGTATAGCAAAAACACTCTGTAACTTAGGTGACAAAATTCTCACAGCAACCCTGCTAAATTTTGCTATTTTAGTCAATGAAGCTGAGCATACTCGGTATCAACTAATAACTAAAATGGACAGCTTCTCATATAAAGGCGAGCCTTACCTATTGTATGGCTCATCTAAATACCATTGATATAACTCACTTAGGAGATTATTGTGAAAACCACTCTACTTAATAAAGCGGCTCTAACGACTGGCACTGCATTTCTACTCACAGCTATGATGGGCAGTGCACATGCAGAACCCACTGGCTACGACCAGCTTACTTTTCAGACAGAAGTAAAAGAAGAAATCCAAAATGATGAAGTACGAGCCAGTTTATACAAAAAAGCACAGGCAACGGATTCTAAAACTCTAGCGACAACGCTCAATACCTCAATTAATAATGCCATGAAAATTGCTAAGCGCTATCCAACTGTTACCGTGAGCACTGGACAACAACGCACCTACCCTCGCTATGATAAAAACGACAAAATCATTGGCTGGACAGGACAAGCAAACATCGATTTAAAGAGTACCGATTTTGCAGCAACCAGCCAGCTCATCGCCGATCTACAAGAAACGTTGGTGATGGACAATCTGAACTTTGGTGTCTCAGATACCAAGAAAGATGCACTAGAGCAAAAGCTGATGACCAATGCTTCTCGTGCCTTTCAGCAACAAGCTAAAAACCTAACACGCGCTTGGGATGCTCGTGGCTATCGTGTGGTCAATGTGAGTCTAAATACAGGTAGCAACTACCCACGTCCGATGTTTAGCGCCATGAGTATGAAAGCAGGTGCAGCAGATGAATCAGTACCTAGCCAAAGTTTTGAATCTGGCAATAGCACTATCTCAGTGACTGCTAATGGTACGATTGAATTGACTAAATAATTGAGCTAATTTTGCCAGTATAGGTTGGTTAAAACATGGTTTGATCAACTTATACTGTAATAGCGCCGAAGAATGAATAGCTAAACAAAAAGAGGGGCAGTCACTTATCACAGTGACTGCCCCTCTTTTTAATGCCTAAAGACCAAATCATTTAAAAATAACACTATATCTAGTGACTAAATATAATGACTAAGCCACGCTATTTTTTGGTAAAAGCGTCATTAGTCACAGGCTTACTGCTCTGTGCTTTTTGTAGGTTACTGTCTTTTTGGCGCATTTTTAACAGCACTTTTTGATACCAAGGTAGGTTCTGATAGGCTAGAAGCTGTTGTGCGATTTTCTTATTATTTTGCAATGTTTGCGTATTTTGAATCACATAGACTGTACGCTCAACCTGTTTTAGTATCTGCCCTTTCTCATTTTTTAACACAGCTTTTATCTTGTGCGACCCTGGCAAGATATCTACCGTTGCAACAGAGGCGCTGAGACCTTGCGCGATTTCATTACCATCCAAATAAATACTGACACTATCACCTGCTTGTAAATCCGGTTTCACTTGCACATTCACAGCGATATTTTGTGCTGGACGACGATATGCGCGCTCTTCACTGGGTTCAGTAATAGCAAGCTGGTAGTTGATTGCTGGTTTGGCAGCAGGGCTATTTTTAGCAGCAGTATTTTGTGTAGTAGTATTAACACTGCTAGGCGGAGGCGGACTACTCGCATTATCACTGTTGCTTGAGCTGACGGTACTTTCTCTCGTCATGACACCTGTCTGGCTGATTTTTTTGCCTGCCTGCTGCTCATAATTTTGCGGGCGATCGGTAAAGGTGACTTGACCTGTTTTTTCGTCAATAACTTTATAAATAGGCGCAGCATTCACTGAAGGGGTGTAGAGACTTGCCATACTAATCATCGTAGCAGCAATCAGTGCTAACCCTAATTTACTTTTTGAAAAAATCGGTTTTGATAATGAAGTCATAGTCAGTCAACCTAATGAATACCTAATATAATATTATGAATATCTATTATGCGATACTTTGGGCGTTAAATCAGAAATAATTTCAAAGAAGACAGATCCGTTGATTTGGCAAATTATTATTGAGACGTAAAAAAACCAGCTAAGATTTCCTTAACTGGTTTTATGAATTGAGTTTGCTGTGAGCGTATTAGCTATAAATTAGCAGCTGTAGTATAAGTCAAACTCAACTGGATGTACGGTTACATTGACACGTTGTACTTCTTCTTCTTTCAAGGTAATGAACGCCTCTAACATGTCTTTGGTAAATACATCGCCTTTCAACAAGAACTCATGATCGTCACGCAAGGCTTGTAGTGCAACGTCTAAGCTCTCCGCAACAGTTGGGATGAGTGCTTCTTCTTCTGGAGGTAAGTCATACAAGTTTTTGTCAGCAGCTTCACCTGGATGAATTTTATTCTGAATACCATCAAGACCCGCCATTAACAACGCAGCAAACGTTAAGTATGGGTTGGCCGCTGGATCAGGGAAACGTGCTTCAACACGTACCGCTTTTGGGCTACTAACATGTGGAATACGAATAGACGCTGAGCGGTTAGACGCTGAGTACGCAAGTTTGATAGGAGCTTCATAATGCGGTACTAGGCGCTTATAGCTATTAGTCGATGGGTTGGTAATCGCATTCAACGCACGCGCATGCTTGATAATACCACCAATGTAATACAATGCCGTTTCAGACAAACCAGCATACTCATCACCTGAGAAAGTATTAACACCATCTTTAGAGATTGACATATGCACGTGCATGCCTGAACCATTGTCACCAACGATTGGTTTTGGCATAAAGGTAGCAGTTTTGCCAAACTGATGCGCAACATTATGCACAACATACTTTAACTGTTGTACTTCATCTGCTTTTTTGACTAGCGTATTGAAAGCGACACCAATTTCTGACTGGCAAGGCGCAACTTCATGGTGATGAACTTCAACACAGCCTTCACCGATGATTTCTTCTAGACGCTCACACATCACAGAGCGCATATCTTGTGAGCTATCGATTGGTGGTACTGGGAAATAAGCGCCTTTAACACGTGGACGATGCCCCATGTTGCCCCACTCATAGTCATTATTGGTCGACCATGCCGCTTCTTCGGCTGTGATCTTGTGGCTAACGCCAGACATATCAATTGACCATTTAACATCATCAAATATAAAGAACTCAGGCTCAGGACCAAAATAAGCAGTATCACCAATGCCCGTTGACTTTAAGTACTCTTCGGCGCGGCGCGCAATAGAACGTGGGTCACGATCATAACCTTGCAGCGTTGATGGCTCTATAATATCGCAAGTAACGACTACGGTAAGTGAATCAAAGAACGGGTCAAGAAAAGCCGTCTCTGGATCAGGACGCAAGATCATATCTGACGCTTCGATACCTTTCCAACCAGCAATAGATGAGCCATCAAACATTTTGCCATCTTCCATTACTTCTTCATCAATGCTGTGCGCTGGGAAGCTGATATGTTGCTCTTTACCACGTGTATCAGTGAAGCGAAAATCAACCCATTTAGCATTAGAGGATTGGATAAGATCTAGTAGTTTGTTCGACATAAATAGTCTCCGTTGTGTTGATTAGGTTATTGCGATTTGAATTATGAGTGCAATCTGCTGGTTTAAAATCTTTGGTTTGAAAACAGTAAGCGCTGCGTTTAAAGCTAAAAAGCCTGTTCAATATTATGCTTATTATCAGCACTGTCAATATTATTAGTCAAGATAGCGATCTAAGTTATGTTATTGATAAGACCCGTCAGCGTTTTGCTCCGATATTATTCTAACAACATATAACTCATTGTGCTGAACTCTTCAGGCACTTGCTTAATAATAATTACTGAACCACTTTATCACCAAAGATAACCATAACAATAACAATAACAGTGCAAAGGCTATGCCAGTTTTTTATAACGATCACACCACAGAAGCTGAAAAATATTTATTAATAATATTTACAGCAACTTATAGCACCTTTGGCACTATTACAACAGTAGGCTTGCCATCATGGTTGTCACACATATTATTCATGCATAGTCATTAACAACGCATTTACGCACTAAATCAGTGCATAATAAACATATAGATAAAAAATCATGTACTTTTTTAGTGCATTTGAAATATTAACGAATGCCATCTAACAAGTAAAATTTATTTTTATTAACCGCTCATTTGGATCGCTTGTACCCTACATTTGATAGACTGCAAAATAGTGGTAAGATAAAGGCGCTATATAACCATCTCCATAAGTAGAACTCAATTAAGTAGAAAACTAATGATTCTGATGATCGATAATTACGACAGCTTTACATACAATATTGTACAGTACTTCGGTGAATTACAGCAGGACATCACCGTCTGGCGTAACGATCAAACCACTATTGAAAATATTAGAACCCTTGCGCCAGATGCGATCGTCATTGGCCCTGGTCCCTGCGATCCTGATCGAGCTGGTATCTCTTTAGAAGCTATCGAGACCTTTAAGGGTGTGATACCGATACTAGGTATTTGCCTAGGGCATCAGGCAATTGGACAAGCATTTGGTGGACAAGTCGTTAAGGCTGGCGAAGTCATGCACGGCCGATTATCCGCCGTTTATCATACTGACCAAGGTGTCTTTGCAGGCTTACCTAATCCCGTACAAGTCACGCGCTATCATTCGCTTGTCATTGATCAAACCAGCCTGCCCGACTGTCTTGAGCTGACCGCATGGACAAAAAATAGTGATGGCAGTATTGAAGAGATCATGGGTATCCGTCATAAAACGTTTGCGATAGAAGGGGTGCAATTTCATCCTGAGTCTATTTTAAGCGAAGCAGGTTATCAGCTGCTCAATAACTTTTTGCAGAAGCATCAGTTGTCAGCACTAAACTCAGATCAACTACCACAAGTCGGCTAACAGTTTATTAAGGCGTGTCCTAAAAAATCCTTCAATAATTAAAATAAAGTCCATTCTGTTGATAATTTAGAATTAACGTATAACAATATTAAGAGAGATTATAATGAGTACAACAAAAATAAATGAAAGCCCTACCCCAAATAACATTGCCCAACTGTCTGAGGAAGGCACACATAAGCTACTGACGACAGCCTTAGGGCGAATTTTTCAGCACATTGATTTAACCTTTGATGAGATGTATCAGGTGATGCTGATTATCATGCAAGGCAGATGTAGCGACGCCATGATGGGGGCTATTTTGACTGGTCTGCGCATGAAAGGTGAGTCCATCGATGAGATTACTGCCTCTGCCAGTGCAATGCGTGCGTTAGCAGCCAATATTGAGCCAGCCAACTGTGATTACTTAGTCGATATCGTCGGAACTGGCGGTGATGGTGCCAATCTATTTAATGTTTCTACTGCGTCAGCGTTGGTTGCTGCTGCCGCTGGTGCGCAAGTAGCCAAACATGGTAACCGCGGCGTCTCCACCAAATCTGGTAGCTCAGATTTGCTTGAGCAAGCTGGCATCAGTCTGGCGCTTACCCCTGAGCAAGCCAAAGAATGTATCGAAAATGAAGGCATTGGCTTTTTGTTTGCACCCAATCATCATAGTGCGATGCGTTATGCCAACCCAGTACGCCGCGAGCTCAAAGCGCGTACCATCTTTAATATTTTAGGGCCATTAACCAACCCTGCTGGCACACCCAATCTGGTGATTGGTGTCTTTACCGCCCAGCTGTGCGAGCCTATCGCTAAAGTCATGAAAAACTTGGGTGCACGTCATGTCATGGTCGTTGGTGCAAAAGACGGCTTGGACGAAATCAGTCTTGCCACCTCAACCACTGTCGCTGAATTAAAAGACGGTGAGATATCCGTTTATGAAATGATGCCAGAAGATGCAGGTATTGAGTCACAAACCCTTATCGGTCTCGATGTAGACTCTCCAGCGCAAAGTCTTGAGCTGATTCGCGCGGCTCTATCAGGAGAAAAATCTCAAGACCGTGCTGTCCTTAAAGCACGTGATATGATTGCACTAAATGCCGGCGCGGCTATATATACCGCAGGGCTTGCCAGCAATTACCCTAATGGTGTGAGTCGGGCACAGAAAGTCATTCAGAATGGTGATGCTTTACTCAAGCTCGAGTCTCTCGCCAAATACACGCAGCAACTGGCGACGCAGGCTTAATGGCTAAGCACCATTACTGTGCACTCTAGCTATTTTGTCTATTTACATTTAACGATATTCGGATACCAGCATGACTCATACAGAAATTAAGACAGATATTCCTTCCGTATTGCAACGCATTGTCGCCACTAAAGTGGAAGAAGTAAATGCCGCACGCGAGGTATTATCTCTTGAAGATTTACAAGCGCAAGTAGCGACGGATAACAAACCACGTCGTGGCTTTGCGGCGGCACTGCGAGCGGCCAGCACTAAAGAGCATGGTATTGGTATCATTGCTGAGATTAAAAAAGCCTCTCCTTCTAAGGGCGTTATCAATCACAACTTCGCGCCTGCCCTATTTGCCAAGCAATACGAGCAAGCGGGCGCCAGCTGTCTGTCTGTATTGACCGATCGCGATTATTTCCAAGGCGATGATAGCTACCTTATTCAAGCAGCTAATGCTGCAAGCCTACCGATACTACGTAAAGATTTTATGATAGATGTGTACCAGATCTATCAATCTTATCTGATGGGAGCTGACTGCATATTACTTATTATGGCTTGCCTTGACGACATCCAAGTACAAGAGCTACATGCGCTAAGTATCGAATTGGGTATGGACGTTTTGATAGAAGTACACACCAAAGCCGAGCTTGAACGGGCACTCCAGCTACCACGTTCAACGCATAATATTTACGGTATTAATAATCGTGATTTGAATACTTTCGATGTCGACTTGCAAACCACGCTGGATCTAAAAAATATTTTAATCGACGCACTGGCTGCTGATGTGGATAGCGCGCTTAAACCGCTTATCGTCACCGAAAGTGGCATTCATAATAGCGCTGATATTCGTTTGATGTTGAAGCACGATATTCAGCACTTTTTAATCGGTGAACAGTTCATGAAGACTGACCACCCTGGTCAAGCGTTACAATCCTTACTTGCGGGCGTCGCAGCAGACGGGTAAAGTAATTGGCATAGTGCAAGCGCTGATAAGGCTAGATAGCTTATATCGGTAAATTTCTGGCTATTATATAGACTATAGTTAGTTCAATTTAAAAGTGGTGCAAGACAACCGAGTGTAGATGTATATTTAATACTTCAAGCGAGGTTAACGCTGTAACACTTTTATAGTGGAGTGACTATATTAGCTCATTCATTCATCAACCAACGATACGTTAACTTTTATGTCAAACTCTCTATTTTCAAAAGAAATGCAAGACCAGCTCAAAGAGCTAAAAGGCCAACTTAGCAAAGGTCGCGATACCAATTCGCCTGAAGATGAAAACCAAAAACCCACTGATCCCGTATCATTACCTACGCAAAAGCAAGTAAACAAGACTGTCAAGCAAATGGCTAGCGAGCATATTGATGATGACAAAGTGCTGTTTATGCAAGCAATGCATGGTGTCAATCAGCTTGAAGACAAAAACGTGCGCTCACCTGCCAATGCTAGCAAAGCGGGTAAACCTGATGCGACTACCTTGTCTAAACGTGCTGCCGCGCAAGGTAGTGAAGCAAGTGATTTGGGGGCAGGCTTATCAGATATGCAAGCACTACTCAACCCTGTCGCTGCTGAAGCCTATCTATCTTACAAACAGCCGACTTTGCAGAATAAAATCTTTGATCAGCTTAAAAAAGGCAAGCTGCGTTGGTATGACGCCGTAGATATTCATGGTTGCACCATCGAAGAAGCGCGCGTGGCAATGACTCAACTCCTAAGCCAAGCAAAGCAGAAAAACGAGACCATGGTAAAAATCGTTCATGGTAAAGGCAGTGAAGCCATTTTAAAAACGTGCGTCAATGGCTGGCTACGTCAATTACCAGAAGTATTGGCATTTTGCTCTGCACCGCCAAAAGATGGTGGTAATGGTGCGGTATTGGTACTGCTCAAAAAACCTAAAGCTGATGGTGAATAGTTTTTAGTGTTAGATTCAGTAGTGGAAATCAAAAGGACTGCTTGTTTGCAGTCCTTTTTGTTATGCTGGTTTTTAAAATCATTATTTACCTCACATTTAACATCTAGCGATAGCGGTATTTGCATAAATTAGGATCAGACATTTATGAGCATACAAACCATTGAAAACACACAGCAACTAGATGAACACATCAAGGCTCTGATTGTTATCGAGCCAAGATTTTTGTCTATCTATGAACAAATTGGTATGCCCAGTTTACGGCATAATGTTGGTGGGTTTGAGCAGTTGATGCGAGCAATGGTCGGTCAACAGCTATCAGTAGCAGCGGCAAGCAGTATTTGGCAACGATTGCTTGATGCAGACTTAACGAACCCACAGGCAATAATTAAAGCAACAGATGAGGACTTACGAGCGCAAGGGTTATCTAAGCAAAAAACCCGCTATATTCGCTCATTAGTCGATCATGATATAGACTTTGCTGCGTTAGAAACCATGCCTGATGAAGAGGTGCTAAAAGTGCTGACGGCCGTTATCGGTATTGGCCGCTGGACGGCTGAGATGTATTTATTATTCTCTCTAAAACGTGCAGATGTGCTTGCGGTCGATGATCTAGCGATTAAAGTAGCGGCGATGGCGTTATTAGACTTAACAGAACGCCCAACGCCGAAACAGTTAAAGAACCTAACACAAGATTGGTCACCACATCGCAGCGCTGCCAGTTTGTTGCTATGGTCATACTACGGCTTATTACGTAATCAAACTGCTGTCCCTTTATAATGCCAAATACCCAAGTGATGATTCATCTTATCAAACTCGCTTAGTCTAGAATTTAGTATTTGTTTTCTTGGCTGCTCTAATTTTTGTGAATGGTATAAGATAAACGCTTGATACTTACCTCAAGTGCTTATCTTATACATTTTTTAAACCATAATTTTACGGCTGGTTCCATATAGAAAAGCCAGATTTTCTTTTTGCGTACTTGAACTTGATTTTCTTTAACATACGGCTTTTATTTCTCAATGCCTTTAACGCATTGTCTTTTTTACTCTCTACTGATTTAGAGGTTCGCTGACTGCCTTTTTCATCTGTCTTGACGCTATCTTTACTCAAGTCCACGGCATGCTTATCATCGTTATTGTTATCCGTATTGTCGCTAACATCGTCATCAGCATAGCCATCATTTGACAGATCTTCTGTCGTTTCAGCGACGTTATTTTCCTTATTTTTATCTTCAATTTCGTTTTCTATATGATGTTCAAGCTCAGTTTGATTCACGATAAGCTGCTGGGTTGGCAAGGCATGCTCGACATCATATTTCGCCACTTGGTTCAATAAATCAACAAATAAAACGTTCTGTTTATCATAGAACTCAGTCACGCCATTAGCGTTAACATAAGCCTGTAATTGAATGATATAGCAGTCTTGACGTAGCTCTAAAATATTGACCTGATTCCATTCTTGGTTGGTCAAATAATGCTCATCTATAAACTCATCCAAGTCTTTGACCATCTTAAAGACCACATCAATATCAGCAGTGCGTTTAATATATAACTGATGGAAGAAGCGAAACATATCGCGGGACGTAAAGTTTTCAATCTGCATCGATGAAAAATCACCATTTGGTACAGTCACGACCGTGCGCGTCAAGGTGCGCACACGCGATGAGCGAATACCAATATCAATGACTGTGCCTTCATAAGTGCCAAACTTACAATAATCACCAATACGTACGGGCGAATCCGCCACGACCACGACACTACCAACAAGGTTTTCGATGGTTTTTTGCGCACCCAGTGCTAATGCCAAACCACCCACACCCAAAGCGGCAATACCCGTGGTCAAATCAAAACCCAAATTACCGAAGATAACAATCACAGCAAAAATCAGCAGCAACGCTTTGACGACTTTGCGTAGCAGCCCCAAGATAGAGACCCGTTCAGTATAGTTTTTCTTATAACTTAAATTTACCGCACGAGTGAATATAGCATCGATGACTCGTAGCAGCAACCAAGTTAATGCCAACCAAGAAGCAATATCAGTAAAGCGATTGACCGGTTCTCGCAGCGTCACTGACACGCCCGCATATACCATCACTTCTGACAATATCAGCGCCATAATGACCACAGCCAGCGGTAATACGACTTTATTGGGTAATGGCAATGGTACACCGCGCACGCGAGGATAGACGATTCTCAATAGATGGTACAACAGCCACACCAGAATGTAAGTGAACACAAAGCTGCCGATAATCATGGTTAACGCTGCAACCAAATCTGCCATTTGATAACCAAACAGCTTTTTACCTTCTAATGAATCAAAGGTATAGCGAGACACTAGCGTTGGTTCAGTATTTTCTATGACTTCTGGTACTGAGCTGAGCGTATCCGTAGAAAACTGCCAGTACTGCTCTCCCTGCTTAGACACCACTCTTTCAAGTATCAGTGGCACACTTTTTTCGCCTACATTAATCGCACCGACGTTTTCTTGGCTTGGTGGTAGTTGATCGGTTAGATTGCCCTCAGGCGTATTATTAATCTGCAAATCAGGCTGAAAACGCCCTCCCGCATCCAGTGCTTGCTTAAATTGACGGACTATTGTCGTAGGATTGTCAGACTTTGATAAGTTTAAATAATTACTCGCCAGCAGATAATCATTTTCGCCTAGCGCACTAATGAAGCCCTGTACAGTATGCCGCGGTGTATCGCGTCCGAATGAATCTGGTATAGGCGTACTCGCCGATTCCTCACTAGTACTGCCGCCCATCCCCAGTGTGCTAGCTTCAACAGCAAACGCATTATTGGGCAATAAAACACTCAAGAGCATCACAAACAAAAACAAGATTGCCATTAGTGGCATTTTGATCGTTGAGTGTATTGAAGACAACTCGGGGCTAGGAATCATAGGAATCAGGCGATACTTAATAGACAAAACAAACCTCTTAGCATTATGAGTGGTACAACGAAGAACAAATGAGCGCTTCACTATAATAGCAATTATTTATAACAGCAGTGCTTTTGATTACACGTTTTTATGGTCTTCTATGTGAGTTATCTCCTCTCGCCTTTCTTTATGACTTTTAATTTTTTTATAACCTTTAACGAATTCCTTATGAATTTCTACTATGAATGAGAGTGATAATCGTTAAATGAATAAGCCGCAATATATCATGAAAACTACTCAGCTTACCGTGAATAAACATTAGGTTAAAGTGGTTTATAAAGCTGTTTATTTTGTAGATAATGAGCGCAGTTTTGCTTGTCTACTGTTTTTTGTAATTTTTAGCCATATTAACGTCAGTATGGTTACTTTTTATTTATGCATTTTTTAATATGATTACTTTGGAATTTACTATGTCTTTATCACGTTCATCTTCACGTACCTACCTTCGTTTGAGTATCTTAAGCGCATTGGGTTTACTTGCGGTTAACACTGCAATGGCAGTGACACCTGACGTTGCTATCATCAACGATAGCGAGCTACCACAAGTTGAGCTTGATGAAATCATCGTAACAGCAACCCGTACCCCCACTAAAACCAGTAATGTTATTGCACAAACTCGTGTGGTTGATAGTCAAGAGTTACAACGCTATCAGGGTCAAAGTGCCCTCGAAGTACTTAAGCATCAACCTGGAATAAGCTATTACACAAATGGTGGTCCTGGTACTACTTCAAACTTTTATATGCGCGGATATAATAACAAACAAATATTGGTACTCATTGATGGAGTCCGTTACAGCTCCCTGAGTACAGGTGGTGCAACTCTTAGCTTGTTACCTGCTGATCAAATTGATCGTATAGAAATTCTATACGGCGCATCTGGATCAAGCATCTATGGCGCTGATGCTATGGGCGGCGTGATTCAAGTATTTACGAAAGGCACGAACGTTGACAGAACCAATTTTTCAGTGACGGTTGGTGCAGGGTCACATGACGAATATCTGTATGGTGCCAGTGCACAATTTGCAAACCAAACAGGTACAACCTTAAGCTTATCAGCGAGTCATAACGAAACGGACGGCTATAATGCGACACTACCACGTAACCTGCCTGCTCAAACAGATGACGATGGATTTAAAAGCGATAATTACAGCATATCATTTAACCAAAAAATTAATGATAATTTGAAGTTAGGAGTCAATGGTATTTATTCAAAATCAACTACTGATATTGACGCTTATGATGATTACAATACTAGCGCCCCTGCTCTAAAACATGCTTTCTCCGATCAAAATAATGGTGCTGCTAGTGCCTATCTCGAACACACTAACGACAATAGCAATACTAAATTAACTTACGGTTATAGCATTGATGAATCAATAACCTATGAGACTGATTCAAAAAATGGCAGCAAATACGATACTAATCAGCAACAGATAAACTTAGTAAGAGCTCAAGACCTACCGATTGGTAAAGCCATTATAGGAGCTGAATACTTAAATCAAGAGCTAGAATCAAATGTATATACTACCAACGACCGTAAAATTAAAAGCGGATTTTTAGGTTATTTAGTATCACATAATAATATCGATGCTCAAGCAAATGTACGATACGATGATTACTCGGACTTTGACAGCAAAACTACTTACAACTTAGGTGCAGCCTACCACCTTAACCCAGAATTTCGTGTAGGTGCTAACTACGCTAAAGGATATCGAGCGCCTACTTTTAATGACTTATATGGTCCAGCCAGCTGGGGTAGTAATCCAAACTTAAAGCCAGAGACTAGTGATAACTATGAGGCTTTTATCGAGTATATTAACCAAACTCAATCTACTCGTCTTACTGGATATAACAACAAGGTTGAAGAACTGATTGCTAGCGATGGTATCAATACTGTTGAATACCCTTACGGCAAAAACATCAATGTTGATAAAGCAAAAATTAAGGGCGTTACCCTAACCTCTGACTGGAACATGGATAACTATCTCTTTGGTTTAAGCTATGACTATCAAAAAGCAACGGATAATAGTGATTACACTGGTAAAGTCGATTACTTTGGCAATCCTATTAACTACAATGGTAATTATCTTTCTATCCGTCCCGAACATAAAGGTCTAGTGTATTTGGGCTATCGCTTACCAAGCGTAGATATCCGCGCTGAGTATCAATACGTAGGCGATTATTATAGTGGTGTCGCCAATACAGATTCCCAATTGGTTGATTCTTACGGCTTATTGAATATTAGTGGCAACTATAAACTGACTGACAACCTATCTATGACGGCACGTTTAAACAATATTACCAATAAGAAATATGTGACTTTACCTGGCTATAACACCGATGGCACCAACTTCTTCACATCCCTGACCTATAACTGGTACTAAGTGTCTCTTAGCACTATTCAAACTCTCTGAACTCAAAATAAAAAAGGTCATCCATCGATGGCCTTTTTTATGTCTATATCTTTCCGTCCAACACCTTATGAACCTAAGCCGTCAGCTATTTATGTTATCCAACAGGTGACAATTCATGACTCATCTATTACAATAACGACCTCCGAGAGGTGTTGCGCCATAAGTATGAATCATGGATTATGTATTCAAAACTCCACTATTCAGCCCTTATGTTAGGCTCGGTAACTGTTAATAATTATTTCACTGATTATTGACAGCGCAAATAACGGCACCTGCGTTTTTATTCTTTTTATCATACCTTAACCACTGATAGGAGCATATTATGGACGCAGTGTCTAACACCCCATCTGCCCATACGATCGACCCCTCTTTCACTGACTATAAAGTCGCCGACATCAGTCTTGCTGACTACGGTCGCCGTGAAATCACCCTTGCTGAAGCCGAAATGCCTGCCCTAATGGGTTTGCGTAGCCGCTACGAAGCCGATCAGCCGCTTAAAGGCGCGAAAATCGCTGGCTGTATCCACATGACCATTCAGACTGCCGTACTTATCGAGACACTAGTCGCGCTTGGTGCTGAAGTACGCTGGACCTCATGTAATATTTTCTCAACTCAAGATCATGCTGCTGCGGCTATTGCTGCTGCCGGTATCTCTGTTTATGCTTGGAAAGGCGAAACGGAAGAAGAGTACGAGTGGTGCTTACGTCAACAAATCCACGTTGGTGGCGAAGCATCAGGTCAGCTTTGGGATGCTAACTTAATCTTAGATGACGGCGGTGATTTGACTGCTTTGATTCATAATGATTATGCAGAAATGCTTGATAGCATCCATGGTATCTCAGAAGAAACCACCACTGGTGTGCATCGTTTGGTTGAGATGCTAAATAAAGGGTCGCTTAAAGTACCCGCTATCAACGTCAACGACGCAGTTACCAAATCTAAGAACGACAATAAATACGGCTGCCGTCATAGCTTGAATGACGCTATCAAACGCGCTACCGACATGTTCCTTGCTGGTCGCCGCGCCTTAGTGATCGGTTATGGTGACGTTGGTAAAGGCTCTACGCAGAGCTTACGTCAAGAAGGTATGATTGTACGTGTTTCAGAAGTTGACCCTATTTGTGCGATGCAAGCATGTATGGATGGCTTCGAAGTATTGTCACCTTACATTAATGGTGATAACACTGGCGGCGCAGAAAACATCAATACCCGTTTGCTTGAAGATACTGACATGATCGTTACCACCACTGGTAACTACCATGTTTGTGACAGACATATGCTAGCAGCCCTTAAGCCTGGTGCGGTTGTTTGTAACATCGGTCACTTTGACACCGAGATCGACACACAGTTTATGCGTGATAACTGGCGCTGGGTTGAGATTAAGCCACAAGTGCATCAAATCTTCCGCTCGGACGATGAAAACGATTACTTGATTTTGCTTGCTGAAGGTCGCTTAGTGAACCTTGGTAACGCCACTGGTCACCCATCACGCGTGATGGACGGCTCATTTGCTAACCAAGTATTGGCACAAATGTATCTGTTCGAAGAAAAGTTTGCTGACTTGCCAGCCGACGCACGTACTGACAATTTATACGTAAAAGTATTGCCTAAGAAATTAGACGAAGAAGTCGCTGCGGCGATGGTTGCAGGCTTTAATGGTACTCTAACGAAGCTAACTGAAAAACAAGCAGAGTATTTGGGTGTGCCTGTCGAAGGTCCATTTAAGCCTGACGCTTATAAATACTAAAAGGAGCCAGACTGTGACTAAGCCTGCTTTCTCCTTCGAGTTTTTTCCAGCCAAAACCGAGCTAGGTCATGAAAAGCTACTCAGCACTTACGATGAGCTGAATAAGCTATCACCTGCGTACTTTTCGGTGACCTACGGTGCGGGTGGCTCAACCCGCAACCGCACTTTAGATATCGTCCAAGCACTATGCGCACGCGGCGACACTGACATTGCGCCGCATATATCTTGTATCGGTGATGACAAAGCAGAAATCGCTGAATTGCTCGATCTGTATAAGAATTTGGGCATCAAGCGCTTAGTCGCTCTGCGTGGTGATTTACCGTCAGGTCAAGTCGGTATGGGCGAGCTGCCGTTTGCGTTAGACTTGGTTAAGTTTATCCGTGAGCATTCAGGTGACCACTTCCATATCGAAGTAGCTGCCTACCCTGAGATGCATCCCCAAGCGCGTAGCTTTGAGTTTGATATTGACAATTTGATCAATAAATACCAAGCGGGTGCCAATGCGTCGATTACCCAGTTTTTCTATAACGCTGATAGTTACTTATATTTGCGTGATACCTTAGAGAAGCGTGGCATCGATACGGTTGAGCAGCCTTTGATCGCTGGTATCATGCCGATTACCAACTCAAGTAATTTGGTACGCTTTGCCGATAGCTGTGGCGCTGATATTCCGCGTTATGTGCGTAAGCGATTGGCTGACTTTGGCGATGACCGCAAAGCGATTCGCGAATTTGGTTTTGATGTGGTCTATCGTTTGTGCGAGCGCTTGATTAGCGAGGGTGTACCTGCCATGCATTTCTATAGCATGAATAAAATTGAGCCAAACAAGCGCTTGGTTGAAGCACTAGGACTCTCCGCTTAAACCTTTCGTCGAATTTATGGTGTAAAGACTGGCGTTCTTAGGAGCGCCAGTTTTTTATTGCGCCTCCTATTTACTAAAACAAGTTTTTGCTATATTAGGAAAATTTAAACCATCAAGTTATGTAGCGTATGTTGAATATCCATGAATAGGGCTTAAAGCCACTATAAAGTCGTTATCTTTAATAACCTAATGACAAACCCTTTACCCACTCAAACGATATTCTGCTAAGATATTTGAAAATATTATTATTTAAACAATAGGACTAAGCGACTGTGCGACGTTTTTTTTATGACACCAGTAATAACATTAGTGATGAAAGAGGCTTACTCCATCCTCAATTGAGTACTTTGCCTATCGGCGCCAACGTTGAATTAACAGAAAGCATCGCCCATCATTGGTGCCGTGTATTGCGTGCTAATATTGGCGATCAAGGCATTTTATTCGATGGCTTTGGCGGCGAATATCAGGTGCAGCTACAAACCATCAGCAAAAAGCACGCCACTGTGACTTTATTGGCTCATATCAATACGGATCGTAGCGCGTCTATGTTCACTAAAGTCGGTCTGGTGATGAGCCGCGGCGAACGCATGGACTATGCGATTCAGAAATCCACCGAACTGGGTGTCACTGCCATTCAATTATTAAGCAGTCATCATGGCGAGGTGAATTTAAAACCTGCCCAAGTAGAGAAAAAACTGGCACATTGGCAGCAAGTTGCCATTGCCGCGTGTGAGCAATGCGGTCTGAATCGTCCACCGCTTATTATTGCGCCTGTGTCTATCAATGACTGGTTACAAGGGTCAGCGACCCACTCTTTAGATTCACAAATGGACGTTAGCCCTCCTACTGTTAGTCCTATTGTCACAACCCTTAGCCAAGACCCTTATTATCAAATATTACAGCAACCAGCAGATTTGCGGATGCAACTGAGCGTGCCAGCGGCAGGACAACCAGCCATACCTAAGTCGCTACCAGAGGTCTTGAAACAGCAGTCTCCTTATATTGAGCTGTTAATAGGCCCTGAAGGTGGTCTGAGCGTTGATGAATGTCAGCAAGCAGCCAATGTTGGTTTTGAACCTTGGCAAATTGGCTCAAGAATCTTACGCACCGAGACTGCACCCGTGGTGGCGTTGGCAACCCTACAGGCTTTGAGCCATTAAGAGTAAAAATGCCATAGGTGTAATCCTAATTACTGTTCAATTTTGACGTAATGAGTCCAATTATGACTGCTTTCGCTCCTATTTCAATCGCAGACAAACAGCAACTGCTGGCCGATTTATGCGAGCAGCTTGATGATGCCATATTTATCTTGGATGCCAATTTACGCTATCTATCAGTCAATGCCAGCTATGAGATCATCATTGGCTACAGCGATGCATTTCTACTTGGAAGGCCACTTGGCATTTATGCAGCAGAGTTTTTATCAAATGAAGAAAGGGTTATTTTAGCAGATATCACTAACCGTCTAGACCGCAATGGTTTTTATGAAAATGACTTTTCGATGCCGAACCGCTATGGACAAATACTTGACTGTCACATGACTTATCGCAAAATTTGTGCCAATCATAAGACCTACTATGTTGGTATGGTGCGTGATATGTCTGCGGTCGTCAAAGACCAAAAACAGGTGGCTCATTTGCTCAATTATGATCAATTGACTGGGCTACCAAACCGTAAAGTGTTCTTGAGTCAGACCAGCGATTTATTGTTGGACAGCTATCAGGAAGTCGTGATTGTACGCTTCAATATTGACCGTTATCGTAACCTAGCAAGCTTGCTAGGCCCTGATGGCATCAACACTTTGGTAAAAAACTTTGTCACACGCGTGAAGAACCTTAAGCTCGATAATTTACATTGCTTTTCCCATTTTGGCGGCGATGATTTTGCATTATTATTCGAATCTAATGACGCTAATATGGTACGTCATCAACTAGACAGCTTAATGCAAATGTGTGAACGCCCCTTCTCCTTAGATGAGAACACTGCAACAGACGCCAAGATTTATTGTCATGTTTCCGTCGGTGTCAGTTATTTTCCCACTAATGATGACGAACTGACAGGATTATTGACCAAGGCTGAAAAAGCGCTGCATTATGTTAAGCAGCAAGGCGGTGATGACATCTGCTGGTATGATACGGCTATTGATGAAGCCACTGCTGGTAGCTTGCAGTTAGAGGCGGAACTTAGAGCTGCCGCCACTGAAAATCAGTTTGTTCCTTATTATCAACCGAAATTTGAACTGGCTACTGGCATCATTATTGGTTTTGAAGCCCTAGTACGTTGGCAACACCCGACTCGCGGACTACTAAAGCCGATACATTTTATCAATGCCATTATCAATCATAAACTGTCGTTTGAACTGTTCTCGCACATGGCGGTTCAAATTGCTAAGCAGTTATCTACTTGGCAACAGCAAGGATTTTGTCAGCACATCTGTATCAATGCAGATGCAGCCGAATTTAGCCACCCTGAATTTTCTGAGATGGTCAGCAGTTTACTGGTGGAATACCGTATTTCTGCGCAGCAGCTACATATTGAAGTCACCGAATCATCCTTAATTCAGCGTCATGCAAACGTCAAAAAACAGCTTAATTTGCTCAAAGAGCTGGGAATTTGTCTGGCTTTAGATGACTTTGGCACCGGTTATGCGTCTTTAAGTTACTTACAAGAATATCCGTTTGATTTTATTAAAATTGACAAAAGTTTTATATCCAACATCGACACCGATCGTACCCAACATGCCATTGTAAAAGCTATTTTAGACTTGGCAGTTGCACTCGATATGCAGGTGGTCGCCGAAGGAATCGAAACTGAACAACAGCGCGATGTGTTGTTGAAGATGGGCTGCCAACAGGGGCAAGGCTATTGGTTTGGCAAACCAGTGCCAGCAGATGCTGCGACCGACATGTTGATTCAGCAGTACGCCGCCAAATAAACCCCTTTTAATGGATGTTTGTTTATCTAGTATCATTATTACTTTCATATAGTTATTCGTACATTATCTTAGCGCCTAACGTCGATTGTATAACCGATGCAAGATAGGTTCATGACTTATCAGTGCTGTCACCAAACTTGTATAATCCTCTATGAAAGCCTATCTTTTATAGTGAATTTGTTAGGTCTTATAAATTTTTAAGCCGACTCTAACACTCACCATTTTTTAAATATCATATTTATGTAATCAATAATGTAGATGATCTGCTTGACGGCCTATCATTGATTTAGGTTCGCTAAATTAAAGTAGGCGATATCGGTATGCGACACCATCGTGCCCCACTTGCCTACTTCTTCGACTACCATTGATTGCATACTAAAAAGGACAGGAAGTTATGCAATACAAAGCGCCCTTACGTGACATTCAATTCGTGATGCATGAGTTACTTGATAGCGAAAGCCACTATAAAACCCTGCCAGCATTCCAAGAAGCTGACCGCGAGCTAATGGACAGCCTGTTTGAAATGGCTGCAAGCTTTGCTGAAAACGAGCTGTCACCCTTGAATCAAAGCGGTGACGCTGAAGGCTGCCAATTTAATAATGGTCAAGTCACCACGCCAAAAGGCTTTAAAGAAGCATACAAAGCGTATTGTGAGCTTGGCTTCCCAGCCTTATCTGCTGAAGAAGATTTTGGCGGTCAAAACATGCCGTTCTCATTATCGACAGTCATTAATGAAATGGTTGGTACGGCTAACTGGTCATTCTCGATGTACCCTGGTTTATCGCATGGTGCCATTCAAACCATCGAGCATCACGGTACGGACGAGCAAAAGCAAACCTACCTAGAAAAAATGGTCACGGGCGAATGGTCAGGCACTATGTGCTTAACTGAAGCACATGCGGGTTCTGATTTGGGCATCATCCGCACCAAAGCCGAGCCTAAAGAAGATGGTAGCTATAGCATTACTGGTCAAAAAATCTTCATCTCAGCTGGCGAGCATGACTTAACGGATAACATTATTCATATCGTCTTGGCTCGTCTGCCAGGCGCACCTGCTGGCACAAAAGGCATCTCACTGTTTATCGTTCCTAAGGTAACGGTCAACGAAGATGGTAGCCTAGGTGAAAACAATAACGTCGTTTGTGGCTCTATTGAACACAAAATGGGTATCAAAGCCTCAGCCACTTGCGTGATGAACTTTGATAGCGCAACCGGTTATCTAATTGGCCCTGAAAACCGTGGTCTACAGTGCATGTTTACCTTTATGAACGTGGCCCGTATCGGTACGGCAGTTCAAGGCTTAACAGCAGCAGAATATGCGTTCCAAGGCTCATTAACTTATGCCAAAGATCGTCTAGCGATGCGCTCGCTTTCAGGTGTTAAAGCCCCTGAAAAAGTAGCTGACCCTATCATTGTACATCCAGCCGTTCGTAATATGCTGTTGACCGAAAAAGCCTTTGCTGAAGGTGGTCGTGCTTTAGTTTATTACCTCGCACATTTTGCGGATACCGTTGCAAAAGGTGAAGGCGATGATCTTAAGTTTGCTGATCAAATGTTGTCACTATTGACCCCAATTGCTAAAGCCTTCCTAACTGAAACGGGTCTAGAAGCAGCAAATCATGGCGTACAGGTTTATGGTGGTCATGGCTTTATCAGCGAATGGGGCATGGAGCAGAACGTGCGCGATACGCGTATTGCTTGCTTATACGAAGGCACCACTGAAATTCAAGCACTCGATCTACTAGGTCGTAAAGTATTGGGTTCACAAGGTAAACTGCTTGCAAACTTTGTAAAAATCATCCAGACATTCTGTGAAGAAAACAAAGAAAATGACGAGATGGGTCAATTTATTCGCCCACTTGCCAAACACCTTAAAGAATGGGGTGATTTGACTGCACGTATCGGCATGCAAGCCACTGAAAACCCAGATGCAGTTGGCGGCGCTGCTGTGGATTATATGTATTTCAGCGGTTATGTGACGCTAGCCTACTTATGGGCACGCATGGCGTTAGTGGCACAAACTGAACTTGCTAACGGTAGTAGCGAACAAGCCTTCTACGACGCGAAAGTAAAAACCGCGCAGTTCTATTTTGCTAAGCTATTGCCACGTACCACCACTCACGTACAGCGTATCAGCACTGGTGTTGAGCCATACATGAGCATGGACGTTGATCAGTTCGCTTTTTAATTAGACGTTGATCACTTCTAATACTGTCTTTTTATCGGCAACATACTCAGGTGTGTTGCCGATTTTCTTAGCGCTATTAAAATTAATAACGAATAGACTCAACACTTTCAAAAAATCCAATCTTATTTTTATAAAGGCTATCCTTTATCAATACTTTTGGTGTACGCACAATTCACGAAGAAACACACCCGTGCGCAAGCTTATTTGCTAAACTTTGATTATTAACCACTAAAGTTAGACCAAAAGAACAATTCATATCTTTAACAACTTCAATTTTGTTTATTTAAACCAAAGGAATGTTTATGGCTGTTTATAATGCCCCTCTGAATGACATGCGCTTTATCTTAAATGATGTATTTAACGCGCCTAAATTTTGGCAAAACAACGAAAACTTAGCTCATGTCGACATGGAAACAGTCGATATGATTTTGGAAGAAATGGCAAAACTGTCAAAAAACATTCTTTTGCCAATCAACCGCAGCGGTGACGAAGAAGGCGCAACCTTTGAAGGTAATGGCGTCGTCACAACCCCTACTGGCTTTAAAGAAGCCTATAAGCAGTATGCTGAATCAGGCTGGGTTGGCCTCAGTGGTGATTCTGAATATGGTGGTCAAGGTTTCCCAAAGATGGTGACCATGCTGACTGAAGAGATGGTATTCACTGCCAACCAGTCATTTGCCCTCTACCCTAACCTAACCGTTGGCGCGACGCTTTGTCTAAATGCAGCCGCTTCTGAAGAACAAAAACAAACGTATCTAGAAAAAATGTACAACGGCGAGTGGGCGGGCACCATGTGTTTGACAGAGCCACATGCGGGTACTGACTTGGGTATCATCAAGACCAAAGCCGTGCCTAACGATGATGGCAGCTATGACATTTCTGGTACCAAAATCTTCATTACTGGCGGTGAGCATGACTTAACCGAAAACATCATTCATTTGGTGTTAGCAAAAACCCCTAATGCACCAGAAGGCTCAAAAGGTATTTCACTATTTGTCGTACCAAAATTTTTGGTCAATGCAGATGGAAGCTTGGGCGAGCGTAACACCCTAGCAGTCGGCTCTATCGAGCATAAAATGGGTATCAAAGCCTCAGCCACTTGTGTCATGAACTTCGATAATGCTAAAGGTTGGATGGTTGGTGCCGAAAATACCGGTCTGTCGTCAATGTTTATTATGATGAACTATGAGCGTGTGACCATGGGCTTACAAGGCCTTGGTGGTTCTGAGCTTGCTTACCAAAACGCAGCGCTATATGCCAATGATCGTGGTCAAGGTCGTAGCGATACCCAGCTGCAAAGTCCAGAAAAACCAGCTGATGCCATCATTCATCATGCCGATGTGCGCCGTATGCTATTGAATGCCAAAGCCAACACCGAAGCGTCACGTTGCTTTGCCATGTACGTTGCCAAAAATCTTGATGAAGAGAAGTTTAGTACCGATCCAGAAGCCGCTCAAGCTGCCGCCGCACGTGTTGCTCTACTGACGCCAGTGGCTAAAGCATTCTTGACCGACAAAGCACTAGAAGCTACTATTGATTGTCAGCAAGTATTCGGTGGTCACGGCTATATCCGCGAATGGGGTATGGAGCAAATCGTTCGTGATACCCGTATTGCCCAGATTTATGAAGGCACCAATGGTATTCAAGCACTTGACCTACTAGGTCGCAAAGTCGCTCGTAATAATGGTAAGTATGTCACGCATTTCTTGGGTGAAATTCGTGATTTTGTCAATAACATGCAAGCGGATCATGGTATTAAGCAAGCCACACTAGATGCCGCTGATACAATTGAAGCGCTAACCACGACCGTGCTTAGCAATATTAGTGAACGTAAAAATGAGATAAATGGCTGTGCAGTGGACTATATGCATGCCTTTGGTTACCTAGCTTATTCATACATGTTTGCCCTGATGGTTGAAGCAGCTAACGGTAAAGAAGGTGATTTTTATACCAATAAAGCCAAGCTTGCCGATTATTTCGTCGGCCGTATTTTGCCACGCATTGATGCTCATGCGCAGATGGTTCAAGCAGGTAGTGATCCAATGATGAATTTTGATCTGAATTACTTTGACGTACCTGCTAGCTAATTTTTTACTTTTATAATAAAGTAAACCATACCGCACTACGATAAAAGGGACAGTCACGCTACTGTCCTTTTTTTTGCCAAAAATATCATCACGATAATCGTTTCAACAATTAATATAATGAGCGCCACAAAATAACTGCTAACAAAATAGTTAACCGCCCATGCGTTGTTACGATTAAAATAGCGCATGGTCATAAGCATTGAGATCAATACCAATATCCCTAACTCTTAAATTAACAGACTGCAAATTGTCGAGCTTTAAATTAAATATAGAAAATATCACGGCATTGATAAATACAATAATCACTAAAATAAAATATATCCTTGCATATACTGAATAATGACAATGATTGAAATAACCACCACAAGGGATGCAATGTGTCAGAAATAAAACACATTTTACAACAGATTACTGCCTTAAGTGATGTGCCAGATCCTGCGGTACTCAAACGCTTAATCGATGAGCTACGCGTGAGTGATAAAGAGCCTGCGTTAGCCAATCAAAACATTCAAGATCTGATTGATATTTTACGTCAACATCCAGAATATGCAGATGGGCTGTCAAGTTTTGTCTTAAAACTTATTATTGAATATCGTCAAATTGCTTTATATACCGATACTGGCATCATGTCAGATCAAGGGTTTTTTAATAGCCTGCGCCGCCTTATCGGGCATCGTTTTTTACCGCTATTGCCACAAGAAGACTCTGTCGTAGAATTGGTCGGTTATTTATTTGATAAACGCTCTGATGAGCGCTGGCTTGCCAATATTGAAAAAGACAAATGGGATGAGCTGGTCGAGCTACTCAAAGTCGATAAGCAGCATTTAAACTTAGTGGCGACGGCAAAAAACAGTATTTTGAACGCCATTATCATTTTATCCTATCGTATCAGCGGCATTGGCTTGCACCCGGATTTGATGGAATTTTATCCGCAAATGCTGAATTATTCAGCATCATTTGTGGCACAAAATCAAGAAGCGGTCTTGTATGTCAATCAGTACCGTGAAGCTCATGAACTTGATACTTTAACGGACATTACTCCTGAAAAAGCGGTGGACCCAGCGCCGTTATTGGTCATGATTGAACAATGCGAAGATATCGTTGCCACCATACGCAAGCGGATTTATAAAACCGGTATCTCTATTCGCCTAACCAATATGATGCTACGCTTAGATCAAAGCTTGCAGCGTATGCGCATCTTAACTGAGCTGGTAGCAGACAATTATGATAAGCGCGATCAGGCAATCATTGAGCTGATTCAAGCGCTGATTACCACTGCCAGCCGTCGCTATAGTATTGGCTATTTGATTGATAATAATACCAAGCTGTTGTCACGCAAAGTTACCGAAAACGCCAGCCGCGTCGGCGAACATTATATTAGTACCGATAAAGCGGGCTATCAAAAAATGTTCAAAAAAGCATCTATCGGTGGTTTTATCATTGCTTTTATGGCAACGCTGAAGATATTGGCCTATAACCTAGCCCTCGCACCGATGGGACGCGCCTTTGTAAATAGCATGATTTATGGATTGGGCTTTGTTTTCATCCATATCGTTCATGGGACGGTCGCCACCAAGCAGCCAGCCATGACAGCAGCGGCAATCGCCTCTACCATCTCGGACAGTTCTGGCAAAAAATCACACCAGTTAAATAAGCTATCAGAGTTGGTGGTCGATATTTTACGTACCCAATTTGTGGCGATTATGGGTAATATCATGCTAGCAATACCAGTTGCCCTGATTATCTCTTTTGCGTGGTTACAATATACCGGCGCGCCGATGATTAATACCGACAAGGCTGCACACTTACTGCATGATCTTGACCCCTTTCATTCACTGGCACTACCCCATGCAGCAATCGCTGGCGTGTATTTATTTTTATCAGGTCTGATCGCTGGTTACTATGATAACTTGGCAGTCTATAACCAAATCGGTGCCCGTATTCAGCGCCATAAGCTACTTCAATATGTATTACCCAAATCTTGGTTGCAGCGTTTAGGCGGCTTTATAGAAGCCAATCTTGGCGCCATTATGGGCAATTTCTTATTCGGGGTGTTCTTAGGTAGTACCGCAACAATTGGCTATTTATTTGGCTTACCGATTGATATACGCCATATTGCATTTGCCTCAGCCAATCTAGCGCATGGGCTGTTTAATATGTCCGCCAACCAGTGGGATTGGCAGATTGTCTTTGTCTCTATTTTGGGGGTTGCCCTCATCGGTATGGTAAACCTCATGGTAAGCTTCTCACTCGCCTTATTTGTGGCACTGCGCTCTAAAGAAGTTAAATTCCTTGAGTGGAGCCGTTTAACCAAGCAGATTTTTAGTCACATGCTCACCCATCCTTCTGACTTTTTCTGGCCACGTGATAAGCCTATGAAGTATGCTCGTATCGACAGCCAAGGACATATGATTTTTGACGATACCAGCGCTCATAAAGGCGGACAACCTATACCTAATAACTATGTTGTGCGCCGTTTGTCTGATGTAAAAATCCTACCTAAATCTAAGCAAAAAAGCATGCATAATGAACAGGCTATCACAGACATAGATTACGATAATAATATCTCAAATGGTGACGCTGATCCTCTGCTAAAAAGTCGGGAAACACACAACACCACCAATCATATCAGCACTAAAAAAACCATTGAACTCGATGATGGGCTGATAGATGAGGAGCTCAATAGCGTCCCTTATAGCAGTGATATTCAATATGACAAAGCGCATAGAGCATTTCATGAGGATAATGAGACGACTGCCCATTATGAAAGCGATAATAGCAACCCTGAAAGCAAGGCCGCGGGCGATGCTAAAACATCACTGCCTAAACCAAAAAAACCACCAAACCTACCCAGTTAATGGGAAGATTTTGGTGGTTTAAGAAATCGTTTGTCTAAGTCAGATAGCTAGGGCATGTCCTCATTTTAAAAATGGAGATAGAAATGAGGACATGCCTTGATATTATGTTTCTGGTTGTAAGCAATGCGTACTTGACGTGATGATTTTGCCATCGCTCAAGCGATACGCCAAGAGATCATTACCCCAAACGCAGCCGCCGTCAAGTGCACGCGCATACGGTAAATCCACCTCACCTTTCAGCGCTGCCCAATGACCAAATAATATCTTGCGCGTGCGCGGTACTTGCCATTCAAACCAAGGCAGGAAACCCTCTGGCATAAACGCTTCTAACCCTGCTGCAAAGCTAAATTCTAGCGTGCCGTCTTGTTTGCATAGCCGCATACGAGTGAAGTAATTGGCAATTGCGCGCATTTTGGTAAAGCCATTAATATTTGGATGCCAGTCATCAGCAGTCTTACTATAGAAATTCGGCAATAAACGATCCAGCTGTTTTAAACTACTTTGCAGTTGTGACTCTAACTGCTGCGCATAGTTAGCCGCTGCCTCAACCGTCCAATGCGGCGGAATGCCAGCATGTACCAATACCGTCTGCTCATTAGGAAAAGCCAATACCGGCTGATGACGCAGCCATTCCAGCAACTCATCACAATCATCGGCAGCAAAAATAGGTGCTGTCTGATCCTTTTTCTTAATCTTTACAGCACCGCGCCAGACAGCGATCAAATTAATATCATGATTGCCGAGTACTGTCGCTGCGGCGCCTTGCTCACAAAGTGCTTTGACATGACGCAATGTACTTAACGAGTCTTCACCACGTGCCACCAAATCACCTGCAAACCATAGCTTGTCTTGCGCAGGATCAAAATCTAATATTTCAAGTAAATGCAGGTATGCCGCATAGCAACCTTGCAGGTCACCGATGACATACTGATGGCGAAAACTCATAATACCTCTATGCTTTTATGTGATGTTCTTTATGTAAAAATTGTATACTGTCATGATTTTTACATCATAGCTTCTACACACATACTTTTGACGATTAATGATTAATAGGTTAATTAAACCTCTACTTTACGTGCCTGATTGCTCAAATTCACAAAATCCTTCACACTTAAGACTTCAGGACGCGCTTGTGGGTCGATAGCGCAAGCCGCAAAATCGTCCTCGCTCAGCGTTGGCAGCAAGGTTGATTTTTTAAAGATGGCACGTAACGTTTTACGACGATGGTTAAAGGTTTCGCGTACCACAATCGCAAAATACTCTTCGTCTTCTGCCACGATAGGCTTATTGATATGCGGCGTTAGGCGAAAGACTGCGCTGGTGACTTTTGGTGGTGGATTGAAAGCACCACGTGGTACGGTCAATAAATAATCGGTATCACAATGATATTGCATGATGACAGATAGGCGACCGTAAGTCTTGCTACCGACGTCAGCGGTGATACGCTCGACCACTTCTTTTTGCAGCATAAAGTGCATGTCTTGAATCACATCAGCATAACTGAGTAAATGAAAAAGTATTGGCGTCGAGATGTTATACGGCAAATTGCCGACCACACGTAGCTTGCCGCGCTCAGGGCTATACAGCTCACGATAATCGACATGCATGGCATTGTCTTTGATAATCGTAAAGTTTGGATGACTGTTGGCACCGATACGAATACGCAAGCTATCTGCCAAATCACGATCGAGCTCTACCACGGTCATCGCATCGACTTCTGCCAATAGCGGTTCCGTCAGCGCGCCCATCCCCGGCCCAATCTCGATTAAATTGTCATCACGCTTTAAGCGAATGCTCTCAACAATCTCACGGATAACACTACGGTCATGTAAGAAGTTTTGACCAAAGCGCTTACGCGGTTGGTGTTTGGCAGCGCGTAGGCTGTTAGAAATGGATTGAGCATCAAATGTAGTTTTGGACATAAAAAAGTCTTAATGAGTAAAAGATAAAAGGACTATAGCGCTATGGCAACAATATACTGGTTTTATATGCGCTTTTATTTTCTGGCTTTGTAAGACGAAATTATAGCACAGCTCATAATTACACTGTATTTTTGAGATGTTTTAGCGGTAAATCACCTATATCTTAGCGCAATCGATACAGTATTTTTAGTTTACAAATCATTTGCTATAATTTTGATGATATATACGGTTCTCTAGTGAGGACTTGAACCTTTGGCTGTAGCCCAAGTGATTCCAATGGGTATAGACTTTTATATTGAATCAGCATTCATCTGAGTGCACTTAATGAGCTTAGCTTAATGATTACGAAAATTCACCGCTAACTGCTTAGTGACCCTTGCCTTCAAATCCGTAGAAACAAACTTGGAGAATTACTATCTTAAAATAGTCTGATTAATTAAAAGAAGAATACTCCCGTTCTTTTTTCATAAGCAACTTGGAACAAATCGTTGAGATTTCTAAGTAATATATTTCTTGGGTTTTTACCAAGATAACACTCCATAAAACCTTCTAAATTTTTTTGAACCGTCCCGACAATATCGAGGCGGTTCAGATGACTTTCTAATACAATATGAAATCAGAATAATAAATAATTAATACAATCAAATACTTAATTCAAGCGCCTATGATACCCATTTTACGCAAGCATTTAAAGACGTCATAGCGGCTGATGTTAGAATATTGGATTATCCCGAAATTATTCAGGGATTTATTGATAATAATGAGCGCGTGATTAAGTTCTTTAAAGCGCATAGACAGATCGTTACTAACGCAGAATTTAACGCAATCAACAATTCAGACTAATAAATTTAAAGCATGACTTAATCTAAGCATATTAGTCGTTGTCTAAAATTAATTAACTACTACACCTTCAGACGCGGTTTAGCCCTGATAGTAGTATTTTGCTCGTCTAGGCAAAAAAATAATGACTTTTCGGATTATTTTTTTGTCTTACTTTATCTCTCTATTCTCACGTTCAAGTTCTTTAGTTCACTCATCGAACCTTTAAGCTTGTATAACCGTTGAAAATCCATGCTAAAAGGGTCTCAGAGACCTCCATCTTAGAGACAATGGCTTAAATGGCTATCCCTGTGGTGGTGGAGTGATTTGATGCTTCCATAAGTATACTAACAACGCTTTATCTGATTTTAGAGGTACGGTTTACTCTTTTCATCATAATCTCTTACAGTGTTAAGTCTCCGACAATTCCAAGACCGGCCATTATGAGCGCTTGAACAAAATATTGTAAGTTCAAAGACCATTGTGAGGCTGCTGTCATGCTAGCCCATAGGCTTACTTAACAATTTTTGATTAGAGTTCCATATAGTACTTAATTTAGTTAGATAAATTAAATATTTGTTTAATATAATAAATCACTATTTTTAACAATAAAACAACGGTTATGTAAATTTAAATTAACAATAGAACAACATATTTTGAATTTTCAGAGGCGTCTAATATATGTAGGTCGACACAAACAATGATGTTTCAATCACATAATGGAGCGTTAGATTATGCCTTTACATAACAGAAAACGGGTAGATCCTATTGGCGAAGATGCTTATGAAGATCCAATGAGTAATACGTTACTCAATAAATTTCAGTTGCCTCAAAAAAGTACCCAGCCAGAAATTGTTGCCCAGTTTATAAAAGACGAGCTACTCCTCGATGGCAATGCCAAGCAGAATATGGCTACATTTTGTACGACATGGATGGAAGATCAGGTTCATGACCTCATGGACTTATGTGTCGATAAAAACATGATTGATAAGGATGAATACCCACAGACTGCTGAGATTGAAGCGCGTTGTGTTCATATTTTAGCGAATTTATGGAATAGTCCACAATCTCAGACTACCCTTGGCTGCTCAACTACTGGCTCATCAGAGGCTTGCATGCTTGGTGGATTAGCCATGAAATGGCGTTGGCGTCAAAAACGTGAATCAGCAGGATTAGATACTTCAAAACCTAATTTGGTCGTTGGGCCGGTACAGATTTGTTGGCATAAATTTGCGCGGTATTTTGATGTTGAACTTCGCCAAATTCCACTTGAAGGTAATGAGGTTGGTACAAATCCCGAAAAAATAAAAGACTATGTTGATGAGAATACCATTGGCGTCGTTCCTACATTAGGCGTGACTTACACCTGTGTGTATGAAGATGTCGCTGCTATGGCGAAAGAGCTAGATAAGATTCAAAACGAAAAAGGATGGGACATACCTATTCATGTAGATGCCGCTTCGGGTGGATTCATAGCACCTTTCACTCAACCTGACCTTGAGTGGGATTTTCGTATTGATAGAGTGAAGTCTATTAATGCCAGTGGTCATAAGTATGGTTTAGCACCACTAGGTGTCGGTTGGGTGGTTTGGCGCTCAAAAGAAGACTTGCCAGAAGACTTGATATTCTATGTAGATTATCTAGGTGGAAACATGGCAACCTTTGCGCTTAACTTTTCTCGACCAGGTGGTCAAATTGTTGCGCAATACTATAATTTTTTACGATTAGGATTTGATGGTTATAGAGGTGTTCAACAAGCCTGTGTAGATACCGCTCAATGGTTAGCAGATGAAATCTCAAAGTTAGGTCCATTCGAAATGTTTTATGATGGACGAGGTGGTTTACCCGCCCTTAGTTACACCTTAAAAGAAGGAGACTGGGGTTTTAATCTCTATGATTTATCTGACAAAGTTCGCCAGCATGGTTGGCAAATAGCCTCTTATCCACTACCAAATGATCGTCAGGATACCGTCATTCAACGTATTCTAATTCGTCATGGTATCAGTCGAGATATGGCAGCGTTGTTATTGCGTGATATTAAAGCAGCTGTTGAATACTATAAAGCGCATCCAGTTTCACATTCTAGCTCTACTCGTACCTTTCATCACACATAGAAGAGCGTTATGAGTAATCCTACTGTAGTCGGTCAAATATTCGATAAGATAGAGCCTGTTACTGCTTCAGGCTTACATGGATTTTTTCAACTACTTGATACTCAGCCCATAGTATTTATCTTGTTATCATTAGCAGTAGGTACTTATATTGGTAATCGTAGCATCAAGAATATCTCTTTAGGGTCAACAGCAGGTACTTTGCTGGTGGGGGTTGTGCTTTCGATGATTGCACAATCTGTTTATGGTATTACTTATGCCATACCGGGGGTTCTTTCAACCTTTATGCTGCTCCTCTTTATGTATGCGTTAGGGCTTAAAGTTGGACCTCAGTTTTTTTCTGGATTAAAAAAAGGCGGTTTGGCATTCATTAGTATTGGCGTCATTGTCTGGTCACTAAACTGGATTATCTGCTTTTTTGGGGCAAAGTTTGCAGGTTTAGCACCTGGATACGCAACAGGACTTATCTCTGGCAGCTATACCATAACGGCCATACTAGGAGTGGGGCAAGGCGCTTTATCGAGTGGCGCCTATATACCACCGTCAGGGATAACAGCAGAAGAAGTTGGTGCCAATATGGCCGCGGCCTATGCCGTTAGCTATGTCCTATCCACTGTTGGTATCATTTTACTCATTCGCTATTTACCTAAGATTTTTGGTTACAACTCTGCTGAAGAGGCTAAAGCAGCTGAAGCTGATTATAATGGCGGTGCGACAGACCCTTTACCTGGAGCACCTCAGGCATTAACGCTGGGTTTTTCACCGTATGATTTACGCGCCTTTTATGTGACTCACAAAAACATTCTTGGCAAAAGCATCTCAGCGTTAGTCAAAGAATATCCGCAAGCGCCTATCTTACGTTTGGTTAGAAATGGCGCGATTATAGAGTTATCAGACGATCCTATCGTTCAACTGAACGATATCGTTACAGTTAGAGCCAATATTCACGATTTGATTTTTGTAGACAATGAGCTTATCGGACCTGAATCTGATGATCAATTGGCCCGCAATGTTCCTATAGAAGTTGCAGATATTCATATTGGCTCTCATGATATTTCAGGTCAAAATATTGATGACCTCAGCGAGTCTGGAATAGGAGGCGTCACGGTTCAAGCTTTATTTAGAGCAGGTAATGAAATCCCTTTAGGTCCTAAAACACAGATTTCTTTCGGAGATGTGATTAGATTAGCAGGTCCGGATGTGGCCTTAAAAATGGCAGGAAAACGATTGGGAGGACGAGTAATATTACCAACCATGAAGTCTGAAATAATTTATCTCGCCGTTGCGATGGTTATTGGATATTTAGTCGGTATTATAACGGTCCGAATTGCAGGTATCCCATTTGCACTAGGAACTTCAGCAGGTTGTATTCTTGCTGGGATTGCCGTTAGTTATTTTCGCAGTCGTAACCCTGAGTTTGGTGGTCCAATACATGAAGGCGCCAGGAGCTTCTTGCAAGATTTTGGTTTAAACGTTTTTGTAGCGGTTTTAGCAGCCAATGTTGGGCCTAAAGTCATTACAGCCTTACATGGTGATACTCTATTATGGCTAGCATTAATCGGAATAGCAGGTGCGTTAATACCACCGCTCATTGCCTTCTGGATAGGGGTAAAATTCTTTAAACTTAACTCAATTATTGCTGATGGTGCCGTAACTGGTGCTAGAAATAGTACACCTGGACTAAATGCCATTATGGAAGAGTCAAAAAGTTCAGTCGCTGCTATACCTTATCCTGTCAGTTATGCACTTACGACCGTTTTAGCTTTGATTGGTGGTTATATTTCAATAATTTTATCTTGAGTTTTTAGGACTGAAGTTAGTAGCCAAAGATGATTTCAAATCAGTCTATTTAAAGCATACCCCCAACGGAACCATTAAAACTGACCTCTAAATCAATTAATAGACCACTTAAAATAGACTGATATAATTGAACCACTCATATTAGGCCAAATAGTCATGGCTCACACTAAAGTTATCCAGTACTGCATCATAAATTTTGCTAAGTCACCGAATTATGCAAAAGGTCTATTAATAAGCAACTTATCCGCCATCTCATTAGCCATCAGTAGTGCTTGGTATAAACTCGTCGCGCTCGCACCGCCGCGTCCTGCCAAATCTAGCGCCGTGCCATGATCGACAGAGGTACGAATATAAGGCAGTCCTAAGGTTAGGTTGACCGTATCACCAAAACCGTGCGACTTTAGCACTGGCAACCCTTGGTCATGATACATGGCAATCACTGCGTCACAGTTCGCTAAATGCCTTGGGGTAAATAACGTATCCGCTGGCATCGCCTCTGATATATCGACGCCTGCTTTGATAAACTCGTGTAACACGGGATTGATAATCTCAATCTCCTCCGTACCCAAATGCCCGCCCTCGCCTGCATGTGGATTGAGACCGCAGACTAAAATACGTGGCTGTATTAAGCCAAACTTCTCTCGCATATCATCAATGACAATTTGTACCGTTTGGCGTACATTATCCATGGTGATGGCAGCAGGGATGTCTTTTAACGCTAAATGCGTAGTGACGAGCGCAACTTTCATTGCTTGATTGGCGAGCATCATGACAACTTTATCACAGCCACTTTGCTGCATAAAAAACTCTGTATGACCGCTAAACATAGTGCCATCGAGCAGTTTAATATCAGCATCTATCAGTGCGGACTTTTGCAATGGTCCAGTGACGATAGCAGCAACTGTTTTATTAGTTGCCAACTGATGGGCAATGTCTAACTGCTTGGCGACCATTGCCGAATTGCGAGTGTTAATTTGCCCGCAAACAACTGGTTCAGCACAAGATATATTAAGCAGAATAAAAGCCTTATCAACGTCAGTATTTTGCTGCGACATCTGCTCTAAAAAGTTAAAATTAAAGTCGTCGACATCCATATCAATAGTTTGCCAGATAGGTGAATTTGTCAGCACGCCAGCTGCAACCAACTCATCTGCGCGCTTTGTCATAGCGGTGCTATCGGCGGTGACCCAAACTGGGCGTTCAAAATCCTGCAATTTACTCTCAGCCGCTAATAGCAGCACGATATCCATCCCTATACCAGCAGGCTCACCAGTTGTTATTAATAGTGGCAATTTTTTTTGTATATCTTGCATAGTAACTACGCCTTTATATTCATATTAAGTCTTGAATTTTATTGTATTTTTTATGGGAAAAATAAGTGCTGACACTTATATTGTATAGATAATTTTTGACTTATCATAATCCTCATCGAGGATAGATAGTTGTCTATCGGTGCCGAAAAAAGCACATTATGTGTTAAACTTTCGCTTTTCATTATAGCATTTACCAGTCAACACCGAGATCAGGTTTTGGTACTTCAATTATAGTGGCGCGTGGCATTTTATTTGCTGTATCAGCACCCAATTAAACTCCTATATCAAATACACATTTACACCCTCTTTTATATCGACTTTTGACACATTAGGCACTCATGGCAGACAACGAAAAAACCGACGACTTACTCAATCAGACACCGCCGCACAATATCGATATTGAAAAGGCATTACTCGCGTCTTTAATGAGTATCGAAGAGGCGTACGACAAGATTGCTGATATCGTTACCAAAGATGATTTTTATGCAGGGCGACATCAGTATATTTTTGATGCTATTGCCCATTTAGCGGCAGTGAATGAACCCTACGATACGGTCATGGTACACGACTGGCTAGAAGCACAAAAACTCCTTAAAAGTGCAGGCGGCGATAGCTACTTGGCAGATATTTTGAGCCAAAGCCCTGCGACCTTGTTTAACCTGACCGCCTATGCCCAGCGCGTACGTGAGTTATCTACTCTACGCCAATTGATCACGACTGGCAATGAGATGCTCACGCTCGCCTATAACCCTAAAGACCAGACCGTCAGTGATATTTTAGACAGTGTTGAGGGTAAGATATTTAGCATCAATGAGCAACATAACAAACGCGCCGAACAGCGTGGACCTGTGGGTATTACTGCTGTTTTGACCAACGTTATTGATAAGATTCAAGAGCTAAAATCCAATCCTGATGGCATGATTGGTTTACAGACACCGTTTGCTGAGTTAAATAATAAAACGCAAGGTCTACAAGCAGGTGACTTAATCATTGTGGCCGCCCGTCCTTCTATGGGTAAAACCACCTTTGCCATGAACTTGGCGGAAGGGATTTTATTCAATGAAGATCTGCCTGTTGTGGTGTTTTCAATGGAGATGCCTGCTGAGTCTATCGTCATGCGTTTGCTGTCCTCATGGGGCGCAATTAATCAGACGCATCTGCGTTCTGGGCAAATGAATGAAGACGAATGGGCAAAAATGATGAACGCCATTCAACACTTGCAATCTAAGCACCTTTATATTGACGATAGTACAGCGCTGCCACCCTCTGAAATGCGTTCACGCTGCCGCCGTATCGCCAAAAATCATGATGGCAAACTTGGCGCCATCGTCGTCGATTATCTCCAGTTGATGAAAGTGCCAAACTTAGATGGCAACCGTGTTGGAGAAATCTCTGAGATTTCACGGAGTCTCAAGGCGCTAGCACGTGAGCTTGAATGCCCTGTTATTGCTTTGTCGCAGCTTAACCGCAGTCTAGAAAACCGTCCTAATAAGCGCCCTATCATGTCGGATTTGCGTGAATCGGGTGCAATTGAGCAGGATGCCGATTTGATTATGTTTATCTATCGTGATGAGGTTTATAATGAAAACTCAGATCATAAAGGCGTGGCTGAAATCATTATTGGTAAACAGCGTAACGGCCCTATCGGCACTATACGTTTGGGCTTTGAAGGGCAATTTACCCGCTTTATTAACCTAACGCCAGAATACTATCAAAACGTCAGTTATGAGAATGATGAGTAACCAATCTTATAAAGACTAAGGCTTAATCATAAGCTAATAAGTACTTTTTAACAAAATAGCCAGTGCTGCATTAGCCCGATTGATGCGGTACTGGCTTTATAACTTCATAATTCTACTTATAAAGAAGCCAATTATGCGTACTATCACAATCAAACCACAAGCCATTACTCACAACTTAAACCAAGTTAAGAAAATGGCACCAAACTCTAAAGTCCTTGCTATGGTCAAGTCCAATGCTTACGGACATGGCGTGGCTGCAGTGTTGCCAGCATTGCAAATGGCAGATGGTATCGGCGTCGCCACCCTAACTGAAGCGCTGGAAGCTCGGCAGTTGGGCTGGAACAAAACCATTGGTTTGATTGAAGGTGCATTTACCGCTGATGAGTGGCAACAAGCCATTGAGCATGATATTAGCTGCGTGATTCACCATGCACCGCAATTGCAGTGGGCTTTAGAGAATATTCCACCAACCAATAGTGTAACCAGAGTGGTTTGGCTTAAATACAATACTGGCATGAACCGTTTAGGCTTCAATGCTGAAGGCGTTATGGCAGCGGCTAAGCGCCTGCATGAAGCCGGATATCAGTTGATACTAGCAACGCATTTTGCCAATGCTGATGATAGTGCTCATCCATTGAATGCGATGCAGATACAACGTTTTTCGGAGGTATTAGACACCTTACAAGCAACCATTAGCCCAGATATCCAAGGCTCATTATGTAATTCTGCTGGTATCGTTAATTTTCCAGAGCATCATTATGATTGGGTGCGTCCCGGCATTATTTTATATGGTAGCGCCCCTGTGATTGATAAAAGCGCGCATGAGTTAGACTTACAGCCAGCGATGGATTTTAGCGCGCAAATTATCGCCCTGCAAACAGTCCATGCAGACAATGCTATTGGCTATGGCAGTCGCTGGACAGCGCAGAAAGACACTAGAACGGCTCTGGTGAGCATTGGATACGGTGATGGCTACCCTCGTGTCGTAAGCGATGAGGCCTATGTTTCTGTTATCGATACTACCAACAATCAAAGCTACCGATGCGCAGTCATTGGACGGGTGGCAATGGATATGATTGTCATTGACATCAGTACCACGCCAGAAGACATTGCGTTAGACAGCAAAGTAATACTGTGGGGCGATGCACCGCACGTCGATGAAGTCGCCGCACATGCAGGTACGATTAGCTACGAGCTACTATGCCGCCTAAGCAATCGCCCAAATCGTATACAAGTATAATTATGCTGACCTAATCGCTATCCATTTAATAACTGTTTGCCAGACTGATAAATCACGGCAAATTGGACATTTACATTAAGCCTAATTGCGCTATACTAAAAGTTTGTTGTCACCCCAGTATACGCACTGACGCGATACTATTAAAGACTGATGACGTTTCACTGACTGCGATCGACTGCTAGGATTACTATGAGTTTGCGCCATTTTTTGACCTTATCTGATTTAACCAAACAAGAACTAGAAAACCTTATAAAACGCGCCAGCGAATTGCGCAAGATGCAACACGCAGGCGAGATATATCAGCCGTTTGTTGGTCGTACGCTTGGCATGATATTTGAAAAATCCTCAACCCGTACGCGCATCTCGTTTGAGACGGGTATGGGTCAGTTTGGTGGTAGTGCTATATTTTTATCGCCAAATGATACCCAGCTTGGGCGTGGTGAGCCACTAGAAGACTCCGCTCGTGTCATATCGAGCATGGTCGATATCATTATGATTCGTACCTTTGGTCACGAAAAAGTTGAGACCTTTGCTGAATACTCAAGCGTTCCTATTATTAATGCTTTAACTGACGAGTTTCATCCTTGCCAGCTACTAGCTGACATGCAAACCTATTATGAGCATCGCGGTAGTATAGAAAATAAAATCGTCACTTGGGTCGGTGATGGCAATAATATGTGCGCATCCTATATGCAAGCGGCTCATCAGTTTGGCTTTGAGCTACGAGTAGCAGCTCCTTATGGATTTGAGCCTGACCCTGAGCTGATGAAACGTTTCTCGCATTGCGTCAGTATTGTCGAAAACGTGCAAGAGGCAGCGAAAGATTCAAACTTAATTGTCACTGATGTATGGGCAAGCATGGGACAAGAGTCTGAACAAAACACTCGTGCGCGCCGTTTTGCCGCTTATCAAGTAACGCCATCGCTATTAGATAAAGCCGATCCTGAAGTGGTATTTATGCACTGTCTGCCCGCGCATCGTGGTGAGGAGATCTCTCATGATATGCTTGACGACCCACGCTCAGTGGTATGGGATGAAGCTGAAAACCGCTTACATGCACAAAAAGCCTTGATGGAATTCTTATTACAAGACAAAATCAAACTTTAAAAAATATAGTCGTAACCTATTTATTAAAGAGTAAGTATAAAAAAGGCAGACCACATTTAGTATGGTCTGCCTTTTTAATTGTCAGTCGACAGTTATTACTCAGCTAACGAGCCATTTAACGCATCAACGTCTCGACCCCACCGCTACTTGCTTTAAGCAATACATCAGCTTGGTTAGCAGCAAAAATACCATTACACACGACCCCAACGATATTATTCAGTTGCTGCTCAAGCGCTATTGGATTACTAACGTCCAAATCATAAGTATCTAAGATGACGTTACCATAATCAGTCACAAAGTCTTCACGATAAACAGGCTCACCGCCCATTTTTGCCAATTGTCTAGCGACATATGAGCGGGCTTGGGGCAACACCTCTATCGGCACTGGGAATTCGCGGCCGAGTATCTCGACACTTTTACTCTCATCAACCATGCATATAAATTTCTTAGAAGCAGCTGCCACGATTTTTTCACGAGTGAGCGCGCCACCGCCGCCTTTTATCAATTGCAAATGCTCATTGACTTCGTCAGCCCCATCGATATAAATATCAAGCGTACCCGCAAAGTTCAAATCAATAATCTCGATACCAAGGGCACGAAGTTTGTCTTCAGTGACCTGTGAGCTAGCCACCGCGCCAGCAAGCTTTACGGTCGGCAATAATTCAATCAAACAGTTGACTGTACTGCCTGTGCCTACTCCAAGTATCATGTCATCTTCGATATAACTTAGAGCCGCTTTGGCTGCGGCTTGCTTTTGTGCTTGCTGATCACTCATCATAAATCCTTGGCAGAATAAACGTATCGTTTTAAAAAAGGTAAAATGCGCCGCTATTATACCCGATGAGTTTGATGGATGTCAGCGTAATAGCCACGCTAATCGCAAGACATTCACTCAACTTTTAAAATGTAGACAGATAAGGCAACCAAAAAACCAAGGCCAGTAGCGTGACCAATAGTACGGGCGGAGTAATAAGCAGTCCAATTTTCATATATTGCCCCCAGCTGATTTTATAATCCTTTTCTGCCAATACATGGAGCCACAATAAAGTTGCCAGACTACCGATAGGCGTAAATTTCGGCCCCAAATCATTACCAATCACATTGGCATAAATCATGAGCTCTCGAGTAGCAACGGGTACTTGAGCACTATCAATCGCCAGTGCACCAACTAAGGTCGATGGCATGTTATTCATGATAGACGCTACAATAGCAGAGAGGAATCCTGTCCCTAATGTTGCTATTACAGCACCTTGCTGCCCCAACCAATTCAATACTTGTGCACCATAGGCCGTTAACCCTGCATTACCTAAACCATAAACGACCAAATACATGCCGATGGAAAATAATACAATTTGCCAAGGCGCATGACGCAGAACATCGGATACAGAAACGACGGCACCACGACCCCCTTGCCACCAGCGACCGGCGATAGCCATTAACAATAGCGCAGCCACTCCTGTCACAAATGAGATAGCAATGCCCAATGATTCCGTCGTAAAGTAGGCAATAAGTAGCAACGCGAGCAGTGGAAAGGCAGCTTTAAAGACAAGCGGATCTTCAATCGCGGACTCTGGTGCGCTTAGTTCAGCCACAGAGTAATGTTTTGGAATGTGCCGCGCATAGACTACCCATAACACGGCAAGCGTCGCTAATACAGACACGATATTGACTGGTATCATCACCGCTGCATAACGGCCAAAACCAATATCAAAATAATTGGCACTAACAATATTGACCAGATTAGAGGTAACTAACGGCAGACTTGCAGTATCAGCAATGAAGCCTGTCGCGATGATAAACGCCAAAGCGGATGGTGGTGAGAATTTAAGTCGCAGCAAAATAGCGATGACAATCGGGGTCAGTAGTAATGCTGCCCCATCATTGGCAAAGAACGCCGAGATAAATGCGCCTAAAATCACAATCATGGGAAACAATAATCGTCCTTGCCCATTGCCCAGTCTGGCCACATGCAGCGCTGCCCACCCAAAGAATCCAGCTTTATCTAAGATAAGCGAGATGATGATAAGTGCCACAAAGGTAAAAGTCGCATCCCAAACGATGTCCCACACAATTCCAATATCGGAGAGCTGTACCACGCCAAAAGCCAAGGCAACCAATGCGCCACCCATCGCACTCCAGCCAATACCCAGTCCTTTAGGTTGCCATATCACTAAAACCAAAGTCACGATAAAGATAGTTAATGCAAGCATTGAGTAACCTTTCTAGGCTTAATTATTATAAGAGCAAGTATTAGAAAATGAATTATGAGCGGATAAATTAGAGTGATTTTTGATTGACGCGCTGCGACAACTCCTCAGCGCTTTCTACTCGTTCAGAGTAGCGGTCTGTTAGATAGGCTGAGCGTCCACGAGTCAGCCAAGTGAATTTCACCAACTCCTCACAAACATCCACGAGACGCAAATACAAAGGAGACTTGTCCATACGATCATCATCGTTAAATTCTAAAAAAGCTTTAGGAATAGACGATTGGTTAGGTATGGTAATCATCCGCATCCAACGACCCAGAATGCGCAATTGGTTGACCGTATTGAAGCTTTGGCTGCCACCGCTAACTTGCATCACTGCCAAAGTTTTACCTTGGGTTGGACGTACACCGCCTAATGATAATGGAATCCAGTCAATTTGTGCTTTCATAATACTGGTCATACTGCCATGACGCTCTGGGCTCACCCACAGCATACCTTCTGACCACTGCGCCAACTCTCGCAGCTCTTGTACTTTTGGATGATCTGCATCAACAGCATCAGGCAATGGCAACCCCGTCGGATCAAATGTTCGAACCTCACAACCATACCAACGCAATAGACGGCTCGCTTCTTCACTTGCCAGTTTAGAGAATGAGCGCTGGCGTAGAGAGCCGTATAACACCAATATTTTAGGGGGATGGCGCGGGTCATGTGTACCAATTAAAGACTCAATATCAATCGCTTGTATTGCACTTGCATCAATATTGGGCAAATCGATCACATCCAAATCTGCTGTATTATTTGCCATAATGAACCACTTCCCCATCTTCTTTAGTAAAGCTACCCACTGGATTGTCTAATAACTCAAATACGCGTTCTGATGGGCGGCATAATGCGGCGCCTTTATTCGTGACCACGATAGGACGATTGATTAAAATAGGATGGGCAATCATCGCATCAATGATTTGATCGTCAGACAGTTCAGGATTGTCTAATCCTAGTTCATCATTGACAGGCTCTTTGCTTCGTAACAGCTCTCTTGGTGAAAGGTTCATTTTTGCCAAGAGCTCAACTAAGTAATCACGGCTTGGTGGGTTTTTAAGATATTCAATCACCTCTGGATTTTCGCCTGATGCTTTCATGATAGCTAACGTATTGCGAGAAGTACCGCATTTTGGATTGTGAAAAATCAATGATGTCATAGTAATTTTACCTATTTTATGAGTATGCTCAGGGTATGTCGTCAATCTTAACGAAATTGACTAAATGAGCTAAAAATGAGGACACGCCCTAGTAATAAAGAGGTTTGTTAAATCAGTTATGGGCTTACTGGTTGTTTGAAAGACTGTCTGCATCAGCAGGTTTAGCACGCTCACATCTGCTCAGATTTTCCATGAGCGAGGCACACAATTCTGGGTGTCCCGCACAACAATCTTGCAATAGAAACTGAATCACCCCCTCCATATGTGCTAGTGATGCACGATAAATTATATGGCGGCTGTGCCGTTGAGACACCACCCACCCTGCTCGAGCCAGCACCGATAAATGGGCTGACATGGTATTGTGCGGCACAGACAGTTGACGAGCAATTTCACCTGCTGGCAGACCAACGGGCTCTTGGCTGACAAGCAACCTAAAAGCTTTTAGACGAGTATCTTGAGAGAGCGCAGCAAAGCTTGCGATAGCATTAGTTATTTCCATATGTCCAATAATACAGACATATAAAAATCATTCAATACTTCTTGGACAAAATATTGAAATAAAACCAACCCCATCTTTCATCAAATCTTAAAATCACTATAAAAACTGCAATTGAGTCTTGCAAGACCATCAAAATCAGCATAGGCTAATCTATTTAATTTTTCTATTCAATCACACTTTTTATTAGGGAACATTATGCTGTCACATTGGGTACGAGCCATCTTGCAAGCCACCGTCTATGACGTGGCAATTCAAACACCACTTGAAGCGGCACCCAAGCTGACCCAACGTTTCGCTAATGACATTCGCTTTAAACGCGAAGACTTGCAACCGGTCAAGTCCTTTAAATTACGCGGCGCTTACAATCGAATTAGTCAGTTAAGTGATGAGCAAAAAGCACGCGGCGTCATTTGCGCATCAGCGGGTAATCATGCTCAAGGGGTTGCTTATTCTGCCCGTAAACTTGCCCTAAACAATATCATCGTGATGCCGACCACCACCCCTGACATTAAAGTAGATGCGGTTAAAGCACTGGGCGGCAATGTTGATTTGTATGGTGATAGCTTCGATGAAGCCAACCGTTATGCAATCAATCGCGCTGAAACAGAAGGTCTAACCTTTATTCCACCTTATGATGATGAATTGGTCATTGCTGGACAAGGCACCATTGGTCTTGAGCTAACCCAGCAATGGCGCAATATGGATTATGTATTCGTCGCGGTTGGCGGTGGTGGTCTCATCTCAGGTGTCGCGGCATTCTTAGGTGAAGTTGCGCCGCATGTCAAAGTCATTGCTGTAGAATCTGAGCAATCAGCTTCTCTTAAAGCAGCGCTTGAAGCCAATGAGCGAGTTAAGCTTGAGCAAGTTGGACTGTTCGTCGACGGCGTGGCGGTTGCTCAAATCGGCGAATTGCCTTTTGATATCGTTCGCCTGCAAAAAAGTGATAAATCAGGTCCTTTAGTCGAGCCGGACGTGGTGACTTGTACCAATGATGAAGTATGCGCTGCGGTGAAAGACATCTTTGAAGAAAACCGTAGCATCGTTGAGCCTGCGGGCGCGTTACCCGTTGCTGGCATGAAGAAATATATCGAAGCCCATAATCTACAAGGTAAAAACTGCGTCGGTATCATTTGTGGTGCCAATATGAACTTTGACCGCCTACGCTATATCGCTGAGCGCACTGAGATTGGTGAGAAAAAAGAAGCCATCTTTGGCGTGACGATTCCTGAACAAACGGGAGCTTTCTTAAATTTCTGCCGCAGCTTACACGGACGTAACATCACTGAATTTAACTACCGTGCCGATAGTAAAAAATCACCTGACTCTATGGAGCCTGCATCAATATTCGTCGGTATCGCGCTAAAAGAAGGCGACAAAGAGCGTAAAACCATTCGTACCCAATTGGCAGCTGATGGCTATACAGCGCATGACTTGACCGATGATGATATCGCCAAATCCCATATTCGCCATTTGATTGGTGGTCATGCACAGGTCGCAAACGAGCAGTTATTAAGTGTGGTTTTCCCAGAGCGTCCAGGTGCATTGTTGACTTTCTTAGAAAAACTGGGTGATGACTTTAATATCACTTTGTTCCATTATCGCAATCATGGTGCCGCCGAAGGTCGCGTATTGGTCGGTTTGCAAGCGTCTGAGGGTAACTCTCGTCAATTACAAGACGCGTTACTCGATATCGGCTATGACTGCACCATGCTCAATGATAATATCGGCTATCAGTTATTTTTGAAATAAAAATAGACGTCGACTATCAATACATCAATGGCCATTTTTTAATCACTAAAAAACGGCCATTGATGAATGAACAGTAATTATTCGTTGGTAACTTTCATTAATTTATAGCGACCATGATTAGGTGGTAAACCGTGATTCAAAAGATATTGATGTTTGTATTATTACTGGTTTTAGCACTTGTGGGTTATAAGATGCTGCAACCTAAAAACACGACCAGCAACAGCAACCCTATTACTAACGCTGCAACTGATAATCCAGTTGACGCTGCTTTTACCTCAACTGATTTGGATGACATACCGCCAACGTACGTCGATTCAGAGGCAACGTCAACATCAGTCTCGGCAGTAAAACCAGTACTCACGTTATCAGGCTCAGCAGCAAGCTTTACCTGTGATGGCCGAAAGCATTGCTCTCAGATGACGTCATGCGCAGAAGCCACTTACTTTATACAACACTGCCCTAATACAAAAATGGATGGTAACAATGATGGTATTCCATGTGAGCAGCAGTGGTGTCACTGATTTTATATCAAACATAAACTGAGAATAGCATGCATACTCCTGCCATTTTTACCGAAGAAAACCTAGAAAACATTATGAAATTTATCGCAGCCAATCCCTTAGCGACCTTGGTTGCTCAAACTAAAAATGGCATCGAAGCCTGCCATATACCGCTATTCTGGCATAACGATAATTTTATGCCTGATGTTGGTTCTGACATTAACTCTAATGCTCAGCACGGCTATCTTTACGGTCATTTTGGTCGTAAAAACCCTATTTATCAAGACGCCTTACCAAATACTTCGTGGTTAATTATTTTTCAAGATTCTGGACACTATATCAGCCCCAACTGGTATCCTAGCAAAGCCAGAACTCATAAAGAAGTGCCCACTTGGAACTATCAAAGCGTCCATATTCAATCTAAAATTGAATTGCTTGAAGACGCCGATACGCTGAAATGGATATTAGCAACCATGACTGCGCAGCAAGAGGTGCTATCCGACCATCCTTGGTCATTAGATGAGGCACCTGCTGCTTATATCGATGCGATGTGCCGAGGGATTATTGGCTTTAAGCTGCCCATCGATTCTATACAAGCCCAATTTAAATTAAGCCAAAATAAAACCGTAGAAAATATCACAGGTGTGATTAATGGTTTAGCGCAGTTGAAGACAAATGATGCGGCAGAAATGGCTGTGAAAGTTGCCAATCAGAATAATGGCTAAGACGAGCCTTTCTGCTTCACCATAAGAATCTATTTTTAAACATTTTGATAGCGCATGGCTCTTTCAATTTGCAAAAAAAGCACCATTATTATTATCTTACTTTATGGATATCTATGAGGTTTTGATGAGTAAACACAACAAAAACCACAATCAGCCTAACCATAGCCAACCTGATGTCGTGCGTATGCGTCTCGATAAGTGGTTGTGGGCAGCACGATTTTATCGCACTCGCAACCTTGCCAAAGAAGCCATCGAAAGCGGACGGGTGCATTATGCGGGTAGTCGCGTAAAGACAAGTAAAGAGATTATGATTGGCGATGAACTACAGATTCGTCAAGGCTCAGCCACTGCCATGACTGAAAAGACCGTCGTCGTTGAGGCACTAACGGCGCAACGTGGTAATGCGCTCGCCGCTGAAGTTTTGTATTCAGAAACTGAGGAAAGCGAAGAGCGCCGCGCTTATTATGCTGAGCAGCGTAAACTTGCCAATCTTGCACGGCCTGATAATAAGCCCAATAAAAAAGAGCGCCGTGATCTTCAACGCTTTAAACACAAACAAGAGTAAGCTGGTCACAGCACTACCTTAGGCTATAAATAATATCGTCAAAAATCCGTGAGCAAATGACCGTATTGTTTAGCTTCTACCCTTGCCATTCAAGGCATTAACCGTTAGGCTGACAGCCGATTTACTTAATTAATTGCATGCTAATAAAAGCCGCACTAACATGGCGGTCTCTTATAGCATGTTTTTTTGTTATACAAGGTCATATTATGCTGATGAAAACCTGTACTCCGTCTTCTGTATTATTGGTTTGTTTGGGAAATATTTGCCGATCGCCAACGGCTGAAGAAGTCTTTCGTCAGCAAGCAGCGATTGCTGGATTGTCAATCAAAGTAGATTCAGCAGGGACAAGTGACTGGCATATTGGTCATGCGCCTGACACTCGCTCGCAACGCCATGCAAAAGCGCATGGTTATAAAATCAACAAACTGGTCGCCCGCCAAGTCAGTACCGATGACTTTCGTAATTTTGATTTAATTCTAGCAATGGATACACAGAATTTAGCTGATTTACAAGCCATCAAGGACAGCTTGACAGACACAGAGGAGCATTTGGCCAAGTTGGCTTTATTTAGTGAAGAAGATCCTACTTATGGCGGTGACGATGTGCCAGATCCTTATAAAGGCGATGGCGATGACTTTGAAGAAGTGATTGAACGTATTGAGTCAAGCGCACAAGCGTGGATTGAAAGCTGGAAAGCTTGCTAACGATAAAGTTAACTTTATGCCACCTTTATGTCTTGCATCCTTTATAATAAACACTGTGTAATTCATTATCTATCTGCCACATAGGCTATGTTATGACCTCAGTTTCACGCTTGGACTCTAGTACTCAATTTGCCATGACAACTGATTTGCCAGCGAGCTTATTGACCCGTGAATTAGTCGATTTGTCACATGGTAATACCATGGCCTTAGCCTGTGTCGCGGATACTGTCGTGACACTGACGGCTGAAGCACAGCTTGACGATTTTATGGCAAATCATGCAAAAGACATAGCGCAAAACAAGCCGCTATTTGTGTTGTCTGGCGGCAGTAATGTGTTATTGCCAGCGCACCTGAATGCTATCGTATTACAGCCCCAAATGCGAGGTATCAGCCTAACCGCTCAGACAGATAGCCACGTCGATATTGCAGTGATGGCAGGCGAAAACTGGCATGACTTGGTGGTATATACGGTCAATCAAGGTTGGTACGGGCTAGAAAATCTGGCGCTGATACCCGGTCTAACTGGCGCTGCACCCGTACAAAATATCGGTGCTTATGGTGTCCAATTAGAAGACTGCTTACAGTATGTGCGAGCCTATCACTTACCCACTCAAACTTGGCATCATCTCACAGCCACCGACTGCGAGTTTGGCTATCGTGACAGCATATTTAAACGTGCGCCTAATACCTGGTTAATCAGCTGCGTTGGATTCAGACTACATACCGATGCAACCAAAATCCTAGCCAGCTATGGTGATGTGCAAACCGTTGCAAAACACTATGCCGAGCAACACGGTCGTACGCAGCCAGTGCCTGCGGATGTGATGCACGCGATTATCAATATTCGTCAACAAAAACTTCCTAACCCCAAGCAGCTGCCAAATTGTGGTAGCTTTTTTCAAAACCCCATTATTCCTCAATCGCAATTTACTGCTTTACAATCGATCTACCCTACTATCGTCGGCTATGCTATACCTGATGCCCTGGTAAAGGTTGCGGCAGGATGGTTGATTGAACAGAGTGGCTTGAAAGGTGGTGGTATTGCACCAATTGTCACCCATCAGCAGCAAGCCTTGGTGCTGACCAATCACGCCCCTTATTACGCCACTCAAGACGATGTAGCAGATGCCCAACGACATATCTCCGATACGGTCTATGAAAAATTTGCGATTCAGTTAGCGCGTGAGCCAGTTTGGGTAAATACTGATGGCTCTATTGGGTATGAAGAGCATGTGGTCTAAGCGGTTATTATCTAAGCGACTATGGCGTTATTACTTGCGTTCAGCTGAGCGTATGATCAAGCTATTTCGCATCATTAATATTACCTTTTTACTTGGTTCAACAACTGTTATTTTAGTAATCATCAGCCTGTTTACGCCGCTGTTTTCCCAAGCGATTGTTTATCTATTTACGCTTTTGCCATTACCCAGCCTACCCTCTGCTGCCTTGAGCTCACCGCCTACCGCTTATGTGGTATTAGGCGGCGGACTAACCAATGATAATGACAATCAAATTATTCTTAATAGCTATAGTCTTAACCGCGCCCGTACCGCTGCCAGCGCTTATCACGACTTACCCCTACCTATTGTGCTAAGCGGTGCTGAAGCGCCGTGGCTCGGTCAATGGCTCCTTGAGCATGGCATTGATGGGCTGATAAGCGAAAATGCCAGTATGAATACCTGCGAAAATGCGCGTTTTACCGCCAAACGTATTCCACTGCGTCACGTGTATCTCATTACTGACAGCTACCATATGGCGCGTGCTCGTAGACAGTTTGCCTTAAACGGTATCAATAGCACACCACTCAGCGCCCCCTTACCTGTAAGCCGTGACTGGATGAAGCCTGCGCAGAACTTAAGTCATTCACGGCGGGCTGTTTATGAGGTTGCCGCTTATTTGCGCGATGTGATACGTCCGCAGGTAGATTGTCGTCATGCCAACGACGTGACTTCACAGCAGCTGTTAACCCCAAGAGGTAACGCCGCAAAAAAATCTGATGAATAGATTTCAATACAAGCAGGTAGCCAATTAAATATCTTCTGAGAACTCAGCAAAATCACTACTGATCATCCACTACACTTGTGATGAGTGTATAATAATAAAAGAAAATGCTATTTAAGAGAGTTACCATGCTCAGTATATTTTTGTTAATTCCATTAAGTCTCATGCTGTTTGTGGTTGCCATTTGGGCGGTGCGTTATGCTGTCAAATCAAACCAGTTTGAAGATTTGGACAATGCATCACAGCGCATCATATTGGATGATCGCCAAGAGCGTCGGCAAACCATACAGGCTCATGAACACTCAATGCCTGTTTCGCAAAATGACGCTACCACAGCGACTGATATGATCGCTGATGATAAGGCGATCCATCCTGATGATATAAAGTCAGTAACTCAGTCTGACCTTGATAAACATCCAAAAATCTAGCCTTGATCTACCTTATCTATAGTAGAAGCTATTAAAAGTATAAATATATGGCAACTGAGCGCAAATAGTACGAATTGGTGCATTGAGCGAGGTGAACGCCGTAACCATTTATAAAGGCTTTAACTATCTGTATTACTTACTACTAAGTGTTGATTCAATACCGACTATATAAGTAGGTACACCTTTCATTTTTTAGGAGAATCGCCCCATGACCACCGCCTTACTTATTGCGGCATTACTGATGGGATTTTTTGGTTCGCCGCATTGCTTAGGCATGTGTGGCGGTCTGGTGACAGCATTTGGGCTATCGATGAAAGACGTCAGCCCCACCAAACGCCGTGCTCTTGTGGCCACTTACCATATAGGTCGTTTGACCAGTTACGCCTTTTTGGGTTTGATGGCAGGATTGATTGGCATCACTGTACTAGAACCCTTAATGAAAGGTAATAGTACGCCGCGTATCTTACTAGGCTTGGTGTTAGTATTCGTCGGCGTGACCATGCTGGGCGCACCATTTTTAAAAAATCTTGAGCGTTTTGGTATGCGTTTCTGGCAATATCTCAGCCCACTTCGTCAAAAAGTATTTCCACTCAACACCTTTCCGCGAGCATTAACTGCTGGGCTGCTTTGGGGATTTTTGCCTTGCGGACTGGTTTATGGTGCATTACTCATTGCAGTCGTCGCTCACAACCCGCTCAGCGGTGCCGCACTCATGTTTGTGTTTGGCTTAGGAACCGTACCGATGCTGGTCGCCACGCACGAGACCGTTGGCTGGTTACGTGACAAGATTGGTCGTTTTCGCTTGAGACAACTTAATGGCGCTGTCATGGTTTTATCTGGTTTAGCCGTTGTGTTTGTACCTATAGCAATGTCTAGTATGCATGGTGGGCATGATATGTCCAATATGCAAATGAGCGATTCACAAATGATGGATCACAGCAGCCATAATATGATGCCAGCTGATGCCAGCACCTCTCACCAAGGTATGGATCATAGTATGCATGATATGAGTGATAGCACGATCAATATGAATCACCATGAGCATTCTGAAATGATGGAACAAACTCAATAAAAATCATCGATAACAAATACTGTTAAAATATAAAATCATTTAACATCAAAACCTACCACACAAAAAAGCCCTTAACATCAATCATGACGTTTAGGGCTTTTATCATTTCGTCAGCGGCGTACTATAGCAGCACTAATGGCTTAGAAATCACTACTCTTGCCACTGCTCAAGCATAAACTTAGTATCTAAATGCTTCTCTAGCGCTGGTATATTAAAAGCATCATCTTCACTCACAAAACTAATGCTGATGCCTGTTTGTCCAGCACGACCCGTACGACCGATACGATGTACGTAATCATCTGGCTGGTCAGGCAAAGTATAATTGACTACATGACTGATATCATCGACATGGATGCCGCGCCCTGCGACATCGGTTGCCACCAAAATAGAAGCATGACCATCCTTAAAACGCTGTAGATACTTTTCACGCTTTTGCTGAATGACATCGCCTGACAACATCACAATTTTATGCGCTTGACGCAGCTTATGATAGAGGCGCTTGACTTGGTCTTTACGATTGGCAAAGACAATAACTTTATCCACTGCCTCGTCACTGATAATACGCTGCAACGCTTCTAACTTTTGATCTTCTGTCAGTAAGTAAAAGTGCTGATCAACCAATTCGCTGGTTTTGTGTTCCGGCTCGATTTCAACAAACTGCGGCTCATGTAACCAGCGATAGGCCAAATTCATCACATCTTGGTTAAAGGTAGCAGAGAACAGTAAGCTTTGACGGTCTGTATTGGCTGGCATCCGACCTACCAAACGCTTGATGTCAGGAATAAAACCCATATCCAGCATGCGATCCGCTTCATCTAATACCAGTACTTCCACTCGATCTAAATAAACCATGCCTTTATTGGCAAGATCAATCAAACGCCCAGGAGTTGCGACCAAAATATCAACGTATTGACGCTCAAGCTCATGCTGTTGGGTTTCATAATTGGTGCCACCCATGATACAAACACTGTGTAGCGAGGTGTATTTGGTTAGAGCAATGCAATCGTCAAATATTTGCTGAGCAAGCTCACGAGTGGGCGCCATGACAACAGCACGTGGCTCACCCAAATAACGCTCTTCATCATTGGTAAAAGGACGTTTAAGCAAAGCTTCCATAATAGTCAGTAGAAAGGTTGCTGTCTTGCCAGTACCCGTTTGTGCCTGTCCAATAGCATCCTGATTTGCCAACGTATGCGGTAGTATTTGTGCTTGGATAGGCGTCAATGCAGTAAAACCTAGATCACTTACGGCACGTAAGGTCGGTGCTGAAAGTGGCAAATCAGTAAACGTGGTGAAATTACTCAAAAAAATATCCTTTTAAATTAATCGCTTGTTCATTAATGATAAGTAGACTTATGATAAATAGGCTCATAATAAACCGTTATATCGCTATCTAGATTAAGCAACAGCAATATTAAATCTATGTACAGCTGACTGAGATACGGGCATAAAAAAAGCCAAGCCTAACGCCTGATCCTACCAAACATGCTGGTTTTGACTCAACATGGGTAAGATAAAACGGGCTTGACTCAGTAGTATATCAGTAGTGTCTACAGACATTATAGCTAAACCGCTCTAATGACTGGATAGATTACTCTTCTACTTTTCTGACTTCTTCAGCTTGAAGGCCTTTATCACCTTCTACCACACTGAATTCAACTTTTTCGCCATCTTTTAAAGAACGATAGCCATCACCTTGAATCGCGCGGAAATGGACAAAAATATCTTCTCCGCTGTCACGTTGAATGAAACCAAAGCCTTTTGAGTCATTAAACCACTTAACGATACCTTGCTCACGAGCTGACATAATATTGCTTCCTAAAAAAGTCCGCTTAGCCCCAAATTCCTTTGCAACATTGCATATAAACGGGATCTAAGATAATGAAATCAAAAACTTAAAAGTACTACCCTAACTACTATCACATCTATAGCAAATAGCGGTATGTACCAAGACAGCCACTATTTACAAAAATAACGACTATCTTGCTTACTACGCTACTTCGGCATAAGCTGCTTCGACAGTAGCAACAAACTTGCAATAATTATTGCATAAAAAATATCATAGCACGGGTTTTTAGCAACATAAAGACTTTTAACATGATTTTTTGTCTTTAGCTTTATTTTTCATGTAATTTTTTTATAACCTCGCCATCAAGCTGTTATCATAAAGAGAAAGGTTTGATTAAACAGCGCAATTTCATACTTGTATAATACTTAAACCTTATAACAAATAATAAACCATCAACCTCGCTTCATCGTTATAGAGACCATTATGACCTCTTCTTCTCAATCTATACCAACCGTCAAGCCTTCTAAGCAAAATGCCGATAAAACACTCACTCATAAGTTGTTACTGGTTAATGGAGCCAATTTGAATTTATTGGGTAAGCGCGAACCTGAGATTTATGGTCATACGACACTAGCAGATATCGAAGAACGTCTGATTAAACGTGCAGCTCAGCATGGCATTGAATTAATATGCATACAATCCAATCATGAAGGCAAACTGATAGATGACATCCAACATCATGGACTCTTAGCGGATAAAACTGCGCAAGTAGATGCCATTATTATTAATCCTGCAGCCTTTACTCATACCTCAGTTGCATTACGTGATGCGCTCTTGGCCACACAAAAACCATTTATCGAGGTACACTTATCCAATGTGCATGCGCGCGAGCCTTTTCGCCATCATTCTTATCTAAGCGACGTCGCCGTCGGTGTTATTTGTGGTTTGGGGCATTTGGGTTATCAAATGGCATTGTCCTATTGGCTTGATAACCTCTACTCTGTCACAATCAGCGACTCATACTAATTTTGATAACCGAAAATAATCAATTGTATAACAGCGTTTTATCAATGTATTATCAATAGCACACGAGTTAAACAGCAATTGTTTGACTAAAACACTAAAATTACGGCTGAGCAAACAACCCACTATATGGTGATATGAATGGCAAAATCGTCTGGAAAGCGCTTTATGAAATTGGCTGGCATGACAGCAAGTATTGCCGGAAAAGCAGCTAAAAACTCATTTAAGCACCTCTCAAGTGACGAAGAAAAACGTTTGCAAGCACGCTCAGAGCTGATGCAAGATGTGGGTGTCCAGATAGCCGAAACATTGGGTGAAATGAAAGGCGCGGTGATGAAAGTCGGGCAAATTGCCTCTCAATACAAAGACGTGTTCCCACCTGAAGTGGCGACAGCATTAGAAAAGCTGCAAAAAGATGCGCCGCCCATGCCGTATGCTCAGATACGTGCACAAATCGAACGCGAGCTTAAAGCACCTGTGGCAGAATTATTTAGCGAATTTGAAGAGACACCGTTTGCTGCTGCTTCCATCGGCCAAGTGCATAAAGCCGTTTTGCTATCGGGTCAAAAAGTGGTGGTCAAGGTTCAATACCCTGATGTCGATGAGAACTGTGATAGCGACCTCAAACAAGTGCGAATGGCACTAAAAATCGCGGGTGTGCTCAATATGAGCAAACAGTTGCAGGAACAGCTCTTCAACGAGATTCGCCAAAGCTTACATGATGAGTTGGACTATATTAAAGAAGCGCATAACTTACGAGTGTTTGGCGCATTTCATGCAGAAGACGAAGGTCTTATTATCCCTAAGGTCATTAGCAGCCACTCTTCTAAACGGATTTTGACATTAACAGAAGAGATGGGAGAAACGCTAACCGTCGCGGCGACTTGGGACAACGACATCAAACAAGACATAGCCAAGCGCCTGTTCCACTTTACCGCAGGACAACTCTTTGGCTTATACCGTATGCACTGCGACCCACATCCCGGTAACTTCGCCTTTCGCAAAGATGGCAGTGTGGTGGCTTATGACTTCGGTGGTATTCGTAGCTATAGTGACAGCGAAGTTCAATTATTCCGCCGTTTTGCCAAGCATGCCATTAAAGGGGATGTGACTGCACTTGAGCAAGACCTCATCGCTCTTGATATTCGCCGTGATGATGATAAAAACATCCCTGGGGAGTTTTATGAGAAATGGCTATCCATTGGCCTAAAGCCTCTGTCCATTCAACCTTATCAAGAAGGCGCTTTTGATTTTGGTCAAAGTCAGGTGCATCACGAAGCCATTGCGCACATGCGGACGTCGTTGAAATACTTTGGGCAATTCCAGCCTTCTGCAACGACCATGATGCTAGATCGCACGGTATCAGGGCAGTACTGGAATTTGGTCAACCTTGGGGTTGAAATTGACTTATCACCACTCGTTAGTGAATACATCGATGTATAGTAATATAAAATATAGATATTGACGAAAGTAGACAACGCGTCAAAACTGCTAGATATGCAAAGCGTGCCCACAACGATCACAGAATTCTGCTGCGACAGCATGACCAAATTTGCCACAATTAGGACAAGTTACAGGATTGAGTTGAGGTCGCATATTACGCGCCAACTCCGAGGTAAAAATACCCGTTGGCACTGCAATAATCGAATAACCCGTAATCATGACCATGCTCGCAATGGCTTGACCGAGCGGTGTTTTCGGTGACATATCACCATAGCCAACTGTGGTCATGGTGACGATTGCCCAATAGATAGACAGCGGAATACTGGTAAAACCATTCTCTGGTCCCTCTACCACGTAGATAATCGAGCCAAAAATCGTGACCAATAATACCAGCGACAAAAAGAATACCGTGATTTTTTGCTGACTGGTTTTAAGCGCTGAGGCCAAAAAACCCGCTTGTTGCATATAGGCTTTGAGTTTGAGTACACGAAACACGCGTAAAATACGCAAAACCCGTATCACTAATAGATACTGTACACCCACAAACATGAGGCTCAAGTAACTTGGCAGCACAGACAATAAATCGACTACCCCATAGAAACTAAAAACGTAACGAAAGCGGTTGGGTGCTGAAAACCACCTAAGAGCATATTCTATCGTGAATAAAATGGTAAAAAACCATTCGGCATAGAAGAATATAGTGCCATATTGCAGGCGCATGTATAACACACTGTCGAGCATGACCACAGCCACACTGGTCAAAATCGCAATCAGTAATACAATATCAAAGATTTTACCCAAACGGGTATCTGTGCCTTCAATAATGATATGAATGCGGTTACGCAGATGGGTAATGGCTTCAGCGGTTGGTTGCTTCATAGAGTCAGTAGTATCGAGTCAGTAGCGCTATAAAACCGATGGCTTGATGACAACCAATGATTTAAAATACGCTGGATAAGGCCAAGTTAGTCAAAATACATAAAACTGGTTTATAATATTGTTCACGTATCACAGTGAATACAATCTATAAGTTGCCACAGTGTAGCAAAAAAGCACTCTCAACAACATACAAATCGTTAACGTGTCGGTAGCTCTGTTCCTTTAAATAGATAAGGCAATCTATATCATAAAAATACGCGAACCTAGTGTGTGTCATCATGCAGATTGTAAAGTCTTGAGATGTATAAACACTCTCATTAATGACACATTCTAGAATGAAAGATTGTTATTAAATATTTTTTAAGCACAATAAATAATACGCAAAACTTAAGGATGTTATATGGCAGGCCATTCAAAATGGGCAAATATTAAACACCGTAAAGCCCGTCAGGATGCGGTAAAAGGCAAAATATTTACTAAGATTATTCGTGAAATTGTTTCTGCTGCCAAGCAAGGTGATCCCGACCCTGACAAAAATCCACGCTTACGTGCTGTCATTGAAAAAGCACTGTCAGTCAATATGACACGAGATACCATCAACCGAGCAGTTGCTCGTGGTACAGGTGGCGATGACAATGATAATATGGACGAAGTCAGCTATGAAGGCTATGGTGTCGGCGGCGTCGCAGTGTTAGTCGAAACCATGACTGACAACCTTAACCGTACGGTCAGTGAAGTGCGTCATGCTTTTACTAAAAATGAAGGCAATCTTGGCACTTCAGGCTCAGTGGCTTATCTATTTACTAAACGCGGCGAAATCACTTTTAATGATACAAGTTTAGAAGACGAAGTCATGTTGATCGCACTAGATGCTGGCGCGCTTGATATCGAGAATGATGGTGATAGCCTGCTGGTTATCACCGAATGGGAAAGTTTCGGTCAAGTCAAAGATGCACTTAATGCTGCAGGTCTGGTCTCTGACAATGCTGAAGTCACCATGTCACCATCCACTGTTGCGGAAATAGACAATGTGGAAGACGCTGAAAAAGTCATGAAAATGATTGATATGCTAGAAGATATCGATGACGTGCAAGAAGTTTATAGCAATGTGAACTTTTCTGCTGAAGTAATGACACAGCTTGAGCAATAGTATTTATCCCGCAACCATTTATGTGTCAATCATACAAAAGGCCAAACGTTTAAAATGTTTGGCCTTTTTTGTTTAGCAATATCTGACGAGCATTTTTTTCAAACTAAGTTTTGCAAGTGACGCCTTCAAGTGCTAACAAGTATGTTTTCTTATCCAGTCCACCTGTATAGCCACCCAGCCTACCATCGCTAGCAATGACTCGATGACAGGGAACGATAACGCTAAAAGGGTTTTTACTGTTGGCATTGGCCACCGCGCGAAATCCTTTGGGATTATCCACATTTTGTGCCAGTGTCGCGTAGCTGATTGTTTCGCCATAACCGATATCTTGTAATGCTTGCCAAACTTGTTGCTGAAACTTGGTTCCTAAGCTTACATCAATTGGCAAATCGAATGCCTGACGCTCACCCTTAAAATACGCTGTTAATTGCGCAATAGTCTCTATCAGTAGCGCTTGAGCAGGCTCGTTTTTGCTTAGGCTATCGTTATTGATGAACGTAAAACTTTGATCGACAAGCCCATAGTGCTTCTTAAGTTTAGGAATAGATTTCGAGCTATGCCAAGAGTCACCTGCTAGCAGCCAATTGACTTCCACCAGTTTAGGGCTGCTATGCTCATTGACACTCGCAATTAACGTTAACTGGTGTGCTCCAAAAGCTGCTTCGGTGACTATCATGATGCTTCCTTTCAAAGTATGCTGTTTTCAAAACTCATTCATCGACTAAAATGACCTATCGAGCGCTACTCTTTATCATCAGTCTCAAACAAGGCAGCGACAAATTGTTTTGGACTAAAGGCACGTAAATCATCAATCGACTCGCCAACACCAATATAACGAATAGGCACATCTGTGGTTTCGGCAATATTAAAGACCACGCCACCTTTTGCAGTACCATCTAACTTAGTAATAGTAATACCGGTTAATGGTACGACTTTATTAAACAATTCAACTTGGTTAATTGCATTTTGACCCGTGCCAGCATCGAGAACAATCATACCTTCGTGCGGTGCGCGTGGATCGGCTTTACGCATGACGCGTACGACTTTTTCTAGCTCCGCCATGAGATGCGTTTTGTTTTGCAAGCGTCCAGCGGTATCTGCTATCAGCACATCAATGTTTTTTGCTTTGGCAGACTGCATGGCATCAAAAATGACAGAAGCACTATCAGAACCATGACCTTGCGCCACGACTGGAATGTTATTGCGCTCACCCCAGATTTGCAGCTGTTCGGTTGCGGCAGCACGGAACGTATCACCAGCTGCTAGCATAACTGACTTGCCTTCACCTTGTAGACGCTTGGCAAGTTTACCAATCGTCGTGGTTTTGCCCACACCATTAACGCCCACGACTAAAATCACAAAAGGTTTTTTGCTGGTATCAATAATTAGCGGTGCAACTTTCGGCGTTAAGATATCAACCAGTTCAGTTTGCAATGCTTTATATAATGAATGCGCATAAATCAGATCACCACGGTCTGTCTGCTCGGTGAGACTTTTGATAATACGATTGGTCGCGTTGACACCGATATCGGCGACCAATAGCTGATCTTCAACTTCTTCCAATAGCTCATCATCAATCTCTTTGCCACCGATCAAAATACTGACCATACCTTCAGCAAGATTTTTACGCGACTTACTCAGTCCCGTTTTCATGCGGTTAAACCAGCTACCTTTTTTCTTGTTTTCTTGCAGCTCTGTGGATTCGACTTCTGGCTGAGTGGTCGCTTGTACAGCACTACTTGCAGGACTGACATTTGGGCTATCCCCTAGCTGCTCCTGTAACGGCATGATTGGGGCAGTAGAAATAGTGCTAAGCTTAGTATCAATATTTTTATTATCATTATCAGCTGATGAAGCGCTTATAAAGCTTTCAGATGCATTTTTAGACGTGCTTTGCTCTTCTGTCCTCACAATCGGCGCACCCAAAGCAATATTTTGTGCTGCATCAGCGCTTGAGACATCTTTGTTTATCGTGCTGTCTTTTTGCTGATCTGCGACGCTTTTATCATTGGGCGTTTGGATAGAGACCGATTCTTCTTTCTCATCGATAATGGGCACAGATTGCGAAGGCAGACTAGGTAAGGTAATATCATCGTCATCTAATTCATCAAGATCGCCATCGAGATTAATGATCACACGACTGCTATTATTGGAGTTATTCATAAGCTTGCCCTAAAAGTTATCACGATCAGTTATTTGATTATTTTAAATGGGTTGGTATGTCGTCATGTTTTTGCCATGGGTCATGACACACGACAGACAATTTTTAGCGTAGTTTATCATAATTCGAGTTGCGCTCAGACCTTACCATCATAGCCTATCGTCAATTTTTGCAAATCTAGCAAGCCATACCATCCATTTAGAAAGTTTCGCTTAAGATTTGGAAACAAAAATCTGACCTTACACATGCTAAACTTCGCCTACTCTACCAGAGTTTATTGTAGAAAAAGCCTTATTCCAAAACTTACTAATTATTTCACTATCGCTTACTCAACCATCATTTTTAGGAATTATCTATGCCATCACTATCTAACACTGGCAAAACGTACGGTAAAAAAGCAATCAACATCAGCTCAGCTTTACTAGTAGCAACACTGGTACTATCCACGACAGGCTGTAACACCACTCAAGAATTTAAACCAACGGCCAGTGTGATGGTTGGTGCACATAAATCTTTATAAAACCTGCTATCTATCGCTCGTATTGAAAGTGACCTAGGCACTTATCAATTTACAAGTTGCCATTTTATATAAGTAGAACATACCATGCCACTGCCTTTATCATCGTCGCCCCTACATACCGCCTCTCTACGTCTTGCCTGCGCCTTAGCAATAGCAACGACTCTTGCTGCTTGCCAAACCAATACTATCAGCGCTAGCGCATTGTCGACTGTTCAGAATCCAGTGACTCAAAATACTTTGGGTAAAGATGAGGTAGGTCCAAGTAAAGCAAGTCAAGATATTCAGCCATCATCAGCATTGACCATGGATATGTCAGGTCGACATGAATATCAGTTAGAAAACGGTCTAAAGGTAGTTGTAAAAGAAGACCATCGCGCACCTGTGGTAATGACCCAAATCTGGTATCGGGTAGGGTCAGCTGATGAGCCGCTGGATAAAGGCGGTATCTCGCATTTGCTCGAACATATGATGTTTAAAGGCACTACTGATGTTTCGAGCGACGACTATGAGCGCTTGATTGCTAAATTTGGCGGCGTCAATAATGCGTTTACCAGCTACGACTATACAGGCTATTACGAGCTATTCCCTGCCAACCGCTTGTCTTTGGCGCTAGAGCTAGAAGCAGATCGCATGAAAAACCTATTGTTTAATGAGCAGGAGTTTGTCAAAGAGCACCAAGTGGTCATGGAAGAGCGCCGCCAACGCACTGATGACAATCCACTTGCCAAGGCTTACGAGTCATTTCGTTTGCTAGCCTTGCCCGACAGTCCAAAAGGCGAATCCGTCATTGGTCCGATGGATGAGCTTGAATCCATTACCCTTACAGATTTAAAAGATTGGTATAAGACATGGTACGCACCAAACAATGCAACGTTAGTCGTCGTTGGCGACGTTAAGCCGCAAGAAGTACTGGCTCAAGTCAAACGTTACTTTGGTGAACTACCCCCAAGTGACCTACCTAAACGTCCTGCCGTCAGTCAAAAAGGCTTTCGTGGCTATCAGCAAGTCGACTCCGAGCAAGCCGTACAAGTGCCAGTATTATTAATGGGTTATAACGTCCCGAGCCTTGTGACAGCAGGGACAGGCAATGAAAAACAAGCTTATGCGCTCTCACTGGCTCAGGATGTATTAGATGGTGGTCTATCTGCGCGACTTGAGAGTCGATTGATACGCGAACAAGGTCTGCTTACCACCGTAGGTACTTCATATGACTTGCTAGATCGTGGCGATGGGCTGTTTTTAATACAAGCAACACCACGTGAAGGTGTCAGCTTAGCACAAGCACAACAAGCCATCATTGCTGAAATAGAAAAGCTCAAAACCGATCCCATTGCCGCCGATGAAATTGAGCGTGCCAAAACCAATACGGTCACAGGGCTCGTCTATGCGCAAGACAGTATGGAGGGTCAGGCGCGGATGATTGGCTCCTTACAGTCTATCGGTCTTGACGATACGCTGCTTGCCGAATTACCCGCCAAACTCGATAGCGTGACGATTGCTGACATACAAGCTGCTAGCAAAAAGTATTTGGTAAAGGACAATTTAACAGTGATGCATATCATCCCGCCTAAAGACCAAGCAGCGACAGAGAAATAATAGTGTCCTGTTAGCTCTTTATTCGATACAAGCGCCAATCATAAAGACCTTATTTATAAGAAGAAAACCATGACTCAGAATAGTGATTTATTGCAAAAGAGAAAAAAAGCGTTCAACTTAATACCATTAGCAATGCCAACCATGCAAAAACTGTCACATCTTAGTGTTGGTATCTTGTTAGGTCTAACAACATTGACGATGGCAGCACAAGCAGATACAACCAGTGCTGAAGAATATCGTGACTCTACGGCAGTGGATACGAGCGCACCGATTGCCGCATTATCAAAGCTAACCAGCCTTGACGATAACAAACCGTTAAAAGTTACTGTCCCAACGATTCAGCAGTTCAAAACCAAAGCAGGTGTACCCGTACGTTTTGTACAGACGACAGCCTTACCAATTGTCGATATCGACTTACGCTTTAACGCTGGTAGCGCCCGTGATGGCAGTATTAGTAGCACAGGCTTTGGTATTGCTAATATGACCGCTACCATGCTGACGCAAGGCTCTAAACGCTTAGACGAAAATGAATTTACTCGAGCTGTTGAAACCTTGGGCATTGACCTAAACAGCAGTGCCTATAAAGACATGTTTATTGTCTCGCTACGTAGCTTATCTGATGACAAACATTTACTTCCAGCCGTTGATTTAATGACTCAAATGCTCAGCGAGCCCGCTTTTGATGAAAACATCCTAGCACGCAATAAAGCACGATTATTGGTGGGCTTGCAGCAGCAAAAACAAGATCCCAACAGCCTTGCTAGCATCGCATTTAACGAAGCATTGTATGGGGATCATCCTTACGCCCATCCATCAGCGGGTACGCTTGAAAGCGTCCCTACTATCGAAAAGCAACAACTGATAGATTTCAAAAACCGCTACTTGGTCGCAGCAAATGCCTCTGTTGCCATCACTGGCAATCTAACCTTAGAGCAAGCAAAAAAACTTGCTGAAGATATCACTAGCAAATTACCGAAAGGTCAGCCCGCAACTGAGCTGCCTGAACCCAAACCACTGAGCCAAGCCAAGCACATTCATATTCCCTTCCCAAGCACTCAAACTACCGTACTCATGGGACAATTGGGAGATAAGCGCGCCACCGATCCCCAGTCTCAGCAAAAGCAAACCAACTTTGCAGTTGGTAATGAGATACTTGCAGGCGGTGATTTTAATGCTCGACTCATGACTGAGGTTAGACAAAACTTGGGCTACACTTATGGCATATCAGGCTCTATGAATCCCATGCTAGCACGAGGACCGTACCAAATTGGTTTTTCAACGCGTAATGATAAGGCTCGTGCGGCTATCGATGCCAGCTTAGCAGTCATCAACGACACCTTAGAAAAAGGTGTTACCAACACTGAGATGCGCTTAACGACGGACAATCTTAAAAACAGCTTTCCAATGAGTTTTGCGAGCAATGCGGGAATTAATGGCTTACTTGGAATGATGAATTTTTATCAATTACCGAATAATTATCTGACTGATTATGTCAAACGTATCGACCAAGTACAGCTATCAGAAGTCAATCAAACCATGCGAGATACCCTTAAGCCTGATGATTTCTTGATCGTTACCGTTGGACAAGAGGATCCTTGGAAAGATAAAAAGACCAATAAATAGCCATACAAAAAAAATGCTGGGCAACACTATTTAGTATTACCCAGTATTTTTTTATACAATGACACTATTTATGAATGGTTTTAAAAGTCGATACTAAGTTATCCATCCTAGAAAATAAGACACTTAACCAGAAACAGTCACTGCCACGTCGTACATAAAATTTTCAGGTTTATAAGTTGCACCATTATAGGTCAATCGAATCACGTGCTTGTCATAAGAGTCTACTTGATAATCACCATTGGCAAAGTTATGCAGCGCTGGCACTATTAAGAGGGCTTCAATTTGACTGCTGTTAATGCTAACCGAGATGTGCTGCCCACTTCGTGGATATAAGAAATAATCACAGTGGTTATTCACCATCACTTCTGCAGTACGCTCAACAACCTCACTGCCCACTTCTTCTTGTATAAGTTTTGGACAGATATCTGAGCGCTGTGAAGCCAGCTGAGCATAGGAATTTCTGATATTGTCTTCAATATCCTGTAAGTTTCTGTCAGGATCAGTAGGGGAATCCTCTGTAATTAGAGAGCTTTCTTCAGAAAACGTTTCTGGGCTACAGGCACTGATCAATGAAAGAAACAGAAAAACTGAACCAAATAAAGCCACATACGTGTTATTTGATTGCAAAAACGCTTTTTTTGGCTTAGCAGACTGATACGTTTTTACTGTTGCTGAATACCGCTTTTTCATAAATCCTACTTATAATAAACGCTATATGACTTCATAAACCAAATAATCATTAAACATAGGTTTTTAATTCCAGGCTAAGCGAGCTTGATACCGTATCCGGTTTATACAATATAGACCATATTATGATTCTAAACTGTTCATCATTTAGTGCTGCCTTTCATAAGTATTATTATAGCCCTTTTAATCTAATTTTATTACCTTTGGCTCATATTTATTTGATTTTTCGATAGCTTATGGATGACTTAATAGCGGCACGAAGATGAGCTACTGGCGTGATTAAAGCCCCATTTACGATAACCATCCGTGTCTAAATGTATAGCACCCGTAGCATATAGGCCTAAACCAAAATTATGGGATTGCCCCTGATATTGCCAAAACTGACATAAGCCATCTTGCATAGTACTAAGCTGCCATAAGTTATCTTCATAATCTGGTACCCATATATCGATAGCACTGGCATTCATATGCTTGCTACTATCGGCACCGCCTGCACAGTCGTTAAGACCAGGACTCCGATATACCGAGCGTATTTCACTACTGATGGGTAGAATGCCTTGATGCTTTAACTCACCATACAAACGTAATGTCGGGACGATATTTGCCCATAACTCCTGCGGTGGCAGCTGATAAGGCTCATAGCCACATTTGCTCCAGCTTCGTGCTGTCGTGAGTAATTGCGACATAGGCGGGACATTTTGTGCGCCCACTCGTGAATTTAGGTAACGTTGATAATCTGCCACTTGCCTAGCACGGTAGCTATTGCTATTCAACCATGCGTTAAAATCCATACTAATAGAATCATTATAATTGCTATTATAAGTATTGTTCGCCGTGCTGTAGCTGTTATTACTGTAAGTTGTGTTATAAGCAGGCGCGCGCCGATTGATATTCATGCGCTTATTTTCTTCAATAGACAGACTGGCATCGAACTCAAAATCACGCTGCTTTTGGGCTATCAAGCCCTGCATGCTATCGCCACTCAGCATGGTAACGCCAGGATTATGGCTTGTGGTATTTGAAGAAGGTCTGATGTAAGCATTACTGCTACTATCCGCACTACTACCATGACGTACTTGGATACGGCGCTCACTATTGTCACTTATAATAGCGGCATGAACAGAGAAGCTACTGGCACACACGAGTAGTGCAATAATAGGCTTGTGGATCTGCCTATAGGGATGTTTTTTTGTATTAGTCATTGCAAAAATCTACCGCTAAAAACGTTTTATCGATACTATCAAATTTTCAGCAAGCAAGCTAAACTATCGCCTTCAATCAGAGGCGTGTTATTCGTAATTAACACTTATCCTTATAATTTTTATAATTATGTGACTTTATCTCTTATGTGTTACTTTGTCCACGATATTTTACTAGTAAAGATATCATACAATTACTTTAAAGCATGGTTCTGATTTGAAACTTCCCTCTTACCTCAATTGCCAGACACACTTTGCCTATGTCTTCTAATCCGCAATACCGTTTTTCACGTCAGAGCCATCATTTAGGCCAAGGCCATGCACCGACGTTATGGCAGCGTATACATATCGATCCATGGTTGACCCTCCTCTTACTGACGGTTTGCTGCATTGGTTTGACTATTTTATATAGTGCTGCTGGCCAAGATGTCGGCATGGTATTACGTCAAATGGTCAGCTATGGTGTTGCCTTTACGGTTATGTTTATCATGGCACAGATACCGCCTAGTCTTTATCGCACTTTTACACCCATATTTTATTTACTGGGATTAATTCTATTAGTGTTGGTCGATATCATCGGTGAGGTACGTATGGGTGCTCAGCGCTGGATTAACTTACCAGGGTTTGGCAGTGTGCAACCATCAGAGTTTATGAAGCTTGGGATGCCAATGATGTGCGCTTGGTTTTTATCCAAACGTGACCTACCACCCTCTCTATCAAGCATCGCTATCACCTTGGCCTTAATCATCGTTCCTGTGTTATTAATTGCGAAAGAGCCTGATCTTGGGACGTCACTCTTGGTAGCAGCCAGTGGTATCTTTGTGCTTTTTTTGGCAGGGCTATCTTGGCGGTTGATTTCAGCTGCCGCCATATTAGCGATACCGCTTATTGCGATTGCTTGGAATTTCCTATTACATGATTATCAGCGTACACGTGTCTTAACACTGCTTAATCCTGAAGCCGATGTACAAGGGGCTGGGTGGAATATTATCCAGTCAAAAACTGCCATCGGTGCGGGTGGTCTTACTGGTAAGGGTTATTTAGAGGGCACGCAGTCGCATTTACATTTCTTACCAGAAGGTCATACTGATTTTATTATCGCGGCTTTTTCAGAAGAGTTTGGCTTGTTGGGCGTGATTTTATTGATGTTCATTTATTCCTGTTTGCTCCTACGTGCCTTATACATTGCTTTCACCCATCCGGATGTTTATAGTCGATTACTAGCGGGTGCTATTGCCATGTCTTTCTTTGTTTATGTGTTCGTTAATGTGGGTATGGTTGGTGGTATTTTACCCGTCGTTGGGGTTCCTCTGCCCTTCATTAGCTATGGTGGTACAGCAGTAGTGACGTTAATGGCTGGATTTGGACTACTTATGTCCATTCACACTCATAAGCCCAGTTAAATTACAGTTACCAACAACTTTTTAATGAAAATTTAGATTTTATGTTGATACTATTCATGATGCTATTCATATTGATGCGATTAGTGTTTGGACAATATTTGAAGCTAACGTTTGGAATCGAAAAAATACATCCTATCGAAAGCCTTGAATGGAATAAACCAGTAAATTAAGGCCCTCATGCATTTAAACAATGATCTTAAATAAATAATAACCAACCAGAAATAAAGATTTTTAATCATTTCGATTATTTAATTTGTTCATGGCAAGTTGCATGACTTGCCATAAAAACCCTCATATCTACCTTCGAAATTAAATACAAATATTTGATTTAATTGAGATAAATACAAATACCCCTCATATTCTTTCTTACTACAACACTTCGTTGCTAATTGGTACGGATAGGTTTTAATCCTTGTTTTTTACAAATAATTGCGTTAACCTCGTTTTACTGTACTTTGATACATAACCCGTACATAGCTACTAATAAACTTTGCATTTAATTATATTTTGGTTGTAGCTCGTACGTATAGTTAGCGAATTGTAGATTCCAAGCTTTCAAATACACTACTTAATTAACGGTTTAATAACAAAGACACACGCAATACCTTTTAAAACCTTTATTAATTTAGCAATGTGAGAAAGTTTGTAATTAGCACATATAGCGGACTCGACACTCAACCTTTGTATTCAAATTGGGTGTTTTACTAATATCGTTGACTATCATTTGAGCGTTTCATAAGCATCTTTGGTCATATTGTATTGACCCGCTTATGATAATGAAATGAAAAATTACCATACCTTAAAATCTATAAAAGCCCCATTTATTTAGCATCAATAATTATATGAAAAAAAGATTGATGATGTGGCTTTAGAGTTTGTGACGCTGTTAGATTGGTCTAACACTGCCACTCTCAGTCTAAAACTATTAGAGTTAGATTTTAAAGTATAAGTTATAGAGGTATCTATGAATAAGCGTTTATCTGGTTTACTTACCATGTCAGCAGTATTATTTGCTGGCTCTGCAGTTGCTACTAATGCAAATGCTGTAGAAGCAAAAACCTCTCTTGCAATGATTTCACAAGATAACGCCTCCCATATCGATCGTGTACTTGGTGAGCTCAGCCGTCAGCATGATGGTGCATCAAGTTTGGTTAAGTCAGCACGCCAACCGACTTCGTTGGCACTTAGCAGCTCACTGTTAGCCAGTGACACTACTCAACTGACCAATGATGAAGATGTATTAGAGCGCCTGACAGCCGTAGCCTCTAACTCGGTCAGTAAGTTCAAACAAACAGGTCTAGCCTCTTGGTATGGTCGTAAATTCCATGGTCGTAAAACAGCCAGTGGCGAAACCTTCGACATGAATGGCTTAACAGCAGCACATCGCTCGCTACCGTTAAACTGTTATGTTAAAGTCACAAACAAGACTAATGGTAAAAGCGTTGTGGTAAAAGTTAATGATCGTGGCCCATTCCATGGCAACCGTGTGCTAGACTTGTCTTATGGTGCTGCCAAAAAACTTGGTATTACAGGTAAAGGTGTGGGTAATGTTGCTATTGAGCGCGTTTCAGGACCATAATTCTGAGAAAACAGTCTCTCTGAATTAGAACATAAAAAGCGCCTAACACATCAGTGATTAGGCGCTTTTTTGTGGTTCCAGTTTATTGTATTCATTAGCCTCTACGAATAAACTTATAGTCCTTAGAAAGGACTTATGAGATAACTTATAAAACAACCATAATCAAAACCATTAAACCTTACAATTCGAACGCACTTTCAATGGCATCATCAAGACGTTCAACGGCAATCACATTGATACCTTTAAACTGAGGCGCATCTTTAGCAGGTGCGTTGGCTTTTGGAATAATGGCATGCTTAAACCCATGTTTCATCGCTTCTTTTAAACGTTCTTGACCGTTCGGTACAGGACGGATTTCACCCGATAATCCCACTTCACCAAATACGGCCAATGACGATGGCAATGCTTTTTCTTTAATACTTGAGGCACAAGCCAACAATACCGCTAAATCAGATCCAGTCTCTATGACCTTGACACCACCGACGACGTTGACGTACACATCTTGTCCGCTGGTGTGAATACCGCCGTGACGATGCATGACGGCCAGCAGCATGGACAGACGCTGAAAATCCAACCCTAATGCCATTCGTCTAGGTGAGCCTTGTGAATCATCGACTAACGCTTGCACCTCCACCAACAAGGGTCGTGTGCCTTCGCGGCTGACCATGACGACAGATCCAGCAACAGGTTTGTCATAGCGGCTCAAAAATATCGCTGATGGATTGGCGACCTCTTTCAGTCCCATATCAGTCATACCAAAAATACCTAATTCGTTGACTGCACCAAAGCGGTTTTTAACGGCACGAATCATCCGAAAGCGTGAGTCTGATTGACCTTCAAAATATAAGACAGTATCAACCATGTGTTCAAGGACGCGTGGCCCTGCGAGAGTGCCTTCCTTGGTCACATGACCCACTAAAAATAGCGCTGTACCAGTCTGTTTGGCATAGCGAGTCAAGATAGCCGCAGACTCTCGAATCTGACTGACACCGCCAGGTGCAGAATTGATTGCATCCGTATAAATGGTTTGAATAGAGTCAATAATAGCGATGGCGGGCTGCTCTTGAGTCAGGGCTGCACAGATAGTCTCTACATTGGTTTCAGCCAGCACGCGTAATCTATCGGCTGGTAAATCCAAGCGTCTAGCGCGCATAGCAACCTGTGCCAATGATTCTTCACCAGTCACATACAATGCACTACCTGCCAATGAGTCGGCACGTGCCATATTGGTCGCAGTTTGCAACAAAATCGTCGACTTACCGATACCAGGATCACCGCCGATCAAAACGACTGAACCGGCAACCAATCCGCCACCAAGTACACGATCAAACTCACTGATACCAGTTGGTAAGCGTGTGTCTAGCGTTACACTCACGGCATTAAGTGGCATGACCGCACTATGCGTGCCCGAATAGTTTCCTGTTGGTGCACTGCCTGATTCACGAGTTGCTGAGCGATTTGCTGCTGGTTTAGAAACATTTTTATTATGATGTGGCATGCTGACATTGGGTGCTTCGACCAAGCTATTCCATTCACCACAATCGGTACATTGCCCTGCCCACTTACCAAAATGCGCGCCGCAATGCTGACAGACATAACTGCTCTTATTTTTTGCCATAACTTATGAACCTTATTCAAGTGTCCAATCAAGATTAATTGATAAGATATCGTGACGCTCTTATAAGCGTTAATTTGAGAATGATTTTGAGATAAATCAGCCATCGATATGATGAACCAGATCTTATAGAAGAAATGAGGCTAAATGTGATGAATAGCTAGATATAAGAAAAGTAGCAAGCGCTGTCTTGAGAGCTTAATGAAAACTATAAATCCAACAGACAGTTTAAATAGTAACGCGAAAAATGCATTGAGGTGTTAGGGCGTATTGAACACTCGCAAATAGCTACCGCTAATCGCTGCTCATTTAGCAAAAATGTGTTCGAGACAAGTCGAATATTCAACACATCCTAATTCACACTTGAAAGTCTTTACCCAGATAAACGGCTTTCACCAATTCATTTTCTAACACTTCACTAGAAGTACCCTCAGCAATAATAGCACCTTCTGAGACGATATAAGCTTTCTCACAAATGGCTAAGGTATCGCGGACGTTATGATCAGTAATCAAAACACCAATACCACGATTTTTTAGGGTCAAAATAACGTCTTTGATATCACCAACAGAGATAGGATCGACGCCTGCAAACGGTTCATCTAATAAAATAAACTTTGGGTCAGCCGCCAATGCACGGGCAATTTCACAGCGACGACGCTCACCACCTGATACGCTCATGCCTAATGATTTTCGCACATGCTCTAGATGGAATTCACCGATTAGCTTTTCAAGCTCTTGCTTTTGCTCGCTTTTACTCAATTCTTTACGAGTTTCTAAAATAGCCAAAATGTTGTCTTCGATAGACAATTTGCGAAATATAGATGCTTCTTGTGGTAAGTAACCAATACCCGCACGCGCACGCTCATGCATGGCATATTTAGACAGATCCATTTTTCCTAGAGTGACACGGCCTTTATCCATATTGACCAATCCTACCACCATATAAAAACTGGTTGTCTTCCCTGCACCATTTGGACCTAATAAACCAACGACCTGCCCTTGTTCTACGGAGAAAGAGACATCTTTCACAACCCAGCGCTTGCCATAGCGCTTGCCTAGATTTTGCATCGATAATCGCGTGGCAGGCGCTGTATTATTATTGGTTGCCAAAGGGTTTGTATTTTTATTATCACTCATAACTTACTCATACGGTTGCAGAATTCAAGCACTAATACGCTAAGGGGTGTTAATACAGTTACAGTTACAGTTACAGTTACAGTTACAGTTACTATTCAGCTTTTTAGCGGATGCTACTTTGGCTACTATTACTACTGGGCGGAAAGACCAACTCTACGCGCTGATTACCGCCAGCAGTTGCTTCGACATCACCAGCTTTTAGGCTATAACGAATGACATTACCAGAAAAACTTGCACCATTTTGAACCAACTTAGCATTACCCGTTAAAGTAACAATACCAGTGACTGCATTATAATCAATCTTATTGGCTTGACCTTTAGCCAGCCCTTTTTCTTGTGTGACAACCTGTTGCATGGTTGCAGGGCGTCCGGTCGCTACTGCCGAGTTGATACTGCGACCCTGTGATAGGTTAACCGTAATGTTATCAGCGGTCATTTTAAACGTACCTTGAGTGATAATGACACTACCCGAATAGCTGGTAACGCCTGTACGCTCACTATACGTCGCTTTATCAGCCAATAGTTTGATTTCTTGATTGGCATCTGATGGCAGCGCATGACTGTAAAGTGGCAGTGCCAGCAGTATAACCGTTGGCAGCACATGTAATTGACGCAAGCGGCACGATGTTAGATTGAAGCGTGCTAATGATGAGCGCAAAGTAGGCAAAAATTTAGATGTCATAAAAATCACTCGTTTTATAATGGGTAGTAGGATTTGCAAACTTTATGCTAGCTGCTATTTTTATTACATAGTCAATAAGAGTTATTGCAATTAAAACAATGCTTTGTCTTGGCGTTCAGCTGGAGTAAAAGCGACAGCAACTTGACCAAACTCATATTCACCAGTCTCAAGGTTGGCGGTCATGCTAGAAGCTTCAAACCGATTCATGCCTTGTTCAACCTTAACAGGCGCATCACTATATACTTGCCCTGATTTGGTATTGCCCTTAAGGATACTACCTGTCACCTTTATCGGTTCAATATCTGGTGCGTCTTTATTACCTTCACTGACCAGTGAAAAACCCCCTGACAAGCTGAGTTCACCCGTCTGCTGACTGATAGCAGCACTGCCCGCTTCAATACGATAGCGCTGCTCTGCCGATGGCTCCCAATTCATAGTGATGCCTGACATCTCATCTAAATTGGTCTCTGGATTGTGCGTCAATGTTTTGGCAGTCAGCTCATACTCAGTTTCGCCTTTCTCATTAGTCTGTACCGCTTTGATGTCTGTTGCTTCATAATCAACATCAGTCGCTTCCATACTAACTGGTGGCGCTATCTCTCCTTGTTGTTGAAAAAACCAGCCTGCAATACCGGCGATAATCAAGGCAAGGACTATTAAAACACGAGTATTCACGACAAATTATCCTGAGTTTTGACTTCATCAAGCGTATAGTGCGCGATAAAGTCTTGATAGTGTCCATGACCTTTCAAAATGAGGTCACATATTTCACGTACTGCGCCAGTGCCACCTGCTCGAGTAGTGACCATATCACTGCGATTGATGACTTCGGCGTGTGCATTGGGTACTGTTGCAGCAAATCCAACGGTTTGCATCGCTTTAATATCTGGCAAATCATCACCCATATAAGCGCAGTCGGCAGCCGTGATATTGAGCGCTGGATCAAGTATGCTTAGCAGCTCATTTAAAGCAATCAGCTTATCATCACGACCTTGCACCACATGATTAACACCCATTTCCGCGGCGCGCTTATCCACCATAGCACTGCTACGACCTGTGATAATAGCCGTCAAAATACCATAACTTGCTAACGACTTAACCCCTACGCCATCATGGACAGAAAAAGCCTTGGTCTCGATACCATTGGCATCATAGATAATTTGACCATTCGATAAAATACCATCGACGTCCATTATCAACAGTTTTACTTGTCCAGCTTTTTTGATTAAGTCTTGCATCATGTCCCTCTTTCTTAACGCTGTTTTTTAAATTTTATTGTTATAAATCAATATTTTTATTAATTCTCGTTATTTTACACCGGCTTGTAGCAAATCATGTACCGTAATAATCGCTTCTAAACGGTCTTCGTCGTCAATGATTAGCAACTGACTGATGCCATTTTCATTCATTACACTGAGCGCATCTGATGCGCGCATGCTCTTGCTAATGCACCGTGGATTGCTGACCATTACTTCACGCATCGGCGTTTGCAAATCGATGCCTTTTTCTAGACCACGGCGTAGGTCACCATCTGTAAATACCCCAACCACCTTATCATTATCATCGGTCACCACCGTCATACCTAACCGCCCAGCAGACATAGTGAAAAGCGCTTCTTGCAGGGGTGCTTGCTGATGAATGAGCGGTAAATCTTCCGATCTAGTATGCATTAAATCTTCAACTCGCGTTAGCAGCTGACGACCTAATGCGCCTGCTGGATGCGATAATGCGAAATCTTCTGAGGTAAAGTTGCGCGCATGTACTAAGGCAACGGCTAATGCATCGCCAAGTGCCAATGTCGCCGTGGTACTAGAGGTAGGAGCAAGATTAAGTGGACAAGCCTCTTGCGATTTACCAAGCGTCAATACAATGTTAGCGGCACGAGGTAACATACCGCGCTTATCACGGCTAATACTGATCAGTGGAATATTTAGATGTTTGACCACTGGCAGCAGCATCTTAATCTCATCGGACTCACCAGAGTTAGAGATGGCAAGCAGTACATCACCTTTTACCAACATGCCTAAGTCGCCATGCCCTGCTTCACCAGGATGCATAAAAAAGGCTGGCGTACCAGTAGAGGCAAACGTCGCCGCTATTTTACGCCCAATCAATCCTGACTTACCCATACCAGTGACCACAACTCGACCTCTACAAGCCAAAATAATATCGCAAGCTTGCGCAAATCTATCGTCTATCTGCTCTGTTAGTAAAGCCAACGCCGATATCTCAGTATTAATCGCTTCGATAGCCTTACTGATAAATTGCTCATGGGTTAGATTGATTGGGGTATTACTCATGGATTCGCTCTATTTTATAATGAATCAATCACGTATTTTACTATACTATGCCCAATATTAATAATAATCTGCGAAACCAATCGCTAACAGCTCTGCATGTAATCTCAGACCATTATTATACGTTTATTTATACAAAAAAAACCCACTATAAAAAGCAGGTTTTGATCGGACAAATCATATATTAATAATACACCTTGGATAATGAATCTTGCTTTCTAACCATTGTTATCATTAGATTCATCGTTTGACTTATCCTCAAAACCCGTATTGTCTGCTGGATTTTCGAAGCCACGGTCTTGACCAAAACCGCCGCGCTCAAAGCCGCGATCCTGACTCTGACCAAAGCTACCACGCTCAAAGCCACGATCTTGACCTTGGCTAAAGCCGCCACGATTAAAACCACTACGACTAGACGCAAAACCGCGCTCTTCAAAGCCACCTGTACTAGCAGGATTACTACCACGCTCAAATCCGCCGCCTTGATAACCTGCTGGAGCAGTGCTTTGCGGTTGAGTGCTAGTACCTGTCGTTGTCGTACTGCTACGTGGATTACGTGCTGGCACGACGGTTGAGATAGCGTGTTTGTATACCATTTGACTAACTGTGTTTTTGAGCAATACTACGTACTGATCAAATGATTCAATCTGACCTTGCAGCTTGATACCATTGACCAAAAAAATAGAGACAGGAATGCGATCTTTGCGCAGCGAGTTCAAAAACGGATCTTGTAAAGTTTGTCCTTTTGACATGAGAGCTCTCCTAAATATTATTAATTATGTTTTAGTGCCAATTATTTTAAGTGTTAATTTAATTATAATGGCTAACGGCAGATACAATAATAAATTTTCTTTATAAAACGTATCTAAATAAACGCTAATTGTTCTTAAGTGATTCCACTTTATCGCGAATACATTATTATTGTAAATAATTAAGTAACTAGTTGTTTCATTAGTTATTCTTATCAACAAACGTCAATTAATATTGATTAAATACACAGTTAGGCTAATACCACACCTACTATTTTGATGAATGTAAATTATAACAGCTATCTACAATATATTTTGATACTAATTGTCATTACTTTCTAATAGTTGTATAGAGCTTTTTGCAACACTGTGCTTTCAGTACACAATACCGTATTTATAAGGTATTAACTCGTACCAGATTTTGAAGCGCTGGTAGTTTTGCTATAACTGATAGCTTTAGTATCATTGATAGCTTTAATATAAATAGTCTCTTGCCTGTGCCATCGTCGTAAATGTTTTTACCACCATATCGCGGTCTGCAGAAGAATCTTTATCGCTAGATGCATCTGCTGCTAACGCCATATCTATGGAGGTATTAGGCAATTGCATGACTTTACGTAACCATGTGTACTGTCGTTTTGCCAATTGTCTTGTCGCATATAATGCCTTATTTTGCATTTGCTGACAAGCAAGCACCTCGGTCTCGCCATCAGATAAGCTTGATTTATCTGATGACTGAAGCACCCCAAAAGCACTGTAAAATTGTGCTTTGTCTAGATGAGATTGTTCAAAGACTGGGTGATTGATATGTACTAGGTATTCTAATACTTGTCGATAACCAACACAGCGCATGGATGGCAGGTTTGGCGTCAAAGGATAGCGCTCCAGCAGACCAATGACCTCAGTCACCAACCCATCATTCCACATGATATCTAAACGCTGCTCGATACGTGTATGTAACCATGGACGATCAGGCATGACTGTCAATGCATGCCATTGCTGGTTGGGGTTATTTGCCAATGCTTTCTTGGGCTTTCGCTGCCAGTCACTTATAGGGATGTTAGTTTGCAGATAGACTTCAACTGCTCGGGTGATGCGCTGAGTATCAGTCGCATTAAGGCGCTCATAGCTGATCGGATCTATCTCACCCAAATAGTCGTAAAGTGTACTAATGCCTTCATCTTGCCGCCACTGCTCCACACGTACGCGAACGCTATCATCACTGTCAGGTACTGGAGATAGCCCGTCTAGCAACGCCATGTAATACATCATAGTACCGCCAACCAGCAAAGGTATTTTGCCATTCTCGTGACAGCTATCAATCAAACGGGCAACGTCATTCACAAATTCAGCGACGCTATAACTCTGCATAGGATCGATAATATCAACCAAATGATGTGGATAACGCGCCAACTCAGTAGCTGTTGGTTTCGCTGTACCGATATTCATATCACGATATATCAGCGCTGAATCTACTGAAATTAGCTCATAACGCCCTGTATCATATAACTCATAAGCCAGTGCAGTCTTGCCACTTGCTGTCGGCGCCATCAAACACACCACGCTATTATCCGCTAAATTAGAGTTTAGGCGATAAGATGAGCTATCAGATGAAAGTTGCATAGAATTGCCTTTATTAATGATATTAGTAGCAATAAATAAATTTGAGCTGTGTCATTGCTAAAATTTGCTTATTAGATTTTTGTCGTTACAGCTATCTTGACTCAGGCGCTGATAATAGTATTAATGTTGCTAATTGATTACCATTTATAGCTTTGATCGCATGCTGAGTCAGTAACGCGTCGATATCCGCTAAGAACACCATTAAGTCTTGTTTTGACATTTGCATACTCACGGCAGAAATTTGCTGATTAATGTCATCTGCACCGGGCAACAATTGATATTTTTTATATACTGTATTGCTAAGTAAACTTGACTCAAATAACGAACCAATCTTTGATTGCCAATTCTCTGCACCAATCAGTACACATTGGCTTTGATGATAAAATAACAACCAAGGCAGCGCTTTATCCTCAATACATGTCGTGTCAACAGATTCAATTAACACCTCATTTAAATGAGTAACAACGTCTAGGCAATAAGGCAAAGATGTCGAATGTATTGCTACATCGTTAGCGATATCGTTGGTGTTTTGACTTATTTTTTCAGAAACACTTGATACGTTTAAGGTTTGAGGCGAATACCTATTTTCTGACAACTGATAGGGTTGTTTGGGCGCTTTAACCTGATGGCTTTTGCTTGAATGAATGGTCGGTAGTGTCTTTGGCATTGCAGTAGTGAATGCCTTATTTATAGACAGACTATTATCTACTGTCTGACTATCACCTACTATCTGAATATCATCATTAGAAGACTTGATCGTCTCTGTAGTCACTACCGTTTTAAGTTTTGTCCGAATCGCATGACTTATATGCGCCATGATATTATTGAGCGGACTTATTTTAATGCGCTGTTTAGATGGATGCACATTAACATTGAGCCACTGAGTGGGCAAATCAAAATAAAGCGCATAGCCAATACCTACCAACTGAGCAGTTTGGGCAAGTTGGCGTAGCTGATTGCTTATCAATGCTTCTTTTACCAGTCTGCCATTCACATAGATTAACTTTGGTAAGGTATCCTGCGAATCAGTGATAGGCCATAACCAACCCTTAATGCTTGCTTGATCGGCAATGCTATTATTGGCATACTCTCTGGATGGCTGCATTAAACTGGTGAGGTCTATCGCTATTTCTAATGCCTTCTGGGTTAACGGCGACCCAGTCGCTTGCTCAAGACGTGATAATGGCAAAGGATTGACACTATTATTGCTATTAGCCTTTGTAGAAACAGCACTTAAAGACACTGAACTTAAGGGCATTGAATTTGATGACATCGCACTTGAAGAAAGTGACAGCCGTTTTTTATTGTCATGAAAGAGCGTCAGTGCCACATCTGCGCGCGCCAAAGCCACTTCGCGCACAATCGTTTCAATATGACCGAACTCCGTCGCAATAGATTTCAAGTTACCACGGCGGGCTGGTACATTAAAATATAAATCCTTAACCGTAATGCTCGTACCACGATGATGTACAACTGGCATGAGCTTTGCCGCATCATCTAACACACCGGCGACTTGCAACTGGCGACCAATGCCACTGTCGTCATGGCTACTGGTTAAGGTCAGTCGAGATACTGCCGCCGTTGCTGCCAATGCTTCCCCGCGAAATCCCAACGTCGTAATACCCTGTAAGTTAGCGACATCCGCGACTTTACTGGTTGCATGACGAGTAATTGCCATGACCATATCCTCGGGATGAATGCCCACGCCATTGTCGACCACTTCAATCATACCCATGCCGCCTTGAGTAATATGTATCTCAATATTGGTCGCACCAGCGTCAATGGCATTTTCTAATAGCTCTTTGACCACTGCTGCTGGGCGCGTCACTACCTCACCCGCTGCCAATTGATTGATGAGCAGCGGCGATAGTTTTTTGATGCGAGTATGAGAATGATTGTCTGACATTTGTGGCATTAAGAGGTATCGTTATTTTACGTGGTAATAAGTAGTGCTAGCAGATATCGATGACTTATATTGAATGTATAATTAAATCTTAATAGAGGATAAATCCAAGTCTTGCGCTTGCCCAGCCTTCGATAGCCGCAGCTCAACTTGACGAGACTCATTATCCTTATCATTGCTAGCAGCTTGCGTCATATCGATAAACAAGGTGGGCGGCGGTAAATAGCTGTCCGCACGGCTTGCCCATTCGATGATAACCAACGCATTTGGCTCATCCAAATATTCATCAAAACCGATAAAAGATAACTCTTCTGGGTCTTGCAGACGATACAGATCAGCGTGATAAACTGGCTTGACTGAGCCGTCTTTTTGCGCGATGTTATAAGGCTCGACCAAGGTGTAAGTCGGGCTTTTGACGGCACCTGTATGCCCTAACGCCTGCAACCAATAGCGAGTCAGAGTAGTTTTACCTGCCCCTAAATCACCTGCTAACCAGACACTACCTGTCAATGGCAACGCTGCCAATTGCTCAGCCAAACGCTGAGTGTCAGATTCTGTATGCAGTATCAACGTCTTAGTGTTTTGGTCTTCTGTTGTACTATTAGGCATCAGGTGTACCTGCCTGCCCTTGCGGCTGTACCTGCATCGTCACAGATGGATTAACAAAGCTTTCACCGCGAATCAGTTTGGCATATAGCTCAGGGTCGTGCCACTCGGTACTGACTTGGTCGCTGAACTCGAACGCTTCTAAATTAAGCTTACCCATTTGCTCGTTCGCCACATCATCAGCAAAGCACTGCGCGTAACCGGTAGCAGTTTCGTGTGCAATCACCGAATAAACGCTGACATCAGATTCACCGTTTTGCATTTGGGTTTGTTTTAGAATTTCTTGCGCCCAAAAGAATATCACGCGTGAGAACTGCTCTGCCGATGGCGATACCGGCAAACTTATCCAGCGCGCACTGAATTTTTTACAGGCAGCGACATACTCAGGGTCGTCTTGATTCCAAAAACAAATCGCGTGATCGAAGCTATCGATAATGTCCTTGATAGACGATTTTAATAAGCCAAAATCATAGACCATTTGCCCATGATCTAAGCGCTTAGCCTCAAGAATCAATTCAATCTGATAGCTATGACCATGGATAGAGTGTTTGCAGCGCTCAGAGCTACAATTACGCACAATATGCGCATTTTCAAATTTAAAAAGTTTACGGATACGCATAATAATCAACCAAAACAGTAAGCATTTTTATGCTAAATATGAATATATTAAAAGTTTGCCGCTACGACTTATCGGCTTGTGGCTTATTATAGCAAATCGTGATGACTCCGTAAGTAAGCACTTATTAATAGCAGTATTGACTAAATAAATCCATGGCATCGAAAATCTACTTATAAAACCCATTTATCAAACAAAGTTTTGAGAAGTAGCATCAAACAAGGGATGGATACAGGATTGACTCGAATCGTAGGTGAATTGTGCTAGCGCTATCTATTGCGACACCTTAAGCATATACTCATTGCAGTACGCACTATTTGCGTCATCAGCATTAATCTAACCTTTAAGCCTGTTTGTTTTGGTTTTAAAGGTATTAAGGCTCATCTCAAGAGGAAAAAACCATGAGTAAAGGTCAAGACAGTAAAAAGAACGTAAAAAAGAAACCGCTATTAACGGCAAAAGAGAAAAAAGCTGCCAAACAATCTAAGAAAGATGACAACGGTAGTATCTTAGGTAAACACTAATATTCATTGCATCAGTATACTGCTTGCAACTATGCCAATCGAACCTCAACGTTTGATTGGCATTTTTTATGCTAGGTGCGGTCTTTATGCTAAGTACTGCGCGGTGCAAACATGATAATTGCCATGCCTAATAGCGCAACTGCCGAGCCCAATATATCCCACGTGGTCGGCCTGATACCGTTCACCGTCCACAACCATAAAATCGCCATCGAGATATAGACACCGCCATAAGCCGCATAGACTCTACCAGCTGCGGTAGGATGTAAAGACAACAGCCAAACGAAAGCAACCAAACTAAGTACGCCAGGGACAAGCAGCCAAACCGACTTACCTTCTCGCAGCCATAGATAAGGCAGATAGCAACCCGCAATCTCTGCCAATGCGGTTAGCGCAAACAGTCCAACGGTTTTTAATTCAGTCAAACCTATGACTCCTCGATCGTGATAAAGCCTGTCATATACTTAACGGCATGACCAGAAATAAACACTCTGTCATCAGCGACCACACAGTCTAAAACCCCGCCGCGACGAGATGCTTGATAAGCGACCAAGTCATTTTTACCCAAACGCTCAGCCCATAATGGTGCAAGCCCTGTATGAACTGAACCCGTCACTGGATCTTCATCGCCACCATTGGCTGGCCAAAAATAACGTGAAATAAAATCATAGTTTTTGTAGTCAGCAGACATAGCCTGACAAGTCACCACCACATCTAAAGGCGCAAGCTGTTTTAGCTGCTCGTTATCGCGCGCTACTGTTAATACGTCAGATTCAGCATTATAAACCACGAAATAGGCTTGAGCATTTTTATAGACCTCAACTGGTGCAATAGATAGTCCTGCAAGCAAACTATCAGGAATATTGTCAAATTTTTCAGGCTTAGTATTGGGAAAGTCCATTTGTATCTTGCCATCGTCTGTTTGCACAATGGTCAATATACCAACCGCTTTAGCTGAAAATTTAATACATTCTAAATGAGGGTTTTTGTTAAATAACACAAAGGCAGATGCTAGCGTTGCATGTCCACAAAATGCAATCTCAGTGAAAGGTGAAAACCAGCGGATGTGATAAATGCCTTTATCAGCAACAATAAAAGCCGTCTCAGATAAATTATTCTCAAAAGCGATAGACTGCATCAAATCATCAGACAACCAATGCTCCGTAATGATAACTGCCGCTGAATTTCCTTTAAAAATAGTATCAGTGAAAGCATCGACGACATTAATTTCTAGTTGCATTTTATATACTCATTTTTATGATTTTTATGGTGTTACTAGGGTGCGTCCTCATTTTAAAAATGGTGATAAAAATGAGATAAATTGCCGCCAAACAAGGAAAATAGCGCAAATAATATCGAGATATTCATAAGCTATTTAACGCAGTTTGGCAAAATTTAGCCATTTTTAGCCCATTTAGAGAATGCTCGATTGAATTGAGGACATGCCCTAGCAATATCAATCGACAATAAATAGTTTAGCACCCATCTTAGTTGACGAACGATGCGCAATCGTATTGTCCGCTACTTGATAAGTCATGCCCGCTGTTAAGGTAAAAGTACGACCATCTTTTAACTCAGTGTTCAGCTCGCCCTCAACACAGAATAAAATATGCCCTTTATCGCACCAGTGATCGGCAAGGTAGCCCGCGGAGTACTCAACCATATGCACATTGATATTGTTAAATTCGCAAGTCTTCCAGTACCCTGTGCCAGTTTCACCTTTGTTTTCTACCGCTTCCACTGTCGTCCAATCGGTAATAGCAAAAGGTATATTTTTCATTTCCATAACGTCATCTCCCTGATTTTATTGTTCATTCATTTATCTCCAATATCTTTACTTACTATACCTCAAATCCAGCGCCGCACTTTATTTAGATAATCCTGATAAGTTTTACCGAATTTTCGTGCCATCATCCGCTCTTCTGGCTGGATTTGAAAGCGCGTCATATAAAGTATAAAAATGGGCAATAATACAAACGCCAGAAAGTGAGAAAGATAGAACGCCCAGCCTAATAATATCAGCACCAGACCCACATACATTGGATTGCGGCTATACTGATATACGCCGCTGGTCACTAAACCAGAGACCTTCTCTAACGCTTGCGGATTGGGTGTGGTCTGAGCTATTCTAAATTGAGTCACACCCATAATACCTAGGCTCAGCCCTATCACACCCAAACACCCTGCCAGTGCAGTTGAACCGTTGAGTGAGAACGTCAAAGTAGGAAGCATTTTAGAGACGCCATACATAGCAGCGGCGGTAATAATAACTTGAGCGACTGGAGGGACTTTAAGTGCTAGAGCGTTCATGATTAGACCTTATAGCGCGTTAAATGACAAACCTGAACATTCAGTGCTCATGATACCTGCTAACTATTTTCGTTTTAATTGTTTACTTTTAGCCCTTTACTATTTAATGGCTTTATCATTTATTTTTATTCTTTACTCTCTAACCATATCACTGTATTTATACGGTTAACGGGGATTGTTATTTATCAAAATAACGCCATTTATGTAAAGTAAAAACATATATAAAAATATAATACCTCATAGAGGATTATGTCTTAAAGCTGTCTTTAAATTTAAATGAGGAAACTGGCATCATGATGCGTATTGGATTGTTCTTATTGACCAACTTAGCGGTGATTGTGGTATTTAGCATCGTGTTTGGTATTTTATCCAGACTCTTTGGGATTGGTGGCGTACATGGCGCGGGCGGACTAAATTACACCAGTCTTGCCATTATGTGCGGCGTATACGGCATGGTTGGTTCGATAGTATCACTATTTATCTCGAAGTGGATGGCCAAAAGATCAACGGGGACGGTGGTTATTGAAACGCCAAGCAATGCCACTGAAAAATGGCTGGTAGATACGGTCGCAAGACAAGCGCGAGCGGTAAATATCGGCATGCCAGAAGTGGGGGTTTTTAATAATTCCCAGCCAAACGCGTTTGCCACAGGCTGGAATAAAAACAAAGCGTTGGTCGCTGTTTCATCTGGCTTACTGCAAAGCATGACACCCGATGAAGTAGAAGCGGTATTGGCGCATGAAATTGGTCACGTTGCCAACGGTGATATGGTCACACTGGCGCTCATTCAAGGTGTAGTGAATGCCTTTGTGATGTTCTTTGCACGTATTATTGGTAGCTTCGTCGATCGGACGGTGTTTAAAAATACCAGTGATAGCCCAGGTATTGGTTACTTTATCACGAGTATTGTGATGGATATTTTGCTTGGATTTTTGGCGTCTGCCATCGTTATGTGGTTCTCGCGTCTACGCGAATTCCGTGCGGATCAGATGGGGGCCAAACTTGCCAGCCGCGAAAAAATGATTAGTGCGCTTGATGCTTTGCGTCCTTCTGAACAGCGTCCAGATCAAATGCCCGAAAGCATGAAAGCATTTGCTATTTCATCAGGACAATCTACGGGCTTTAGTATCGCAAACCTTTTCCGCTCACACCCAACGCTTGATGACCGTATTGCGGCGTTGAGAAATTATAATCCTAGTGATGCGTGATAGAGAATTTTTGAAATGCTACAGGCATAACTTTTACATTAAAGTGTCTAGAAGTTATGCCTTAGTGTGCGTTTATCATGTACATAGAGTTCACCCTACTAGGCTACATATGCACAAATTTTATAATAGTAAATTTGAAACCAGATATTGCAAGAAAAGAAAATTTAATACAAGGATTACTCTATCAGCCGAATTTAGTCAAATTCTTTATGATAAATGTCTCCACATTTATGACACATCCATTGGTTTAGCCAATAGTTATATTTCGTTGGAAATTCATCTTTATTATAACTCAATATTTTCTTCATAGAGTAAACTGCAAATCCTATTAAGCCAATACCTAAGAGCTTAAGAACCCACCCACCAGCTAGCATGAAAATACCGATGACAACCATAATGACGAACATACCGATACTTTGTTTTGAAGGAGGTGCGGCTTTGTTTGCAAGTGTAGACCTAGATGTGCCACTTGTAGTAGTGTGAGCAGCTCCGCCACCTACACCTGCTCTTGCAACGCCACCACCAACTGTGCGACTAGTAGTATTAATTTGTTGAGTGCCAGATTCATATACAACCTCTAGTCGTTGACAATTATCCGAACCACATTTTAGACAATTCATTATAAGTTTCCTCACCTACTAATAGTTAAGTTACATGACGCTGTTTATTTATTCTAAGAATAGTACATGTACAGTAAATCCAAAATTATCAAAATTTAAATCGATGAATGTTGACTATATTCAGATTATAAGAATAATCTAAAACATACATTTAAGCAATATTTAGCAAGTTATATTTATAAATAAATTACATATCCAGTTTATTAGATAATAGCGGATGGCAGGATCAGCTCCCCTGCTTCCTCGTAAAATTAACGTAAAAACCCAGACATAAAAAAAGCCTATCTATAAAAGATAGGCTTTTTTGCTGAATTGAATTTGCTAATTAAATATCAAACTCAAGCGCTCTATCACCTTCGCTATCTTTGATACGCGTTGGCAAACCAATCTTATTCAATAGATTGATAAATGGCTTGGCATCCAGCTCTTCGACGTTAACCATCTTGCCAGCATCCCACTCACCAGTCGCGACCAGTATGGCAGCAGCAACGGGTGGTACGCCTGCGGTATAAGAAATACCTTGGCTACCAACCTCATTATAAGCATCTTTATGATCTGAGATATTGTAAATAAACACTTCGCTATCAACGCCGTTGATTTTGCCTTTGACTTTGTCACCGATGCAGGTCTTGCCCGTATAATTCGGCGCAAGAGAGCTTGGATCTGGGAGAACCGCTTTGACCACTTTTAACGGAATCACTTCTTGCCCTTCAGCAGTCATCACCGGCTGCTCAGAGAGTAGGCCCAAACTTTGTAGCACAGTGAATACATTAATATAATGCTCACCAAAGCCCATCCAAAAACGGATATTTGGTACGTCTAAATTGGCGGATAACGAATGCACTTCATCATGACCACTTAAGTAACTGTTTTGCACGCCAACTACTGGTAGATCGTCAGTACGTTTTACTTCGAACATTTTATTAGACTGCCACTTGCTATCCTGCCAAGAATAGACCGTACCGGTAAATTCACGGAAATTAATCTCAGGATCGAAGTTAGTAGCGAAGTATTTACCGTGGCTGCCAGCATTGATATCAATGATATCAATATCAGTCACCGAACCTGCATCCATCATGTCATAGCCGAGACGCGCATAGGCGTTTACCATACCGGGGTCAAATCCTGCCCCTAAAATCGCCGTGACATTATTGTCCGCACAGCGCTGTTTACGCTGCCATTCGTAATTGTCATACCATGGCGGCGTCTCGCAAATCTTACGCGGATCTTCGTGGATAGCGGTATCAATATAGGCAACACCTGTCTCGATACAAGCTTCCAATACCGTCATATTCACAAATGCCGAACCAACATTGATGACGATCTGAATACCCGACTCTTGAATCAGCTGTATCAGCGCCTGAGTATCCATAGCATCCACTTGGTGCGTATGCAATACCGCAGGCTGCTTGAAGCTATTTTTTTCTATGACGCTTTGGGCGATGGCATCACATTTATCTTGCGTGCGCGAGGCAATATGAATCTCGCCAAGGACATCGTTATGCATCGCACATTTATGCGCGACTACTTGGGCGACACCGCCTGCACCGATGATAAGTACATCTTTTTTGCTAGATTTGGTTTTTTGGTTTGTGTTCAATGAACAATCCTCCTTTGTGTCTCTGTCGATACCATCGATAGTGGCGAGTCAAAACAGAAACGAGTGAATGATATGCGTGAATTAAAAAGGAAGACCGAGGAAAACCCACGCACCCGTCGGGCAAAGCACCATTTGATTGCTGGTTTTTGCCCGTGGCGATTATAACAATTTTTATGACGTCATCGGTAAAAATAATGCATAAAAAACAGACGGGTTAAAGTGATCTAAAAACAGACTTAAGTCTTTGTTTTTTAAAATCCAAACTAATTTACTGAAACAATTAAATCAAGACAAGCTGGCTTTGTAATCTTGATACTCAAATTTGCGCTGCACATCTATACTGCCATCTAGACGACGAATCACAATTGCTGGCATATTAACACCATTGAACCAGTTCTTTTTCACCATGGTATAACCTGCGGCATTACCAAACGCAATCTTATCACCTATCTGTAAATCGTTAGGTAAAGCATACTCACCAAAGATATCGCCTGCCAAGCAAGAACGGCCATAAATAATGGTGTTGTCTGATATGTTAGCTGTTTTAGCCATATCGACAGGTGAGATATTCATCGCTTCTTCGTTAATAGCCGCAATGGGTGCGGACTCGCGATAAATTAGCAAATCCAGCATATGCGCTTCGATAGAAGCATCGACGACAGCTAAGTTTTTTTCATTATGCATGGTATCTAAGACGGTCGTAACCAGTGACCCAGCACCATGGATACTTGCCTCACCCGGTTCAAGATAAACTTGAACACCATATTTTTCACTAAAGCCTTTTAATCTGTCAGCCAGTTTTTCTAGTGGATAATCAGGCGTGATAAAATGAATGCCACCGCCCAAACTCACCCAATCAAGCTGCGCTAAAACATCACCAAATCTGTCTTCGATATCCGCCAAGCTGGCACTAAAGGCTTCAAAGCTGTCATTTTCGCAGTTGTTATGAATCATAACCCCAGTGATGTCACCAAGTACCGCCGCAATCTTGTTTTTATCATGTTCACCCAAACGGCTAAAAGGACGCGCAGGATCAGCGATAATAAACGAGGAATTACTGGTCTTAGGGTTTAAGCGCAGTCCAACTGGTATATTTTTTGCCGCCGCTTGACCTTTAAAAGCATTTAATTGTGAAATAGAATTAAAAATAATCTTATCAGCATAGCTCAACACTTCATCGATTTCATCAGCGCTATAGGCGACGCTATAGGCGTGGGTTTCTTTCTTATCTTTGCTATTAGCATCGGCGTTATTACCAAAGGTCTCATAGCCCAAACGCACTTCATTGAGTGACGATGAGGTTGTGCCATGCAAATAAGGTTGCATCACATCAAACACGCCCCAAGTGGCAAAGCATTTGAGTGCCAATAATGCTTTAGCGCCTGATAGCTCACACAGCCGCGCGATAATCTGCATATTGGCAACGATTGCCGCTTCATCAAGCAAATAATAAGGCGTGGGCGGTAGAGATGATGGGGTGGTTTTTAGCGAAGTTTTTGCATTCATAAGAGGTTACCTAATAGCTGCGGTTGGCATCATGACAGACATAAATATTTGCGCTATAGTAGACTAAATTCATCATAATTAGAATATCTTATGTCACTATCAACCGATTATTCCACCACTACTAGCCAAACCCATTCATCACAGCTCGACCCAAAAAACATTCATTTAGAACATCTTGATGCTAATGCGCGTGCAGTATTGGAGTTTTGGTTCGACAAAGACAATGAGCAATATTGGTTTGCCCAAAATGATGACTTTGATACGCAGATAAAAGATAAATTCGGTGATATCTGGAAAGCTGCTAAGCAAGGTGAATGTGTGACGTGGCGTAGCGCAGACGCGCCAACCGATAGCAATAGCTCAATCACGGCATTGGCAGGAAGACTAGCCGAAATTATTGTCTTAGATCAGTTTTCGCGTAATCTGTGTCGCGAACAGGCCTGTGCTTTTGCCCAAGACGGTATGGCACTAGTCTTAGCACAAGAAGCCATTCAGCAGCCATACTTTGATACCTTACCAATGCAGTGGCGCCGTTTTATGATCATACCGTTTATGCATTCTGAGTCAGCGCTGATTCACGATCGTTATTTACCACTATTTAAGCAGTTAGACGATGCAACCACGCTAGATTTCGAAAATCGACATAAAGATATTATTGAAAAATTCGGTCGCTATCCGCATCGCAATGATATTTTAGATCGTGAGTCAACGGATGCAGAAGAAGCCTTTTTACAGCAACCGAACTCGTCATTTTAGAGCGTATATATTTATATAGTTGATTAAAATATAGGGGCTTCAACTTAGAGAAGTGTAAAGTACAAGGCAACCGAATATAGTTATATACGATATATCAAGCGAGGTGAATGCCGAACTCCTTTATCGTGTAATGAATTGACTATAATAATCAAACACAAGGGCTGAATCAGATAACTGGTTCAGCCCTCTCTAATGACTTTCTGACGGGCGCAAAACTACGTCTATGCGCAGATAATACGCCGTATTTTTCGATCGCCTCCATGTGTGCACGTGTTGGATAGCCTTTATGTTTGGCGATACCATACTCTGGATGCTCAGCATCAAGCGCATACATGGCTTTGTCACGGCTGACCTTGGCCAATATACTGGCGGCAGCAATGCTGGTATGACGCGCATCGCCCTTTACCCATGCTTGGCAATCAATAATCGATTTTTCTATACCCAATTCAGCGAGCATGGCATGATTTAACTCGGGGCAGCGATTACCATCAAACAAAACTTCGACCTGCCTCATAGAGGTGACAAAATGATGGGCAATGGCTTCCAACAACACTTCGGTACATAAGCGCATACCTAGCATCGTCGCTTGCAAGATATTTACTTGATCGATGACCGCTGCTGGGATCTCAGCGACAACATAACCAATAGCATGCTGCTGAACCAATGGATAAAGGCGGTCACGCTTCTTTTCACTCAGCTGTTTGGAGTCCGTCAAGATAGATAATGGCGTGTCTTTTAATGGCTGCATCTCAATTAATCCTGACCAAGTTTCAGGCAATATCGCAGCAGCCACATTGACGCTACCGAGCAACGGCCCACGTCCTGCTTCATCAACACCTATTTGTAGCATTGACTGCTGTAAGCCTTGCTCCACATTGATCGGATACTGAGCGATTAGCTCACCAATATTTAACTGACCCGATAAACGGATAGGCTCAACTAGCTGTAGATATTGACCTTTGATATCAATTTGCTCAATACTTATTTCAATCGGTGTGACAGAGTTGTCGGTTTGGTACTGGTTATTCATAGGGTCGCGGTGTCTTTGTTATTAGGTATCATTGTTATTAATAGAAAAAGGAGTGATCGCAATCGATGATGGCTTAAACCCGATGTTTCGCTTGGATAAACCACTGCTCAATCACACTATTAGCGGGATCATGATTACTCTGCTGTTGTAATAAGTGCTTGGTGGCTACTAGATCTTTTAATTGCTCAGCATAGGCTCGCGGTTGCAGTAGCCGCATGACCGTACGACAGATATTGTCACCACTCGCCTGCTCTTGAATCAGCTCAGGAACGATTGCGGTATCAGCCAAAATATTGGGCAGCGCCACATAAGGCACTTTGACCAAGCGTTTGGCAATCTGATAGGTGAGCTTATTTAATTGATAAACCACCACCATTGGCCGCTCTAGCAGCATCGCCTCTAGCGTTGCAGTGCCAGATGCCAGCATCACAATATCTGAGGCTGCCATCGCTTGTTGACTAAAGGCTGGCTGGCTATCATCATAGACCACAACGATGGCAGCACGCAGTTGCTCTGAGCGCTGATCAATAACATCTTGGACGATGTATTGGTGATTCTGATCGACGGTCGGAATGATAAAGCACAGCTTGGGGTCTAGCAATATCAACTTTTGAATACCATCTAACATCAATGGCAAAATAGCCGTGATTTCACCACGACGAGAACCTGGCATCACACAAATAAGCTGGCTGACATCGTCAAATCGTTCAATAAAAAACTGCTGCAAGCCGTCATTGTGCCAAACCAGCTCACTACGGCGCTGATTGATCGGTGTCTCTAATAATGTTTGATCGATAGTACGCAATAGCGGATGACCGACGCATATTGCTGGATGGTTATGACGCTCATAAACGGACAGCTCAAAGGGGAACAAACACAACACGAGGTTGGTCGCCGCTTTAATATTATGAATACGCGACTCACGCCATGCCCAAATAGAAGGACTGACATACTGCACGCAGAATACGCCTTGCGGTTTTAATTTTTTAGCCACTCTAAGATTAAAATCAGGTGCATCAATGCCAATAAACCAATCAATATCAGCGGCTTTAAATGCGCTTAATAATTCACGGCGAGCTTTAAGTAAGTCAGGTAATTGCGCCATGACTTCTACCAAACCCATTACCGCCAAACGCTCCAACGGAAAAATGCTTTGCAGCCCTTGCGCTTGCATCTTTGTACCACCAACACCGACCCACACAATATCATCGCGTAGATTATTCATCTGCTGCATGAAGTCTGCACCCAAGCTATCACCTGACACCTCACCTGCGACGATACCGATAACTAATGGCACAGTCTGTAATTCAGCACCTTGAGGTTCAGTCTCTGTTTGGTCTATAAAATTATGATATTGATCAGGTGTAGCATAATCTGTCATGACAAGCTCTCGATATGAAAAAATACAATAAATGCATATAAAATAAGAAAATGATTATTATAAAATATGACACATAAAATCTGCGCGAAAGCTCTGTGACGCATAAGCATTCGCTATCCTCACTATTTTATCGTCATACCCTTTATATTGTCATCATACGTGACGATGATACAAATAGCTAAATTAGCTGATAAAAACCAAAAACAACCACTTAACAGGTTAACCCGATTTTCTTTATGGACAGAGAAGTTGAGTCACCATCTTACTTGTTGAAGTTCTCATATACGATTGCCGCTGAACAAGTATAACTAAGTTTTGGTTTCCTCATTCCAGTTATCAGTCAATTAACTGCGCGACTGCCCTTGTCAACCAACACTTTTGTCCGCATAATGAAACTCCCTATAAATCAGCTAGACGATATATAACCATGACAACATCAGTTACCCATAATGCAGATATTGACGACGTGAATATTGAAAAGTTCATTCCTTTGATCACTCCCGCTGAGCTAAAAACTGAGCTACCTTTATCAGATGAAGCCTATAAAACCGTATTAAACGGTCGAAATACCATCCAAAACATCTTGGACGGTAAAGATAAGCGCCTATTTGTGGTCATTGGCCCCTGCTCTATTCATGATATCAAAGCCGCTCACGAATATGCTGATCGATTGGCCGTATTGGCAAAAGAAATCGAAGATAGCGTGTTTGTTGTGATGCGCGTATATTTTGAAAAGCCACGCACAACCGTTGGCTGGAAAGGCATGATTAATGACCCTGATATGAACGACAGCTTCGATATCGAAAAAGGTCTGCGTACTGCCCGTAAGCTACTGCTCGATTTGAATGAAAAAGGTCTGCCTTGCGCCACCGAAGCACTAGACCCGAATACCCCGCAGTACATGCAGGATTTGATCAGCTGGTCAGCGATTGGTGCACGTACCACCGAGAGCCAAACGCATCGTGAAATGAGCTCAGGCTTATCGTGCCCAGTAGGCTTTAAAAATGGAACAGACGGCGGTATGACAGTCGCTGTTAACGCAATGCAAGCAGTGAAAGAAGGTCATAGCTTCTTAGGTCTGTCAGCAGATGGCAAGGTCTCCATCATCAAGTCTAAAGGCAACCCTTACGCACACGTGGTACTTCGCGGTGGTAACGGCAAACCCAACTATGACGAGACTGCGGTTGCGCAAGTGGAAAACGAGCTGGCAAAAGGCAAAACCAATAGCAAGATTATGATTGACTCAAGCCATGCCAACTCAGGTAAAGACCCGTATCTACAACCGATGGTTATCCAAAACGTTGCAGAGCAAATTCAAAACGGTAATAAATCAATTATCGGCATGATGATTGAGAGCCATCTAAAGGGCGGCAATCAAAAACTAACGGCTGACTTGAGTCAGCTTGAATATGGCAAGTCGATCACTGATGGTTGCTTAGACTGGGATAGTACGGTCACTGCCCTATATAATCTACGTGATATGGTCAAAGACGTTTTGCCTAACCGTTAATATTGACAGTCCCTCATCACGATAAAGACCACTCTATCGTGATAAGTTGCTCAGCAAAAAGCCCGTTTGACATATCATGTCAGACGGGCTTTTTTATTCTTTAACTTATCAAGTTTAATTTTTTAAACTTAACTGATAAAGCATGGCATTTTACTCACTTACTGCACCTTCATTTGCCGCACCTAAAACACTGTTTAAACTTTCAAGTACGTGCTTAGAAGAGGCTTTCTTTTGCAACTCAATCAACCGCTCATGCGCCATCTGACGACGTGGCTCAGCCAAGGTATTCCAGCGTGCTAGCACTTGCAATAAGCGCGACGCCAAAACAGGATTGGCATCATCCAACTTTTTAATCACACCAATATAAAGATCTAACCCTTCTACCGTCCATAAGGCCGTCGGCTGCGAGGTAAAGGCGCTGACTACTGAACGTACACGATTGGGTGTATTCCAATCAAAATCTGCATGCACAAGCAAAGATTGAATAGTATCAGCGGTGACGGTATCAGCAGACGCTTGCACACTAAACCATAAATCGATGACCAAATCATTATTTTGGAAGCGATTATAGAAATCCGCCAAATACTCATCAGCATTTAGCAGTTGATGATTGACCATCGCTTTTAACGCGCCGAAGCGCTCCGTCATACAACTAGCATGATCATACTGCTGCTGCGCCCATTCATTTGCGCCATCGACATTCGCGGTCAGCGCCATATCGAGTACTACATTACGTAAGGCACGGGTGCCACGAGCTTCGGCACTATCTTCATAAGCCTGCATAGGTAACTGCTTATAAAGCTCAGCCCATTGATCGTTTAGCGCCTCTGCAAGCTGTTGATACAAGTCGTCGCGCTGCGCTTTCACCAATACTGGATCGTAATCTTTATGAATAGCAGACGCCAGCTCTTGCGCTGATGGAATATCAAGCAAGCGGGCAGCCAACATCGCATCCTCAGCCGCGAGCACAGGCAATGTCTGCGCTAGTGCTTGCAGATAGATATCAGGACTGCTCTTCTCGCCTTGACCTTGTAACAAGATACGATTGACCAGCATCTGCGTCACTTGCCAGCGGTTAAAACCATTGGTTTCATGTTTGAGCAAAAATGCCAAATCTTCATCTTGATAATCATAATTGAGCTGTACTGGCGCACTAAAATCACGTAGCAAAGAGACAACAGGCTCGCGTGCTATGTTTTCAAAGGTAAATGTTTGCATTGCTTGATCGAGGAGAAGCATACGCTCAGCCACAATGTCACCAGTGTCTTTATCAAATAGCGCAGTCGCTACCGGAATAGGCAATGGTTTTGGCGCATCAAAGCCACTGACATGACGGGTGTGCTGACTTAACGTAATGGTCAGTGTCTGCGCTGCATGGTCATAATGTTGATGACCAGACACCATTGGTGTGCCCGGCTGACGATACCAGTCGATAAAGCTTTCAATTTTGCTATCAGTAATACTAAGTGCTGACAAAAAGTCCTCAACGGTGACTGCTTGCCCATCATAACGGCGAAAGTACTCATCCGTGCCTTTACGAAAATTCTCGGCTCCCAAAGTATTGGCAATCATGCGAACGATTTCAGCGCCTTTCTCATAAACAGTCGTCGTATAAAAGTTATTAATCTCAACAAAACTCTCAGGGCGTACAGGGTGTGCCAGTGGCCCTGCATCCTCAGAAAACTGATGAGCACGTAATGTCGCCACATCATCGATACGCTGTACGGCACTCGACTGCTGATCCGCTGAGAATGATTGATCGCGGTAAACAGTAAAGCCTTCTTTTAAGCACAATTGAAACCAATCACGGCAAGTGATGCGATTGCCTGTCCAGTTATGAAAATACTCATGGGCAATAATGGCTTTCACACTAAAGCTACGCGCATCCGTCGTCGTCTCAGGGCTGGATAACACACAAGCGGTATTAAAAATATTCAGACCTTTATTTTCCATCGCGCCCATATTAAACTGACTCACGGCAACAATCATATAGCGATCTAAATCGTAGGCGCGACCATAATTGACCTCATCCCATTTCATCGAATCTTTCAACGCTTGCATACCGACATCACATTTATCGATGTCAGCAGACTTTGCATATATTTCCAGCAACACCTCACGACCTTCACTGGTGGTATAAGAATCCGTCAATACGTCTAAATCAGCGACGACACAGGCAAATAGATAGCTTGGTTTATTGGTTGGATCATGCCATATCGCATAATGACGGTCTGGGGCATCTGACACCTCACCCGCTTCAACCAAGTTACCATTGGCCAATAGTGTTGGATAGCGCTTATCTGCCTCAAGGCGCGTGGTAAATATCGCCAGCACATCGGGGCGGTCTGGATAAAAGGTGATTTTACGAAAACCTTCAGGCTCACACTGGGTGACAAACATCGTCTCATCACCACTGCCCGCCATATAAAACCCTTCAAGGGCAGTATTGGTCTGTGGACAGATGCGTACTTGAATCTCTAAAACAACCGCATCAGGTGCATTAGCAATCGTCAACGTACCTGCTTGTTTTTGATAATCCTCAGCCGTCAATGGCTTACCATTCATCGTAATGGCGATCAGCTCCAACTCCTCACCGAATAATACGAGATCTCCTGCCGTTTGACGTACCATCTTCAGGGTGCTGTCTACCTGTGCATGATCTTCGAACAGCTTAATATCCAAATCAACCGTTTCCACATCAAAGCTAGGTTTTTGGTAATCTTTTAAATTAATTTTACTTGGCGCATGCGGTGGCACATCTGGCATGTCAGGATTAATAATTTGAGCATCAGTTTCAGCAATAGACATGGGTATTCCTATTATTATTTATGGCAAAAAATATATATGGTAAAAAGCATGATAAGTTAGGTTAAGATCGGTCATCAATTGGCACAATTTTTATGACCATTAGCATTATAGCGGCATCTTGCTACATTGACCTAAACTGCCATATTTCAAGAGCAGATCTCAAGTTTATTATGTTCATTGTCTGTTATATTTATCAAAAGGCGATGGCAATGAGAGAGTCGACACATTAAAAGAGCGGCATAATTAGCATCAATCACCAATTGGATAATCGCGATTAAAATGATTTAATAAGGTCACTGATGACCAACACTCGATAAACGGCCTATTATATGACAAAGAAAACTGCCAGTCGCTCAGACATCACGTTACCATTACTGATAGATTACGTTGATGCGCTTCTACCGTCACTAGACATTCAAGAGAACACCTCAACAACGATTGAATCTGCTAATAATGACCCTGAGCTACTGTGGGTCGTCCCAGACCCAAATGCACGGTTAGCCTTAACAACACTGCTAAAAAACACCAAGGCACTACAAATATCGACACTATCAGAGCTCAATCAACGACAACTGCCTGAACGTTATGAGCTCGCCTGTTTTTGGTTGCCCACACTATCACCAGAGTTGCTACAGCATTATATTCCGCTGCTCATGCGCTATCGGGATCTTTATGCGGCACACCTGCTCATCGCCCTTGATGACACCCTAGATTTAAAAGCTTATGGTTTTACCCCATTTGATATCTTGCATGAGCCATCTTTAGAGAGCGATAGTATCAGCCAAACAGAACAGCCTTTACCTGCAAACTCCTCATCAGTATCCGCCACACTTTGGCAGTTCGATTTATATGATTATAAACAGCTCCCAAACTGGTTGAATGCGGATTATTGGGCAAATCCTGAAAATTGGGGTAAGCACCGATGGTAGTACATCCCATATCTATCTGTAACTTCTAGCATTATTTACAGTAATACTACTTACATAAAGTAACATTTAGTATATGATAGATAGCAATTGCCTAAGTTTTATCGTAAGCAGTTCAAAAAACAATTTTAATTAATTAAAATTTTAGGAGCTCATTATGTTAACCAATTTTTCTAAGATCGCAGTGCTCGCTGTATTATCAAGCGCTGTAGCACTAACCACAGGTTGTGCGACCAAACGTGCTACTTCTGAAGTTGTGATTGCGCCACTAGGTATTCCAAGTGGTCAAGCTGGGTACACTGGCGCCGTTATCGTAGATAACTCAAACGTAATTATTACTGAAGCTGAGAATCTACAAGCGGTTGTCTACTTTGCTTTTGATAGCAGTGAAATTACTGCACAAGCAGCGAGCATTCTTAATCAACACGCAAGCTTGCTCAATTCAAATCCAGGAGCTAGTGTTGTTATCGCAGGTTACACTGATGAGCGCGGTAGCCGTGAATATAACTTCGCACTAGGTGAACGCCGTGCTCAAGCAGCACGTGACTACCTTGCGACTCAAGGCGTCGATGTAAACAACATCCGTGTCATCAGCTATGGTGAAGAGCGCCCTGCTGTGGCTGGTAATACTGAAGAAGATTACGCACTAAATCGCCGTGCGGTATTGTCTTACTAAAACCAGTAAAACAGATTACAATCAATAAAGCTCAATATATTTTATAATGGAAAGCCCAGCAATAGTATATCGCTGGGCTTTTTGCATGTTACTAAGCGAACCAATACAACAGACATAATCAATGATGCCAAGCTCTATCTTAAATTTGACTCATGTCCAATATACCCAGCTCGACCCTATGACGTGGTGCGCCACTGCGCAAGTGAGCGAATGCTTATCTATCAACTTTCAAAGTTTGTGGAATAAATCACTGCGGTCAGCAATTAATCCTATATCACATGTGAATTTTCATAAACTTTACAAGCTCAATTGGCATTACTGCCTGCCACCAGTAATTTTATCAACACGTGAAATAGCGCAGCATCAACGTCAACTACAACGTAAAGGCGTTCGATTATTGCTACAACAATTACTGGGTGAGCTAAAGCTCAGCGATACTTTGGATGAATCAAATTTCCCCTATCGGCTTATCGGTAGCAAACATTACGTGTGCTTTAGCCATACAGGCATCAAGGCTCATAATGATATTAACAAAGACGCTGTTCAGACAATCAACACACCATCAAACAGTAAAGTGACCGTAGTTATTAGCCGTCATCGCCCCATCGGTATTGATATAGAAACCAACCCTGTAGCGTGGCATGTGGCACAGCGGTTCTACTCTGAGCATGAAATGGCTGCTTTACAATCCCTGTTACCGCTTCAGCGTGAGATTATCGCTAAGTTACTGTGGCAAATAAAAGAAAGTTTTATCAAAATTCATCAATACAAACTGGCACAAGGTTTAGGAATGGATTATTCCCACCTTATTGCGGATTTAATTCATATTATTAGAGAGCCATCACCTTTAATGGTCATAGCAGACGCTAAGTCCGATTACCGTATCGCGGTGTTATCAGTGCAACAAACCATCGTTATTTTCTAGACCATTTATACATGTTATTTATTCTAACAACTGCTTTTTTACAGACAAAAAAAACGACCCTAAAAAAAGGATCGTTTTTTTCTTACTATTCTTCTAACAACAGTACTTAAACTGTGATTAGATTAGAAACGGTAAGTTGCACCAACTTTAACAATTGGCATCCACTCGAGATAGTCTTTACGTTCTAATTCTTTTTGTGCTATAGCTGCAACATCTTTACCTGTGAAATTAGGATCTCTAACTTCGTTTCCACCTACCTCTGTAACTCCAACGGCAGTATCTGGATTGCTTGAAGTAACAGTTGCATTGGTTTTACCCATGTAAGCTGCACCAATCTCGCCAAACAGACCGAAGTTATTAGTGATGTTAGGACGGAAACCAATAGTACCATAAGGTGCTAGCTTGTTACGATGCTCTATAGTACCTGACAAAGTACCAGTATCAGCAGCATTATAATCGACGTTATCGATTCTGTAGTTAGGGCCTTTTGCATTAGCGGTTACGTCGATATCGTTGTCAGGTACGATGATACCAGCACCCATCGTGAACCAGTTACCAGTAGGGCGTAATTGCACACCTAGATACGGGTTACTAAAGTCTGCATCTTTAATATCATATTCAATATCGTTTACATCAATGTCGCCGAATAGATCAGAAACATCACCACCAGCCCAACCAGCTTGTAATTCAGTTTTCTCGTTTAGTGACCAACCGATGTTAGCACCATAACCTAGTGTACCAACTTCAGCGCTAACAGATGCTGGGTGAATGACTTGTTTGAAGAAACCTGTAGTACCACCAACGATAGCACCAGCAGTGTTGCGAACTATACCAGCGTCAGTATCGTATGCATAAGCAACAGGCTCGGCTTCATACGCAACAGCAACTGGCTCAGCTTCATAAACAACTGCATCGTTACCATCAACAACGATAACAGGCTCAGCAGCTAGTGCAGCAGTTGACGCTAAAACGGCAGCAGAAATTGCTGTTAATTTAATAAGTCTCATAAATACTCTCCTAAAGTGTGGAATAACTTGCCCATAAAAAATGACAATTTAGCTTTTTTTAAATCGATCATTTTGTTGAGCAGATTAAAACAATTTTGGCCGGAAAAGTCACCCCTGTAGGAGCGCTTTTTATTTGCCGTTATGTAAAGATTGCATAGGTATTGTAATAATTACTACACCAATCAGCAAAACTTCGACTTTCTGTTACACAATGCTCTTAAAGTAACTCAACAGCGTAGACATGAATATCGGCTAGCTTAATGTTCATGTAAGGGTATTACAAAATATGTAATTATAATGACCTACCTCTTTATTTAACTCAATGACAGTTATATAGCTTATTACTACAGTTTGTTGTGTTTTGTGAGTTGGTGTAGTAATTATTGCTTTTAGAAAATTTTTCAGACATCCACAACAGTTATATAAATGTTTCTAGATCGTATGACGTTACTATCAGCAGATAAAGTAACTAGCTCTTGTCTAAGCTTGATATTATGCTAAATTAGAGGTTAGGGAAAATGTGTCGCAAGACTGCGAATTTACTATTATTTAGTAACTCCTTGTGGTATTTCCTGCTGTATTCTTTTTATTCTTATTGAGCCACTCATATGCCTAAAGTATCGTCAATTACCCGTGTGTTAGAGATCATCGAAGCGGTGTCTTATGCTTCTAAGCCTCTCTCGCCACTTGAGCTGTCACAAGAGCTAGATATTCCTAAGCCAACCATCCATCGATTGATTCAGAATCTGCTCGATGAAGGGTTTGTGACCGTCGATATTGGCGGCGGCATCATACCGGGCAAGCGTGTACGCAATTTGGGTGTTGAGCTTTGGCAACAGCGACTGTTCTTTAATGAACGACAAATGATTTTGCAAAAGCTAGTCGATGACCTGAAAGAAACTTGCGGTATCGGCGTCCCGTATCAGATGAATATGATCTATACCAATCGCGCACAAACCACTTTGCCGATTCAGATTTATTTGCCTGTGGGTGCAAAGTCACCGATGTGGTGCACTGCCACTGGCAAGCTATATTTAAGTCAGTTACCGCGCGCAAGCCGCGACAAGATACTACAAAACTTATCGTTGGATAAATTTACTAAAAATACGATCACCGATATTGAGGCATTAAATGCTGAGCTTGATCATATCGCTGCTACTGGTATAGGTATCGATAACGAAGAGTTTATTTCTGAGATGGTGGCAATCGCAGTACCGATACGAGACAGAAAATCACGCTACCTTGCTTCGCTTTATCTACACGCACCGACCATACGAGTGTCTTTAGATGATCTATTAGCCCATGTACCACGACTACAAAAAGCAGCGCAAGACATTCAGTCTCTGGTCTATGAGCTACCAAGCTAAATGTTTTCATATAAACCAAAAAGGACTGCACTATTATTATAATGCAGTCCTTTTTGGTTTATATATGAGATAGTATTAAGACAATACGGAGCTATCGTGACGCGCCATGATACTAGAAAAGTCCTTATCACCATTTTCTAGCGTATGTGCTTCATATAACTCTGTCGCTTTAGCACCCATTGGCGTTTCAACATCCGTATCCTTAGCCGTTTGCATCGCAAGGTTAAGATCTTTTTGCATGAGCTTACTCATAAAGCCACCCTTATAGCCATTGCTAGATGGGACGTTTTCCATCACTTGTGGATAAGGATTATAAACTTCTAATGTCCAGTTACGGCCTGAGCTTTGTAGCATAATATCTGACAACACTTTTGGGTCGAGACCGTTTTTGACCCCCAAATTAATCGCTTCTGCCGTCCCAGCCATCAAAATTCCTAACAGCATATTATTGCAGATTTTAGCCACTTGTCCGGCACCGTGGTCGCCTGCATGGAATATATTTTTGCCCATAACTGCTAGTATTGGCTCGGCTTTGGCAAAGGCATCGTCGCTGCCACCCACAATAAACGTTAAACTACCAGCGATGGCACCGCCCGTACCACCGGAGACTGGTGCGTCTAAGAAGTCTATACCAAACTTACTTGCTGCCTCTGCCACCACTCTTGCATCAGCAGCAGCGATAGTACTGCTATCAATGACTAATGTGCCTTTCGGTAATTGTGCCAGCAAGCCATTATCTCCCAGATAGACAGAATGAACATGCTGGCCAGCCGGTAACATACTAATGACGACCTGTGCATTGCTTGCAGCCTCTTTAGGACTATCAGCCACACTCGCACCTGCTTGCTGCAAGCGCTTGGTCGCTTCCGCAGACAAATCATAGACAGACAGTGCATAACCTGCCTTTAATAAGTTTTCTGCCATTGGTGCGCCCATATTACCAAGACCTATAAAGGCTATGTTTGGCTTCGCAGTATTATTTAAACCTGTATCCTTTGTACCCATCTCATCACTCCTTGATGATTGATTATTAATTACACATATATGTATGCAGACCATGCTGCGCACAGTTTTTCGTTATCTATTTGAACTTAATTATTTTTAATATTTAAATATTCCACAGACCTTAATAGTGAATCCAAAAATAAAACTTTTAGCGCACAAGCTGACTGCCTAACGCCTCATCACCCAACCAATCGCCTAACGGATGCTCACCTTTAGCATAAGGATTTACGAAGTGCTGCTGTATGTACGCCTGCCCTTCGCTACTGAGGCAGTCTGCTAGTGAACGCGACCATTGTGGACTGCGATCTTTATCAATAAGCAGCGCACGTACACCTTCTTTAAAGTCCGGATTGGCTGCACAATGTACGGCTACGTTGGCTTCTAGATACAGAACCTGTTCTAGCGATAAATCCGTGACTTTATGATACAGCGCATAAGTTAAAGCAGCGGTCACTGGGCAGCCATGACGATAAGTGTCCACTGCTCGCTGCGTCCAACTGTCATTAGCAAACTCCACATTTAATTTTTCAAGTGCCGCATCATTTTGTAATAACACATCGATATCACCCAATCCGCCGCTGTTCATCAACTGCTGAATAGGTTGCCAATAGGTTGCCAATTTACTCGCCGGCAGTTCAGCTACTGGTTGCGCAGCCAGTGCATGGCTAACGATACTATGGGCACTATTGTCATCGCATTTGTCCGTACTACTAGCTGACACTTGCCAATCGCTCTGTTTTAAACTTTGTATGATGGCACCATAGTCACTACTGGTGACGGCATATTCTGCAAGATTGGCCAATATCGCATCATTGCCATTGCACATCGCCCCCGTTAACCCTAAAAACAAACCTGTCTTCGCTGGCATACGCTGCAAAAACCAACTGCCAGAGGCATCAGGGAACAATCCAATAGTCACTTCTGGCATAGCAAAGCGAGTGCGCTCGGTGACTAAGCGATGACTGCAACCTGCCATCAGCCCCATGCCGCCACCCATGATAATGCCGTCACCCCAAAGTATTAATGGCTTTGGATAAAAGTGCATCTGCCGATACAGACGATATTCATGACCAAAAAACTCTGTCGCATAAGGGTTCGGTAACGGTGCATCGCTAGACATGCTGTCATAGAGCTTACGAATATCACCACCCGCACAAAATGCCTTGTCACCTGCTCCTTGTAACACCAAAGCCACTATCTGATTATCACTCTGCCACTGCTCTAGCTGTTGTGATAATAGTTGACACATCTCAACGCTGAGCGCATTAAGAGATTTTGGGGTATTTAACGTCATTATTCCAATGAGATGACCACAATCTGTCGGCTCAGTACTGAACAATACTGGTGCTTCTTGTGCGGTTTTTTCTACGGCTTTTTGATTATTAATATCATCCGTCGCTGTGATAGCTGCTGTCATAAAAGTGGCCTACAAAAATTAAAAGGGAAAATATTAGAATAAAGTCATATTCAATTTGGCCTATTTATTTTGCCAATTAGGTTTACGCTTTTCTAAGAAGGCTTGTACGCCTTCACGCTGATCTTTGGTATCGAATAACTTAACAAAAGCTTCGCGCTCATGAATAAGGTTTTGTGCAGGTGGGGTATTTCTTGCCGCTTGGATAAGCTGTTTAGAGTAAGTGACGGCAACGGGTGATTGCTTAGCGACTTTTTGCGCAAGTAACTGTGCCGCTTGCAAACCCTCTCCTTTAGCGGCGACTTCTTCCACCAAACCAATACGCAAGGCTGTCTCTGCATCGACGCGCTCACCGCACAATATCATACGCTTTGCCCAGCCTTCACCGACTAAAGCTGTTAGATTTTGCGTACCACCCGCACACGGTAACAGTCCCACACCGGTCTCAGGCAATGCCATTTGCGCATGCACTTCTGCAATACGAATATCACACGCCAGCGCACACTCAAGCCCGCCGCCCATCGCATAGCCGTTGATGACCGCGATACTGACTCCACGATACGCTGATAGCGCTTCAAATGCTTCACCAAACGCTATTGCCATACTAATCGCACGACCTTTATCACCATCAGAGAAGTTATTTAAATCTGCACCTGCCGAAAAAAACTTCTCACCATCGCCATGAATGATTAAGGCATAAACATCATCATTGGCATTAAGGTCAGTAACCAGTTGCTTAAGCGCTGGTAGACTGTCCATCGTCCACGTATGGGCTGGTGGGTTATTCAATGTTACGGTAGCAGTATGACCGTCAATCGATAGGTTTAAGTTGGTATAATCCTTCATAGAACATCCTTGTTATAAACTTTTTATAAAATCGCTTTATTCATAGAGTTGAATAGGCAGGTTATTCATTCATATAAAGTGATTAACGTAACTGACTCAACGCATCATCTTGCAATAGCTGACGCGAGACAATCACTCGCATGATTTCATTGGTGCCTTCTAAAATCTGATGGACACGCAAATCTCGCACATGGCGCTCAAGCGGATATTCATTTAGATAACCATAACCGCCATGCAGCTGTAAGGCTTCATTGGCAACATCGAAACAAAGATCAGTCGACAAACGCTTTGCCATCGCACAATAAGTAGACGCTTGCGAGTCATTGTTATCGACTTTACTGGCCGCTAAATATAGCATTTGCCGTGCAGTGATGGTTTGAGTCAGCATATCTGCAAGCTTAAATTGTACCGACTGTAAACTAGCAATCGGACTCCCAAATTGGCTGCGCTCTTGCACATAATTGGTGGCTGTCTCCAGTGCTGACTGCGCCGTACCAACTGCACAGATACCGATATTGATACGACCGCCATCTAAACCCTTCATAGCGATACGAAAGCCTTGGCCTTCCTCACCTATCAGGTTTTCTGCTGGGACTTTGACATCTTTAAAGCTAATTGTCCGTGTTGGCTGCGCTTTCCAGCCCATCTTATGCTCATTTTTTCCATATTCGATACCAGCACTATTGGCATCTACAACAAACGCTGATACGCCCTTTGGTCCTGCACCACCAGTACGCGCCATCACTACTAATACGTCGGTTGAGCCTGCACCTGAGATAAAGATTTTCTCTCCATTGAGTACGTAATAATCGCCTTGCTTATCGGCTTTGGTACGTAATGAGGCGGCGTCAGAACCGGCATTCGGCTCAGTTAAACAATAGCTGCCAAGCCATTCACCACTGACCATGTTAGGCAAATATTTTTTACACAACGCATCGCTGCCATATTCACCAATCATCCAGCCAGCCATATTATGAATACTCATATAAGCAGCTACAGCCGTATCACCCCATGCTAGCTCCTCAAACACCATCGCAGAGTCTAAGCGTGGTAGCCCTAGGCCATCATAGTCGGGATTGGTATACAGTCCTAAAAAGCCAAGCTCGCCTGATTTCTTAATCACATCGACTGGGAAATGCGAGGTTCGATCCCATTCAGCCGCGTTTGGCTTTAGCTCTTTTTGCGCAAACTGACGAGCAGTTTGGCGAAAGGCGATTTGGTCTTCGGTCAATGAAAAATCCATAGGGTCATCCTTGTGCATGCAAAGCAAATATGGTGGAGAGAAATTAATAAGCCATCAGTTTAATATTATTTATACCGTGTATTTTATACAGTATAACAGCGGCATAATGACAATTATAAAATCATACTTTTCTAGCAAAAAATATGTTGAGTAAGATTGACATTAGACCGAAAATATAGTGGATTGACGATTAAATTGAAATAGTCGTATTGACGCCGCGGCTCGCTTCATCATCAAACCAACGTGCAGTGACCGTTTTTGTTTGCGTATAAAACTGCACGGCTTGCTTACCATAAGGACCGAGATCGCCAAGCTTACTGGCACGTGAGCCTGAGAATGAGAACATAGGTAGTGGCACAGGAATTGGCAAGTTAATACCGATTTGACCAACCTGAATATCTTGTTGGAATTTATGTGCAGCAGCGCCTGACTGGGTAAAGATTGCCGTGCCATTACCATGTGGATTGGCATTAAGCAGCTCAATCGCTTCATCTAAGCTATTGGCGCGCATGATACAAAGTACTGGCCCAAAGATTTCTTCTTTATAAATTTGCATATCTGCAGTGACATTATCAAAGATAGTCGGTCCTACGAAGTTACCCTTTTCATAGCCTTCAACCGTAATACCGCGACCATCAAGAAGCAAACTGGCCCCTTCTTCTACACCAGTACCAATTAAATGCTCAACACGGGCTTTTGCCGCAGGAGAAATCAGTGGACCTAAGTCTTTATCATGCTTACCAGCTGAGACGATTAAGCCTTCTGCTTTGGCTTTGATATCATCAATCCACTCACCAGCAGCGCCCACTAGTACCACAACTGACAATGCCATACAGCGTTGACCCGCTGCTCCAAATGCCGCACCTGCTAGCTGATTAAGGGTTTGCTCTTTATTGGCATCAGGTAAGATAACGCCATGGTTTTTCGCGCCCATCATACATTGGGCGCGCTTGCCGGATTTGCTGGCACGCTCGTAGACATGCTTACCGACGTTGGTCGAACCGACAAAAGAAACCGCTTTAATATCTGGATGGTCACAAATTGCATCGACGGTTGCTTTGCCACCATGCACCACATTGAGTACACCTTCAGGTACACCCGCTTCAATCGCAAGTTCCACCAGACGCATGGTCACCATCGGGTCTTGCTCAGAAGGTTTTAGAATAAAGGTATTACCCGTCGCAATCGCCATTGGGAACATCCATAGCGGTATCATCGCTGGGAAGTTAAATGGAGTGATACCAGCACAAACGCCTAGTGGTTGCCAAATACTATAGGTATCGACGCCTGAGGCGACATTTTCAACGAAGTCGCCAATTTGCAGATTGGCAATGCTAGCTGCGTGCTCTACCACCTCTAAACCACGGAATACATCACCGCGAGCATCAGCAATCGTTTTGCCCTGCTCTGCTGTTAAGATTTCTGCCAGCTCATCCATATGCTCGCGTATCAATGCTTGATACTTTAAAAAGATGCGCGCACGTGTGGTAATTGGTGTTTTTCGCCATGTTTGAAACGCTGCTTGAGCCGCTGCAACAGCTTGATTGATTTCATCGTCGGTGGTTTGTGGGACTTTGGCAATAACTTCTTGGGTGGCGGGATCGGTGATATCAATCCATTCGCTGGTATTAGAATCAACAAATTGACCATTAATGAGCTGCTTGACGTGGTGCATAAGATATCCTTATCTTGTTTGCGAGATTACCCTTTAGCGGTAGTCTTGGTATTCAAAAAAGAGATAAAAAACAATAAGTTTTTATCAATCAAATATAATTTTAAAATGATTTATTTCGTATCATTATTGACTATAACAATAAAACAATTTTAGGGTCAAGCCCTTTATCATTCTTTTAACAAAGTTAAATTTACCGTCCGATTTATCTATCACTATCCGCAGATCATTAACAACAATAAAAAAAGCCCATGAGCATTCATGAGCTTTTTAAAATCAACACGACTATAAAGTTTACTTAATAATCTTTCATAGACTGTTTAATCGCGTCAATCGCTGTTGGATTATCAAGCGTTGACATATCTCCTGTTTCCTTGCCTTCTGCTAAAGCACGAATGGCTCGACGTAAGATTTTGCCAGAACGCGTCTTTGGTAGTGCTTGCGGGAAATAAATTGCCGCTGGCCTTGCGATACCACCAAGGGACTTGACCACAGCACCAATGACTTGCTGCTCTATGCGGAAGCGATTTTCGGTCGTTGCCACTTGCTCATGATCTCTCAGTACGCAAAAGGCGATGGGCAGCTCTCCTTTTAATTCGTCTTGAATACCCACAACCGCACATTCTGCCATCTCTGGATGCGTGCTAATTGCCTCTTCAATTTCTTGCGTGCCAATACGATGACCAGCAACGTTAATCACATCATCAGTGCGTCCTAAAATATAAAAATAACCCTCCTCGTCAGTTACTGCATAATCTGAGGTTGAGTATTGCTTGCCATCAAACAGACCAAAATAGCTACTGACAAAGCGGTCATCATTACGCCATACCGTGGTCAGACAACCGGGCGGCAATGGTGCACGAATCGCGAGCAGTCCTTTTTCGCCAGCTTTACAAGGTTCGCCTGTTTCTTCATTGATGACATGGGCATCATAACCATACATGGGGTAACCGGGTGATCCTTGTTTATGCGGTTTATGATTAAATTTGGGCGTGTTACTTAGGATGGGCCAGCCAGATTCTGTTTGCCAATAATGGTCTAAAATTGGCACACCTAAATGCTTAGTCAGCCAATGGGCTGTCGATTCATCCAGTGGTTCACCTGCCAAAAAGAAGGATTTTACGCTGGAAACATCATAGCGTGTCATCCATGTCTCATCTTGTTTTTTCAGCATACGGACACCCGTCGGTGCCGTGAATAAGATATTGACCTTGTTTGCTTCAACAATTCGCCACCAAATACCGGGGTTCGGACGATGTGGCAAACCTTCGTACATCACACTCGTCATCCCAGCTAGTAATGGCGCGTAAATAGTATAAGAGTGTCCCACTGCCCAGCCGATATCTGATATCGCCCAAAACGTCTCGCCCGCCTTGCCATCGTAGATATAGTCCATCGACGTCGTTAGCGCGACCGCATGACCACCTGTATCACGTTGCACACCTTTTGGCGTACCCGTAGTGCCTGAGGTATAAAGAAGATACGATGGGGTATTTGACTCGAGCCAAACAGGCTCGACAATCGCATTGGCTTCACAGCTGATACGACGCTGGGTCGCATAATCGATATCAATACTTTTTGGCACAAACGGTAAAATACCGCGATTGACGACCAATACATGTTCGGGCTTAATCGTTGCTTGCTCGACTCCTTGATTGACAAGATTTTTATAATTAATAACTTTACCGCCACGCAGACCTGCATCCACCGTGATGACCATTTTTGCTTCGGCATCATCCATACGAATGGCTAAGTTATGCGCAGCAAAACCACCAAATACCACTGAATGTACGGCACCAATACGAGCGCAAGCCAACATCGCATAAGCGGCTTCCAATATCATCGGCATATAAATGACGACGCGATCACCCTTGCCAATACCATGACGCTGTAGCACATCAGCAAAGTAATTGACTTCTTTATAGAGATCATTATAGGTCAGGCGACGCTTGGTATAGTCCGTATAAAGCTCAACGTTATTGCCCAAATCTTTAAACGCATCGACGACTGCAGGAAAGGTTTCTATTAACTCTTGGTTAATCTCAGAGGATAGCCAGATAAAAGCATCCTGCTCTGCGCGCTCTGCAAGATGGCGATCCACACAGTTATAACAAAGATTGGTCTCGCCGCCAACATACCATTTGGCAAAAGGTAGATTGCTGTCATCAAGGATTTGCTCAGGCTCTTTATGCCAATAGATACGCTTGGCTTGCTCAGCCCAAAATTGCTCTCGGTTATCGATGGAAGACTGATATATATCTGCAAAGGTTGGGTTGGTATCAAGTGCCGCTTGGGAGTTTTGGCTAGAGAATGGATTGAGGCTGTGATTATTATTATGATCCCCAGCTTGATTGCTGTCTTGATGATTGGCTTGCTCGTTCATAATGGCTGTCCTTAGCGTAAACGATGGGTAATGCAATAAGATTTTATAAAATGTGATTTTATAATAGAAGCTCTTATGGAACACTATCATAATATAAGTCTGACTATCCCTACCAGAATTGAAAAACCGATACACTACGTATCGATTTAGTAGGTATCGGTTTAAAATGTAGCAGAGCTAACAATAAAGGTCAACTATTAAGCGCTCAATCTATTTTGTTATGATTAACATTAGATTGGCTTAACAGCTGATAACTTTAGCAAATAAGAGAGGTAAAGCTACACCTCAGTTTGATCAGCATACATCTCACGCATCACTTTTTTGTCATGTTTACCAACAGAAGTTTTTGGCAACTCATCGACAAACTTAAACTGACTTGGCACACCATATTTCGGGATAATACCCCGCTCTACGGCTTTCTCGGCAATGGCTTTGATGTCATCAACGCTCGTGTCTTGAGCATCAGACTTTAACACAATCAAGGCCAATGGACGCTCACCCCACTGTTTATCACGTACCCCGATCACAGATACGTCAGCGACCGCTGGATGTAACGACAAAATCGTCTCAATCTCTAGCGATGAAATCCACTCGCCGCCTGACTTAATAACGTCTTTTAAGCGATCAGTGATTTTAATATAGCCATCAGGGCGTATATAGGCGATATCTTGGGTGTGCATATAACCATTTTCCCAAAGCTCTTTGCCAGCATCGTCATTTTTTAGGTAGCTTTGCGTTAGCCAAGGGGCCCGTAATACCAGCTCGCCAGTATTGTTTTGACCAGTACCAACCGACTCATTATTGGTACTCCATATTTGAGCGTTAACCATCAGTACGGGCTTACCAGTCATACAGCGTCGGGCAATGTCTTCATCCTCTGTCATCGCAGGCTCATTTAAGCTAAATTCTGTCAAGCTAATAAGTGGGGCCGTCTCTGACATACCATAACCGGTATATACTTCGATACCTTGTTCCATGGCTGTTTTTGCCAGACCTTCAGTCAATCTTGAACCACCGATGATCATTTTTAAACCATTGAAGCTGGCACCACGATCTTGTGCTTCTTTGAGCACCATTTGCAAAATCGTTGGGACACAATGGGTGATACTGACTTTTTCATTAATAATCAAGTCCATCAATACATCTGGTGCATAGCGTCCCGGATACACTTGCTTCAAACCAGCCATGGTCGCGGTAAATGGAAAGCCCCACGCATGAACGTGGAACATCGGCGTCATCGGCATATAAACATCACCGTAACTGACGCCTTGCTTGTCGGGCAGCATACCTAATGTCGCCGCTTCGGTGAGGGTATGCAATACTAACTGACGGTGGCTAAAGAACACGCCTTTTGGATCGCCCGTCGTGCCTGAGGTATAGAAAGTCGAGGCAATGGTGTTTTCATCAAAATCTGGGAAGTCAAACTCACTATCAGCAGCTTGTAATAACGCTTCATACTCACCTACTACGCGGTTTTGGTTACCACCGAAGACTCCTTCGGATGTCACACCATCATCATCTAGCCAAATAATGTGCTCAATACTAGAGTTTTCAAACTGATAGTTTTTGACCAATGGCGCAAACTCAGAATTGAGCAATAACACCTTTGGTTTAGCGTGATTGATGGTATAAAGAATTTTTTCTGGCGACAAGCGGATATTGACGGTTTGCAAAATATACTCTGACATCGGCACCGCAAAATACGACTCAAGATAACGATGGCTATCCCAATCCATCACTGCCACTATATCACCTGCATCCAGATTCAAACCTGCTAAGACGTTGGCCAAGCGATTGATACGGTTGAACAAATCTTTATACGTAAGGCGTTTTTTGTCAGCATAAACGATTTCTTGCTCTAGCGACACCGTTTTGGCACGGTTTAGCAGCTGTTTAATTAATAAGGGATAATCGTAAGCAGAAGGTGCGCTGTGGTAAATATTTGACATATATGTGACGTCCTTGTTGGTCATGCGGATAAGTTATTATGCGGGTGAATCATGGATAATTGATGGCGTATTGAGCATACTATATCGATAGTAAGAAAAAATCGACGCTATGTAAAGCGACCTTACGTAAGCGTCCTAAGCTGCAATAGCTTGATGAATATTGCTCAAAAACGGCCATCAAACCACGCGTGATTTTGTTTTAATCATACCAAAACTGGCAACCAGTAATGCCAAAATCTGTACAAATAAGAGCAACCATACTGTGAGCGACCACTGCCCACGCGCATAAGCCATGCCGCATAACCACGCGCCCATCGTACCGCCAGCATAATAACCCATATAATATAAACCAGACGCCAATGAGCGCCCTTTTTTAACATTGACGGCGATATAACTAATGGTGGCAGCTTGGGTAATAAAGACGCCTGAGGACATAATCGCAAGACCAGTAATAATGCCCCATAACGGCGTTACCAGTGTTAATAGCACCCCAATCATAGAAACGCAAACAGCCACACGCACTGTGCGGGCTGAACCAAAGCGACGTAATAATGTCGTCGATAATGGCGTAATGATAACGCCTATCAAATAAACGGCAAAGATATTGGCGAGCGCACCGGTACTCAACTCATATGGCGTCTTAGCAAGATGTAGATTGATGAAGGTAAAACAACCCACGAGTGAAAATAAGACACACGCCCCTAACAGACAAGCCGTCACCACATAACGATTGGTTAAATGCTCACCGAGCGTCTGCATCGCGGAACGAAAATTCGGATTGGCCACAAACTGCTGTGACGATGGCAGCATCTTGCCGACCCACAGCGCACCGATAAGGGTCATCGCTGCCATCACATAATAGCCAGCACGCCAGCCGATAAGCTCGTGCAAGTGCCCAAGCAAAAATCGCCCCATAAAGCCGCCAAGTACCGAGCCTGAGACATAGAACGACATCAATTCTGTGACAGCACGTCCCTCAAACTCTTCACCGATATAAGCAATCGTCACCACTGTAATGCCCGGTACAGACAACCCTTGCATAAACCGCCACATGCCCATCCAACCAATACTGGGACTTTGGGCAATTAAAGCGGTGGGTATCGCTAAAAACAATAAAGCGCCAACGATAAAGGATTTACGCCCCACAGCGTCAGACAGCATGCCCAAAAATGGCGACATAATAGCAATCGCCATCACCGTTGCACCGACGATCATGCCAGCTTGCACCTCTGTTGCTGATAGATCCACCATCAATACGGGCAAAATGGCCTGAATAGAATACACTTGCAAAAAAGCAAACATCCCAATCAAGCCGATAGTGAGTTTTAATACCCACGATGTCGAATTGATTGGTGTAGATAGAGGTTGTGGCATATTATTTTGGGATTTACTGATGGTATTTTTCACAGGGATACAGGCTATATTGGACGCGGATTATCTGGCGTGAGTGATAGAAGTAGGACGATAATAGCTGAAATAATGACAAAAAATAATGGCTGATGCTAGAGATATGCGTCATATATGATTTTAGCATACCAAATACCAGACTCTGGTTTCAGTGTGTTATCGATATTGCCTTATTTATACTTGACCAATCATATTATTTTAACAACATTAATAGTGCTAGCCAGCTGGCTTATTGTGCTGCTTGAACACTAAAAATTGCTGCTTTACATACTGCGTAGGTGACGTATATTTTTGACAGCAAGCAGATTACTGTCTACTATTATTTTGACCTATTATATATAAATGCGATCCACAAAAACTTATACCAACAAAATATAACCTGCCGCGAAATCCAACTCACCTATAACAGACTCCTTATCATGCCCAAACACCCTTTTTATTCGCAATTGATTGTCGCTATAGGTGCCCTAATTTTTTCTATAAATGTGTCGGCAGTTACGTTGGGCGAAGTAGCCGCAATTCATAAGCTCACAATTAAAGAGCAACCGACCAAAATATTATCAACCCCGATAGCATCATCGGTTACAGTAACATCACCAATATCAACATCAACCTCGCCGTCAAACTGTATCGCTGATAGTATTATTACGGCGGCTAACCTGTCAGATACGCGTGATAAGGGAGCTTTTTCGGTAGCTAAAAAACCCGTTTCTCGTCAGTTAGCCAATGGCTTCGGTGGCGGAACCATTCATTATCCAACCAACGCAGGCGGCTGTGGCCTGTTAGGCGGAATCGCTGTGATACCCGGCTATGTGTCCTACGAATCTTCTATTAAATGGTGGGGGCCGCGTTTGGCATCTTGGGGGTTTGTGGTTATTACCATCGATACTAACTCTATTTATGATGACCCAGATAGCCGTGCGACTCAGTTGAATGCTGCGCTTGATTATATTCTTAGTGACAATACGGTGGGTGCTCAGATAGATAGTACGCGCTTGGGTGCTATTGGCTGGTCAATGGGCGGCGGCGGTGCGCTCCAGCTAGCGACAAAACGTAAGACGGTTCGAGCCATTGTTCCGCAAACGCCCTATCATGATAAAGACTACGGCGAAATGGACACGCCCGCTCTATTCATTACTTGCCAGAATGACCGCATTGCCTCAAATAAAAAATACAGCAGTCCTTTTTATGATAAGGCTACGGGCGCAAAAATGAAGATTGAGATAAAGAATGGTAGCCATTTTTGTCCCAGTTATCGTTTTAATGAGATATTACTGAGCAAACCAAGTATTGCTTGGATGCATCGCTACGTAAATGGCGATACCCGCTTCGATAAGTTTTTATGTCGTAACGACAATTATGGCAACAATCCTCGTATATCGGCTTACGACTATAAAAACTGCTCATAAAGTAAACGTTTATAAACAATCCACTGATAAACGTCTGACTTATGAGCGCTTAGTATAGAAAAAGGCTACCAAAATGGCAGCCTTTTTTATAAAGTCATTAACGCCATTATTCACAGCTGGCTTTGCCAGTGCGATGATTCACAGCACCATTGGCGGCCAATAGCTTTTGCATATCAACCAAATCTCGCGAACACGCATATGAATAGGCACCTTGATTATACGAGCCCATTTTTTTGTCTTTGGTCGTTGCCACTAGATTTGGATTGGCACCTTGCGCCAATAAGTACTTGACAGTCTCAAGGCGATCATTGCTGGCAGCAACCATAATCAAGGTTTCGCCATCACTCTCTACCGTCTGATCATTTAAATCTACAGGCGCTTTGTCATTCAATAACATATGTACTTTTTTGACAATATTGGTATTTTTTCCCAGCACAGCAGATTTCATGACGTTATATACATCACCGTCATCTTTAGCATAGATATCAGCGCCTTTATTGACTAAGTAATCGACCATATCTTCATAGCCGATAAAGGCAGCCCAGCCTAATGCCGTTTGATTAAGGCTACCTGTATCCTTAACTTCTAAGTCTTGACCATTATTGACCATGTATGTGACCGTGGCTAGGTCACCATGTTTTACGGCATCAAACCAAGTAGCATCTGCACCTGTAGAGGGTTTGTCATAAAACACACGCCAAGAAAGTTTGTTTTGGTTGGCAAGATCAACATTCTCAGCAGCGCTAAAGCGAAAATCCACTTGCGGGATTGGTGCTGTTTGAGCAAGTTGGATAGTATCCGTTTTGGTTGCGCTGTTATCAGTGTTTAGGCTTGAGCAACCTGCTAATAACATCGTTGCAATAACCGCTGATGCGCTCATTTTATCAAAAAATCTCATCACTCAACCTTCAAACATAAATAAAATAGTAAGAAGTATTATACAGATTCATTAAATAATAATCTATAAATTATAAGCTGTGAATGACAATGCTCATCGATGAGTATAAGTTTGCATTAGACTTTATGCTCATACGTTGACTATAACAATCGACATCTTTTTTATAACAGACTTTAGGTACATGACTCACCATACTCTTAAGGTGTAATCTAATAAATAGTATTCGTCATTAAAAAATCTAGGACATTGAAAATGTTTAAGGATTTAAGAACTCAAGCAAAAAAATATTAAGGAATAATTTAAATGACCGATAAAATGCATGATTTAGGCGCAGGATTTTGGAATATACGCGGAGATTTTCGCATTGGCGGTGTTCTAAACATTGGCACCCAGTGCTCGCTGGTCAAGCTATCTTCAGGGCGCTTTATCTTTTTGGACAGTTACGCCTTAACAGGTGATATTCGAGACGAAGTGATGGCACTGACTAATAATGGTCAGGATGTCGAAGCCATCCTCAATGTTCACCCGTTCCATACGGTACACTGTGCCCAAATGGCAAAAGACTTCCCACAAGCAACATTCTATGGCAGTAGCCGCCACCATAAAAAAATACCTGAAGTAAAATGGGCAGATGACTTGGTTGAAAGCGAGGCAGTCGCTAAGCGTTACCCTGAGCTTAAGTTCTCAATGTCACAAGGCATCTACTATATCTCACCCAATGAGATGATTCATGCAGGCTCACTGTTAGCCTATCATCCTGCCAGTCAAAGCTTGCACGTCGATGATACCTTTATGAGCCCACCGATGAAGTTATTAGAGGCGATATTGCCTGAACTGATACTGCATCCAACGACCAAAAAAGCGCTGAAAAACGAACCTGATGCAGGCAAGAAATATTGCGATTGGGCAAGCAATCTGGCACATGAATGGCGCGATGTGCGTAATTTCTGCGCCGCACACTCTTACCTCGTTCAATTCAAGGAAGGCGAGTTTGAGAAAGCATTATTAAAAGCCATTGATAAAGCCCGTCCAAAATTAGAAAAATCTTAATTGACCGTATAATCTCGCATTAAAAGCATAAAAAAGGGAGTGGCCAAGATGGTCACTCCCTTTTTTAAAATGAATCCATCAACATCAAAACCATTAACGAAACAATAAAGATGCCAGTTCATCTTCGTTGTTGAGGATATCTGCCAAGGTATAGCGCTCAAGGACATTAATAAATGCTGTCAATGCTTCAAAAAACACATTTTTTAGTTGGCATGCTGGGCTAATAACACAGCCCTTAGCATTAACTGTCGTTTCATCAATCAGCGTAATAGGCAAACCTGTCGAACCAGTCTGTCGACCATCACTGCTCTTAGCATTCGTGGGTGTCGCAAAGCACTCGACCAAATCAAAGTCCGGCTCCATTTGTTTGATTAATACACCCAAATTGATATCTTTTGGCGCACGAGCCAAACGTATACCGCCATTTTTCCCACGCACACTTTCTATATAACCAAGCTGACCCAACTGATGAATAATCTTGGTCAAATGACTTTTAGAAATGCCGTAACTATCAGAAATATCACTGATATTTGCGAGTAATGGCGGCTCTGGTCTCACTGCCAAATAAATCAATGAGCGTAGCGCGTAGTCACTATAATTGGTCAGTCGCATTCATTTGCGCTCCTTTTTCTTCGTATAATTTTTTTAAGCCAATCAATTTGGTCAAAGTAATTCATCTTTTGACAATGGCATCATTAGATCGCTCTAACCAAACAGACCATCAGGTCTAGGACGTGCCAGCATCGGTAAATAACTGATGCAAAATAGCACAAAACAAGCAATCCAAGCGCCTTGAGCAATCATAATCCATAATAGGTAGTGGCTCATATCAGCTAATGGTAACAGTACTCGACTGACAAATACTAATACCATCAAACCATACATGAAGCTTACCATTTTGGGCGGCTGATGAATGCTACGACCAGTATGACCAAGAGATACTCGCGTCATCATTGCCAACGTCATCATACCAACACCTGCAATCGCAAGTCCATGCATCGCAATACTATGAGTATAGCCCAACCACGGTTGCAGCGCATACAGTAGAAAACTCAAACACATGCCCAAAAATGCAACATATAATGACCAAAGTAATGGCTTTTGCCAAATACCGCGATGATACCAGCCTACCAAACGGATGACATTAACCACTGCTACGCCAAGTGCCGTAATAGTCAGCAGATACTTATTAGGATAAAACAAGTCACTAATAAAAAAGGCTAAGAAAAACAATAAGCTCGCAACATCCTGTATTTTACTATTGCGCAACTTGATGACCTCCGTCGTTCCAACACTAAGACCACGTTCGATAAAGAATGGCACCACGCGGCGACCAATGGTTAATATCAAGCCAATGATCAAGTAAAACCCTAGATAAAGCCCTATCTTAGTCATACTCATATCGGCATTGATAATACCCCAGTAGCAGATTCCGTTGCCAACGGTCAATAACGCCAGTTTCGCTAAGATACCCATTTGCTTATACTGCTTGACCTGTAATACTGCTCGACATATCAAAAATGCCATCGAGGCGATGAATAATAAGTCAAATATTGCGGCGACATATAACAACCATATACTGCTACCCGCAACCGTCATACCAAGCCCAAAACCTGCCCAGCTCAAACGTGCTAGCAGCCAACAGCCAAATATAGCCAGCAGCTTATAACCATGTGGCATCATTACTCCTGTCCATGTCTTTACCGCTGTTAGCAAAAACCCTGCGACCACTGCCAATGCATAACCGTAAACCATCTCATGGCCATGCCAGTACAACGGGCTCAATACCTGTGCGTCGATATCCGTGTGACCAGTAAATACAAAAGCCCATAGCAGCATCGTTACCACTGCAAATAGCGCAGCAGCACTAAAAAATATTCGAAAGCTCAAATTAAGAATAGGATGCGGAGAACTGGGCGGCTTACTAGGTAAATTGATAGATTGCATGGTGGTCTTCTTAGAAGAATATAAATAAAGTCAGTTCTATAAAATTCATATTAAATAAATGTTATAAAACTTGCAATGTATCTATCAAAATATCATGACTGCAAACACTTACCGATTTTAACTTCTGACTTGATATAAAAACGAAGAAAGCAAATTATCAGTATTAGGGCGTGTCCTCATTTTAAAAACGGTGATAAAAATGAGATAAATTGCCGTCAAACAAGGAAAGTAGCGAAAATAATATCGAGATATTGATAAGCTATTTGACGATGTTTGGCAAAATTTAGCTATTTTTAGCCCATTTAGATAACAATCGGTTGAATTGAGGACAAGCCCTAGCCAGTACCATTCATAACTGCACAGCGGTCATGATTAAGGACGCAACCACTATGGCTGTGACATAGGTTCTCACTTTGAAATAGTCTTGCGTAATAATGCACGCTCGATTGAGACCGTAATCAATAATTAACATACTGGCAAATCCAAGAATTAACAACCAAATAAAACCGATGGCTGATAACATTAAAAACCCTAACCATAGGCCTATCGCGATCATATTACTCACTAAGGGCAATATAATCGCCCATCTATTATCATCAGCTAAGCTCAAATGGTTGCCCCATTGCGCACCAGCCATAAAAGAGGCAATCACCAGACCATAAATACTCAATACATCAGTTGTTGCCCCTAAGTAGGGCAAACTATCAATGTTTATAGCAAGTAAAAGTGCACAGGCGACAAACGGAATAGCACCTGCAAAGGTTAGATAAGGGCTTGGTTTTTTCATCGTTCATACCTATCTTGTATTTAGTCTGTTGATATTTCTAACATATAAATTTTTAACCAGTAATTTCAACATATATTAATTAACCGCTTTGCCCTACCACCCCTTGCCACTGACGAACAAAATCACCATTTGAATCGTATTGCTGAGTTTGTTTGTTGAGATTAAATTGCCGACATCCTCTTGGGTCAGCGCCGACACTAGCTAAGTACTGCCAATTCCCCCAATTACTCGCGACATCATAGTCGATAAGATGCTGTTCAAAATAGGTTGCACCATAACGCCAGTCTAAACCCAACTCATGAATAAAGCAGCTAGCAACGATTTGTCTGCCTCGATTGGACATATACCCTGTTTGCTTAAGCTGATTCATGCAGGCATTGACGATAGGATATGGCGTGGTGCCATTCTGCCATTGCTGCAAACGCTGATCATCGAAACGAGTGGCTGGTAACTGATGACCAATTCCCTTAAACAAAAATAAGTTTCTTCCATGTTCAATCGCATACCAATAAAAATACTCGCGCCACAGCAGCTCAAACCAAATCCAATACGTTGACTCATTGGCGATAACCTCACGCTCATAATGACGTAAGCGGTTCAACAATATATTGATAGACAAGCAACCATTTGCCAGCCAAGGCGAGAATTTAGTGGAATGCGTCCAGTCATCCAGCGCATTACGTGTGGTTTTATACGTGCGCGGCGCAGCAGAATCAAAATAGTGAGTTAAATGAATCATTGCATTTGCTTCACCACCTTTAAAACTATGTGCTTGCTGTGCTTGCTCATCAAATGGTAGCGCTTTAAAAAGGTAGTTACTACGTCCTATCAACGCATCAGGCATTGGCGGCAGCGACTTTGGCATAGGAGAAACAGCCACCTCATAGTCCGCATTCAATAAATCATGGCTTGCTTCTACCTTTTTGCGAAACTGCGTAAAGCTTTTCGGCAGGTCTTGTGTCGGTAAATCAGCAAATAGCGTATGGGTTGATTGACTGTGCCATATTATCTGCGGATATTTGCTCTGCAAGGCAACATAGCCTTTATTTTGATTATAATCTGCCGTGTGGCTGACACAGATATCGGTGACTTTTTGCTGCTCAATGAGCTGGCATAACTGAGTAAAGGGGCTTGAGGCAGACTCTACATTATCTGACGACAAATGACTTTTTGATAAACAGCTTGGCGACAGATACAGCAATCGATTACCAAGGCGCTGAAGCGATTGATCCAAATCAGCCAAGCTCTCAGATAAAAATTGCTGACGAACAGCGCCCATCTCATTAAAGTGGTAAGCTTGACTGCTATCTTTCGATTCAAGGCTATCAGCCAAAAAATCAGCATAGATGAGCATCAGACTCCCTTGGTTGCTTTCAGCCAATGTCGCCGCTTTGACTAACGTCTCATTGTCCTCTATGCGCAAATCGTTATGAAATAATACCAATACCACTTTTTTATTGACTGACTTATTTGATGCATTGCCTGATTGGTGATTTGACATACTCTCGATTCCCAAGTCGTTAAACACGCTCACTTAAAGCTGAGTCTAGACTATAATATTTTAGAATGTGACACACAGTATAGAGCGTGTTATCTGTTCAACTTAAGTCGCTAGCATCGTTGTTATCTGCGTTATACTAACCATAAGCATTGACTATGACTGAGCTGACTGCTTAGATGGTTATAACTAGGAGAATGTCATGACTAAAGAACACGCTGCCCTTGAAAAGCGCAAAATCATCGATAAGTTTTTGATGAAACTCACTAAAGAAGATCCGCAAATGTATTATGCCAGCACTTATGAGGTCGCTCGTAGTATCCACACTATGATAAAAGAGCACACCAATCGCTTGTCGGTAGATGACCAAGCACTCGTTAGACATATGACCGTCGAGGAGATACAAGGCTTGCTAGGCTTTCACCTTAAATAATCACACTTTCAACGTTCCCATAAAAAAAGACCGCTATAAAAGCGGTCTTTTTTATTATTCTTCATTCTAGTCTGATGCTATTAAAATGGATACTCACGTGGTTCGTTTTGCATTGAAATCCAATGCGTTCTGGTGAACTCTTCAAGCACCCACTCGCCATTAAAGCGACCAATACCTGAGTTTTTCTCACCACCGAATGGCGTATTGCTTTCATCGTTGACTGAAATGTCATTGATATGGGTCATACCTGCTCTGATACCGCGAGCGAAACGTAGACCTTTCTGCATATCAGCAGTAAATACGGCGCTAGACAAACCATACATAGAATCATTGGCTATCGATAATGCATCGTCTTCATCTTTAGCACGAATAATACCGACCAATGGTCCAAACACTTCATTACGTGATAGATTCATTTCGCGAGTCACTTCAGTAAAGATGTGCGGCGGTACTACTTGGCCTTTAATTTCGCCACTTAGTATCATTTTTGCGCCTTCTTCCTGCGCTTTAGTGATTTTTTCTTTGAGCGATTTGACTTGTTTTTCATTGATAATTGGACCAACAGCAGTGTCTTGCTTATTAGGATCGCCTACATTCAATGTTTTGACATGTGCTAAGAAACGCTCAACGAAGTCATCATAAATCTCGTCTTCAACAATCACTCTGTTGATGGCGATACAGATTTGACCTTGATGCAAGAATTTACCAAAGGCAGCAGCTTTCACCGCTTGCTCAATGTCAGCATCTTTTAATACCACAAATGGACTATTACCACCCAGCTCGAGTGCTACTTGCTTGATGTACTCACCGCCATTGGCAAGCTCACCGATATGTTTACCCACTGAGGTCGAACCTGTGAATGACACTAAGCTTGGCGCTTTATGCTCAACGATTGCATCGCCTATCTCGCTACCTGAGCCGACTACTACGTTTAACAGACCTTTTGGCAGACCCGCTTCTTCAAACACTTTTGCAAGTAACAGACCACCAGTTACTGGCGTATCGCTAGCAGGCTTGAGCACGACAGCATTACCAAGTGCTAATGCTGGTGCGATAGAACGCTGGGTCAAATGCAGCGGAAAGTTCCATGGGCTAATGACTGCTACCACCCCGATTGGCTCGCGATAAATAAAGTTTTCTTTACCAGGGGTGTTTGATGGGCGGATCTCACCATGTACACGGTTAGGGAACGTTGCTGCCTCAAGTGTAATCGCACGTGTCGCACTAAACTCAACCATCGCTTTGATCCGCGTACTGCCTGACTCTTTAATCAACCAGTCGACGATTTCATCTTGGCGCTGATCTAAGATATTGACTACCTTATACATAACAGCTGCACGCTCAGCTGGGGTCGTTTTCGCCCATTCGGCTTGAGCTTGGCTAGCAGCATCGTATGCTTCATTTAGCTGATCTTTAGTCGCTTGCTGAATCTCTACAAGCGTATCGCCATTATAGGGATTAGTGTTGGTATTAATGCTATCATCTTTACCTTTTTGCCATTCACCGCCGATGAATTGCAAATGAAAATCATTGTAGGCACGGCTACTATTATCATTGGTTGACATAATTATCCTTATTTTTGCTTTGTTATATAAAAATTTATTTTCAGTACTTTAAATAAAATAGTTGAAGCTGTCTTATAGGTAGGAAATTCATAGTCACGGTTAGATCATAAATTGAAATGAAAACTTTATGGTAACTGATAAGAACAAAACCTACCTTGATAGACGACTGGTCTAATGCTACCATAGCTACTAATAAAACAAGACTACTTTGTCAGTGAATAGTGTTGATAAAACGTAACACATATAAATATATCCTATTACAATACGCCATCAACATGACGTTCAAATGAACGCTGACTATCTTATATATACCGCCACTAGAGGAGAAAATCCTACCTATGTCTAATATAACAGACACTACTACACCAGATACCAAAGCTCACTTACTTGCCACTGGTTACCAATTAATAGCCAAAAAAGGCTTTACCGCTGTCGGCCTAAAACAAATCTTAGACACAGCTGGCGTGCCTAAAGGCTCTTTTTATCATTACTTCGCTTCTAAAGAAGCTTTTGGTGAAGCGATCATTAATCATTATTTTAGCTTGTATAAAGCCCGTCTAGATATCATCGACGCACAAGATGTCAGTGCCCAGAAAAAGCTATATGATTATTTTCAAAATTGGTATGACACCCAACAAAATGGCTGTGACCACGAGAAATGCTTGGTTGTTAAGCTCAGCGCAGAGGTGGCCGATATGTCAGAAACCATGCGTAAAGCACTTGATGCGGGCTATCAGCAAACGACCATGTGGCTCGCTGAGCAGATTAAGGCGGGCTGGACAGATGGGTCTGTACCCCGTCACGATAATATATCAGCTGAGAGTATGGCCAAACGTTGGTATTTCGCTTGGCTTGGTGCCAGCCTAATGGCTAAGATTAGTCAAACAAATACGCCTCTAGCAGAAATTTGGCACATGACGACGACTCAGATGGGACGTTGATAACAAACCATACTTTTAACGTAAGCATCAAGGCATGATGAACATTCATAACGCTCATAGGTACTAGCTGTCAGTATTGTGCTTGAGTATTCAATATGCCTTATTGCTCTCTGTTTCCTGAATCACTCCTTCGAATACATTTGCATTTGACTCAAACAGTTATACGAGAGTTTTGTAAACACTACTAGACGACTGGTCTAATTGGTGTACAATGCGCATCAAGCTTCAGAGTAAATGCACCAATAAGTATTGCTTACCATTCATTGTTTAACGTCAAAATATTTGACGGAACCATTTTTATCAACATTAGGAATTTTATGAATAACTTTCAATATTACAATCCAGTACGCATCGTTTTTGGTGAAGGCCAAATCGAACAATTATCAGATCTAGTGCCTACCGATGCACGCGTACTTATTACTTATGGTGGTGGTTCAGCACAGCGTACCGGTACATTGGACGAAGTAAAAGACGCTTTAGCAGCGAACGGTAACCGTACGATATTTGAATTTGGTGGTATCGAAGCCAACCCAGAATTCACCACGCTATTAAAAGCAGCAGATATGGTGAATGAGCACAACATTGACTTCTTATTAGCAGTCGGCGGTGGCTCAGTAATTGACGGCAGTAAATTTGTTGCACTAGTATCTTCATTGACTGAAGAAGATGGTACTGTCTCACGTGATCAAGCTTGGGATGCATTAACGGGTTATTGCAAAAACATCGACTCTGCTATTGACCTAGGTGCGGTATTGACTATTCCAGCGACTGGTTCTGAGATGAACTCAGGCGGCGTCATCAACTACAGCGAACGCCAAGCAAAACTACCATTTGGTAACCCACTTGCCTTCCCTAAATTCTCAATTCTAGACCCAGTCAAAACGCTTACATTACCTGAACGTCAGGTAATGAACGGTGTGGCTGATGCATTCGTCCATGTGATGGAACAGTATCTGACTTATCCAGTCAATGCTAAAGTCCAAGACGCTTTTGCTGAAAGCTTGCTCAAAATCCTTATCGATGAAGGTCGAATAGTTAAACAAGATCCAGAAAACCTAGAAACACGTAAAAATATTATGTGGACGGCGACAATGGCATTGAACGGTCTGATCGGTACTGGTGTACCGCAGGATTGGACAACCCATATGGTCGGTCATGAGCTGACATCGCTACACGCGATCGATCATGCACGTACATTAACTATCTTATTGCCATCAGTGATGCGTGAGCTAAAAGAAAGTAAAAAAGAAAAATTGCTTCAGTATGCACGTAACGTATGGAACATTACCGATACTGACCTAGATGACGATGCCATCATTGAAACTGCCATTGTTTACACTGAAAACTTCTTCCGCGAGCTTGGCTTGCCAGTTAGCCTAGAAGATGCCAATTTGACTGAATCAGCGATTGATCCAATCATCAAACAACTAGAAGCACACAACATGGTTAAGTTGGGCGAGCACGGCAAGAATGATTTAGAAGTGTCACGCCGTATTCTGCAACGTGCCATTAGTAGCAAAGCTGCTTAATAAAAACACCACCGTAATAAGAAACACATATAGTTATGCTATTTATAGTAGTTACTCAGCACTGAGTAGCTACTTCATTCACAATCAAAACCTCAGAACCAGTAAAATATTAAGACCCATAGAATCTTAAATTTAATAAATAGAAAAGGAATCTAATAATGAGCTTTGATAAGCAACAAAACCAAAAAACAAACCGTCAAATCAAATTGGCAAGCCGTCCAATAGGTGAGCCAAAAGCCGAAAACTTTGATATGGCAACCAGCGATATCCCATCGCCAAATAACAATGAAATGCTGCTGCGTACCGTTTACCTATCATTAGATCCATACATGCGTGGACGTATGAGCGATGCAAAGAGCTATGCTGATCCGCTAGACGTTGGTGATGTCATCATGGGTGCAACCGTGGCCCAAGTTGTAGAGTCCAATATTGACAAATTTGCTGTGGGCGACTTGGTTGTTTCAAACTCAGGCTGGCAAGACTATAGCGTCAGTGATGGCGAAGGTGTCTTAAAACTTGACAAGAACATGCCGAACCCTTCTTATGGTTTGGGCGTACTAGGTATGCCAGGCTTTACCGGTTACATGGGTTTGACCGACATCGGTAAGCCGCAAAAAGGTGAAACCTTGGTCGTCGCTGCCGCAACGGGTCCCGTTGGTGCAACGGTAGGTCAAGTTGGCAAGCAGTATGGCGTACGTACTGTTGGTGTGGCTGGTGGTAAAGAAAAATGTGACTTTGCTGTCAATGAGCTCGGCTTTGATGTCTGTATTGACCATAAAGCCGATGACTTTGCCGAGCAATTAAAAGCGGCGTGTCCAGATGGTATCGATATCTATTACGAGAACGTCGGTGGCAAAGTATTTGATGCGGTCATGCCATTATTGAATGCTCATGCACGTATCCCAGTCTGTGGTCTGGTTGCGCAATACAACGCCACTGAGCTGCCTGATGGTAAAGATCGTTTGGGCGTATTGATGGGCAATATTCTAAGCCGTCGTCTAACCGTTAAAGGGTTTATCATTTTTGAAGAATATGGCGACCACTTCCCAGAATTCTTAAAAACCATGAGCAAATGGGTCGAATCAGGCGATGTTAAAACCAAAGAATATATCGCTGAAGGCTTAGACGATGCGCCAAACGCCTTTGTTCGCATGCTAAATGGCGATAACTTTGGTAAAACAGTGGTTAAAGTATCTGACGTTCAGTAACTCATGTTAAATAATTGACGATAGGTAATAACTATTGTTAATAACCACTTAACAACACAACTTGCTAAGATCACTACTGAAAGTTACGTCTGAAGCAGGAATAATATTAACGGTCACCACTTATACTGATAACGTTTTGGTCATCTGGCTCGCCATTTGAATGAATCCCCTATCAATAAAAATGTGGCTGTTAATGATTTGCTTTACTCACATATAAACAATAAATAAGGATAATTATGAATATTTTAATGGTACTAACCTCACATGATAAATTGGGCGATACTGGCAAAAAAACGGGCTTTTGGCTAGAAGAATTTGCCGCGCCGTACTATGCTTTTATCGATGCAGGCGTCAACGTAACACTAGCCTCTCCTGCTGGTGGCCAGCCGCCGCTTGATCCTAGCAGCGACACTGAAGACACCCAAACCAAAGATACCAAGCGTTTTAAAGAAGATAGCGATGCTCAAAAGCAGCTTGCCAATACTAAAAAACTCGCTGATATGAAAGCCGAAGACTTTGATTCAGTCTTTTATCCGGGCGGTCACGGTCCACTATGGGACTTGGCAGTTGATAAAAATTCGATCAATTTGATTGAGACTTTTGTCAAACAAGACAAACCTGTCGCCTTTGTTTGCCATTCTCCAGCCGCTCTTAAAAACGTCAAAATTGATGGTGAGTATTTAGTAAAAGGCAAAACAGTGACTGGCTTCACCAATTCAGAAGAAGACGCCGTTGGTCTAACAGATGTCGTGCCATTCTTAGTAGAAGACGCCCTAAAGGCCAATGGTGCTAACTATGAAAAAGCCGCTGATTGGGAGTCATTTGTTGTTGAAGATGGTTTATTAATCACAGGTCAAAACCCAGCGTCTTCAGAAGAAGCTGCCAAACGCTTAATCACTAAGCTAAAAGCTTAATATCGGTTGAACGTTAATATAACCGTCCATGCAAAAAGGCCACTATCATGATTCGCTTACATCATCTCAATCAGTCTCGCTCATTACGTATTTTATGGCTCTTAGAAGAGCTGGGCGTGCCTTATGAGATCATTAGTCATCAACGCGATGCTGACACTCATTTGGCACCAGACAGTTTAAAGGCGATACATCCACTCGGTAAATCTCCGGTTATCGAGATGGATGGTCAACTTTATGCTGAGTCGGGTGCGATCACTGAATTATTGATTGAGCGATTTGCACCAGAGCGTCTGCGCCCTGCTACAGATAGCTCGGATTATGGGTATTATCTGCAGTGGATTGACTTTGCAGAAAGCTCGCTGATGTTGCCATTAATGCTTGAGCTATTTACCAAAAAAGCAGGCATTGATGACAATGATTTTTTGAATGGCTATATCGATACAGAAAAAACCAGATTGTTTGAGTATCTGGATGCATCGGTTGAAGGTAAGTCGTTTATTGTGGGTGATAAGCTAAGCGGCGCTGACTTCATGTTGTCATTTGATTTGATCATTCTTGCTAAGCGTCAAAAACTCGATGCTTATCCACATATCAAACAGTATGCCGAACAGTTGGCCAGTCTTGATAGCTATCAGCGCGCTATGCAGTTAGAAGCAAAATATGACGAATCAATTTAACGTAATACATTAACTGATAAACCTATTTTCTGATAAACAAAAACAGCTCTTTATAGAGCTGTTTTTTATGTTCAAAGGTGGCGTGAGTAGGAACTTTTGAAAATTTAACTGACTTTTTTAGCGAGCGGAGGATTCATACATGCTAGCTCAGATAACAGGCAAAAAGCACCGTTCAACGTCATGACATTCTTAAATTAGGTGAGCAGTTTTTAATGTAGTGCAAACCGAGAGTGTGAGACAGTCAAACATGCTATCTATACACAAAAGACAATGGTCTTCATATCTTTTAACTTAAATTTTAATCAGTTAGTCAAGCGTAATAAATGTTCAACAAAAACCATGATAAAATATCCCGAACAGAGTTTAGAATACTTTTTTGGCTCTGTCAGCCTATTAAATGACTTGGGACTCCTTGAGTTTCATACCAATCAAACGAGCGCGATGCTTGTCTAAGAAATGCTCTATGCCATTCTATCCTTCTACGCAGATTATCCATCCATGAGTACTGAATACCAGTTTAAGCCCCATGAACGACCATTCATGTTGGGCTCGCCTGCCACCCCTGATCATCCTGTACGCCGTAAAGTATTTTATTTGCTGATTGGTATTTTTATTGGCTTGACTGCCAGCTTTCAGAATGGTTTATTGGTCGCCAATCTTACCCAAATTCAAGGTGAGATGGGCTTAACGCCAGTAGAAGGTGGCTGGATATCAGTCGCTTACAATATGACCAATGCTTGCGTCACGGTACTACTGTACAAAATTCGTCAGCAATTTGGTATGTCGCTATTTAGCAAAATCACTCTTTTCTTTTTGTTGGCAGCCACCAGTATGCAGTGGTTGGTCAGTAGTAATCTACTCAGTACGATGACTGGAGTTAACATTGAGCCTTATTATTTAGAACTACTCGCCCGTGGCTTTAGTGGTGTAGTGGCTAGTGCGATGACGGTATTGTCTATTTTTTATTGTCTACAAGGCATGCCAACTGCTCGGCGTATCAGCGGACTGATATTGGGGTTTGGCTTGGTGCAGTTTGGCATTCCACTGTCACGGATTATCTCGCCTTATCTAGCAGTTGATGGTCAGCTTGAAGGTTTGTTTTTATTCCAAGTGGGATTATCGCTGATTTGCTTTGGGCTTATTAACATTCTTGAGCTACCACCGGGCAATACAGAAAAAGTCTTTGAAAAACTTGATTTGGTGAGTTTTGGCTTTTTTGCCAGTGGTCTGGCTGCCCTATCGGTATTTTTAGTACAAGGTAGGATTCAATGGTGGACGACGCCTTGGCTTAGCTATCCATTAATCATTGCCGTCGTGACTATTTCGATTGCTTTATGGATTGAGACGCACCGCAAAAACCCTATGTTACAAGTGCGCTGGATGCGTAGCCGTAACATTATTGCCTTTATGATTACCGGTGCCGTCATGCGTATTTTGCTGTCTGAGCAAAGTGTTGGTGCCGCAGGCTTACTAGCAAACCTTGGTTACGGTAATGACCAGCTGATTGTTTTTTATGCCGTCATTTTGGTGGCTAGCATACTAGCATTGGTGATTAGCATTTTTACAACCAAGGCGACGGATCTACGCCGACCCGTTATTTTTGCAGTTACACTGATTGCGATTGGTGCATGGATAGATACAGGTGTGTCACTAAATTCTGCCCCTTATATGTTTTATTTCAGTCAGTTTATGATTGCTTTTGCCGCCGTTTACTTTATGGGACCAATGGTATTTGAAGGTATGTTTCGTGCCATTGCTAACGGGCCTGCCTATATTATTAGCTTTTCGGTGATTTTTGGTATTTCACAAACCGTGGGTGGTTTGGCAGGTGCCGCAGGTATTCAGGCATTTACCACCATTCGTACCCAGATACATTATGCTGATATGGTCAGCTCAATGGATGCCAGTAATCCTGCTACGATGACCCAAATGCTGCAGGGTGTGCAACGCCAAGCAACGGTCGCAGCTTATGATGATTTGTTCTTTTTGATGGCCGTGAGCGCCACCATCACTGCGCTATATTTATTGATGGTTTATCTTTATTATCTTTATCATAAACGCAATCCACTTGGTAAAGAACTTGCCGCATTGGCAGAAATGATGAGTAAAAAATAGCAGATGATAATCATACGAATTTTCTGCTATTACCTTTTTTTCTTATGCTAATTACTATATTTTTAAAAGTTATCTACTATGTTTATTAAATTCATTAGGAGCGCATCATGAGCGAAGACAAATTGAATGATCTTGATGACCACAATCAAGACACCGCTCAAGCTGCCACCCAAAACACTGCTGAAAACAATCAGATACCATCCGATGCGACCACAATAGAGAGGACTCTAAAGGAATCGACAAATGATGATACTGTGACTGTACCGAAGAAAGAGGAGTCGGTAGTGACGTCAGTTGCTGATGCTGATGAAACTCCAATGCCGCCAAAAGAGCCTATTCCTGACGCTACAGGTTGGTCGCCTAAAAAGAAATCTTACTTTAACCTAGGCTTATTGATTGCTCTAATTATTATTGGCGTACTTTTGATTCTTTATGCGTGGAAGCTACCGCCCTTTACGCCTACGGTTCAGCAGACTAATAATGCCTTTGTAAAAGGTCAAACAACGATTATCAGCCCGCAAGTTTCTGGCTATGTCACAGAAGTAGCAGTGCAAGATTTTGAAAATGTACAAGCGGGTGATTTGTTGGTTAAGATAGACGATCGTGCCTTTCAGCAGCAGCTCGAACAAGCACAAGCCAATATCGAAGTTGCTATGACCGACCGCTCAAGCAATGTGCAAGATACGGGCACCAGTCAGGCGCAAATCGAAGCACGTAAAGCGGACTTATATAGTGCCAAAGTTAGCGTTGATAGTGCACGCGAAGACGTCAAGCGCTATCAAGGACTTGATGCCATTGGTGCTGTGTCGAAAGCAGAAGTTGCTCATGCCCAAGCTCAGCTCGCTCAAGCACAAGCTGGCGTTCAGCAAGCAGAAGCCAATTTACAAGTCGCCCTTGAGGCTAGCAAAAAAACCAGTGGTAGCCGCTCATCACTCGATGCCAATATTAAAAATGCAGAAGCAGTTGCTAAGCAAGCAAAGATTAATTTAGACAATACGATTATTACTGCCCCTGAATCAGGACAACTGAGTCAAGTCAGCGTCAAAGCTGGGCAATATGTCAGCGCGGGCACACAGCTCATGTATGTGGTTCCAAAAGGCGTGTGGATTATCGCCAACTTTAAAGAAACCCAAGTGGCAAATATGACTGTCGGTGAGCCTGCGACTATTCATGTCGATGCGCTGAGCGGCGTTAAATTTCGTGGTCATGTCAGTAATATTTCACCAGCGACTGGCAGTGAATTTAGCGCAGGCGCATCAAACCCTGCGACTGGCAATTATATTAAAATCGCTCAACGTATTCCGGTACGGATAGACTTAGAACAAGGTCAACCTGATCTTGCTCAGTTGCGCCCCGGTATGTCCGTTTCAGTCGATGTCGATACTAAAACGAATTAGAGTGTATTGAACATTCACGAATAGGCACTGCTATTCGCTAAAACCTCTCCAGTGAAGGCGTAAAATAAAAAGCCAGTCCAGATGTCATAATCGCTATGACGCCTAGACTGGCTTTTCTACTTATATGCAAATATGAATAGCGCGCTTGGGTTAAGGTAGCAGGCGTTTGGTAATCCAGCTTTCGCTATTGTCTTTAGTATAGACAATACGGTCATGCATGCGATTGGCACGACCTTGCCAAAACTCAATCTCATGAATGGTAATCTCGTAACCACCCCAAAACTCTGGTGTTGGCACTTGGCTATCTTCTGGATATTGGTTTTGTAGCTCATCAAACTTGGCTTGCATCACCTCACGATTAGCAACTTCGCCACTTTGAGGTTGGCTGACCCACGCACCCACCTGACTGTCGTGAGGACGCTTTTGAAAGTAAGCAGCTGACTTATGAGCATCGATTTTAGCAATACTGCCACTAATACGTACTTGGCGCTCCAATTCGTGCCAAAAAAACAGTGCCTCAGCATTCGGGTTTTCAGCAATATCTTGACCTTTAGCACTTTCATAATTGGTGTAAAAAACCACACCATTCTCGGTAATCTCACGCATGAGAACGATACGTACACTTGGTTTATTATCAGAACCGCACGTCGCAAGACTCATGGCATAAGGCTCTTGGACCTTTTGCGCTATTGCTTCATTCATCCACTCTTTTAACAGCTCAAATGGAGAGTCTGGGACAGATTGTTGATCAAGCGCCCCTTTTTCATATGACAAACGTTGATCGGTAAAATCCATGCTCATGGTCATTCCTTATTTATTTGTTGTTTTACAATTAACACGATCAGCCCAATACCGCTTTGATTTGATTAGCCAAATCGTTTGCCAACACATCACATTCGATTTCATCATCTGACTCAACCATTACTCGTATCATAGGTTCTGTACCTGACTGGCGAATGAGAAGACGACCGCGACCCTCTAAAGTTGCCTTTGCTTTGTCAAAAGCAGCGACCAGCTCTTGGTGTTCAAAAGGATCTTGCATTTGACTCAAACGCACATTGACCAGTTTTTGTGGCAATTTTTCAAACCCTTCGGTCAGATCACTGAGCGCTTTACCGCGTGCTTGCATCACCGCCAGTACTTGCAAACCAGCGATAATAGCATCGCCCGTACGACTCTTATCTAAACATAAAATATGACCCGATGGTTCGCCACCTAGTATCCAGCCATTGGCTTCAAGCTCATGCATTACATAGCGATCACCGACTTTTGCACGAGTAAATTTAATATCTGCTGCTTTGAGTGCCAGCTCTAAGCCCATATTACTCATCAGCGTACCAACCACACCCTTAGCTTTATTCTGACCTTGGGTTGCCAGTACGTATAAGATACCATCACCATCGACCAACTTACCTGCCTCATCGACCATGACGATACGATCACCATCACCATCTAGCGCAATACCCACATCTGCTTCGTGCTCGATGACGGCTTTTTGCAGACTTTCAGGATGGGTAGAACCGCAGTCGGCATTGATATTGATGCCATCAGGCGTATTGTTAATAGCAATCACATTGGCACCCAGCTCACGCATCACTCTTGGTGCCACGCTATAGCCTGCACCATTAGCACAATCCACGACGACTGTTAGATGACTCAAGTCATATTGATAAGGAAAACTGCCTTTACAAAATTCAATATAGCGACCTTTGGCATCATTGATTCGATTGTTTTTACCCAATTGTGCTGGATCAACAATAGGCATGATCACGTTATTGTCCGCCTCAGAGGCACTCATAGAGGCACTCATAATGGCTTTTAGCTTGTTATTAATAGAGTTTTGCATCTCATCAGTCAGTTTTTTGCCATCACCTGAAAACAGTTTGATACCGTTATCATAGTAGGGATTGTGCGATGCTGAAATGACCACCCCAGCATCTGCATTGAAACTACGGGTCAAGTGCGCAATCGCTGGTGTGGGTAATGGTCCAAGCATATGCACATCAACACCAGCGGCATTAAACCCCGCTTGTAATGCACCTTCAATCACATAACCTGACAAACGAGTATCTTTACCGATGACCACACTTGGCTTGCGCGCAGGATTGTCATTATTCTCTATCAGTACACGTCCCGTCACATAACCCAATTTTAAAATAAAATCCGGTGTAATCGGTGACTCACCAAATTTTCCGCGAATACCATCGGTACCAAAGTAGCTCATCATGTATGCTCCCAAATCTAAAGGTGAAAGGCCAGACTCATACGCAAACAATAACGTATAAACAGTCTAAGTAGTTGTTCTAATAATCTGTTTGTGTATTTTACAAAAAAAACAGCCAACAATAACAAGGCATTGTTGGCTGTTTGTATCTTAAGGTCACTACAGCACTGCAAAACAGCTATCTTTGACGTAATGCAGGATTATAAAACATCTTTTAATTCACACGATAGTTCGGTGCTTCTTTAGTGATTTGCACATCATGGACATGTGACTCTTTCATACCCGCCGATGTCACCTTGATGAATTGCGGATTGGTACGCATGTCTTCGATGGTCGCAGATCCTGTATAGCCCATTGAAGAGCGCAAGCCGCCAACCAACTGATTAACGATACCAGCGACTGGACCTTTATAAGGAACACGGCCTTCGATACCTTCTGGTACTAATTTTTCTACGCCATCTTTGGCATCTTGGAAATAACGGTCTGATGAGCCATTTGAGCCTGACATTGCACCAAGGCTACCCATACCGCGGTAAGCTTTGTAGTAACGACCTTGGAACAGCTCAACCTCACCTGGCGCTTCTTCAGTACCAGCCATCAATGAGCCTACCATAATGCACGATGCACCAGCGGCAATGGCTTTTGCCATATCACCTGAATAGCGAATGCCGCCATCAGCGATAAGCGGAATACTGTCTTTTAATGCACTAGCGACGTTATCAATGGCTGAGATTTGCGGTACACCGATACCTGCGATGATACGTGTGGTACAGATAGATCCAGGACCAATACCGACTTTTACCGCATCAGCGCCTGCATCACGTAGTGCAAGTGCGGCATCACCAGTTGCGATGTTGCCACCGATGACTTGCACGTGTGGGTAGTTTTTCTTAATCCAGGATACTTTATCAATCACACCTTTTGAGTGACCGTGTGCCGTATCGACCACGATAACATCGACGTCAGCAGCGATTAATGCTTCAACGCGCGCTTGGGTATCTGCACCAGTACCAACCGCTGCACCGACACGCAGACGACCTTTCTCGTCTTTACACGCATTTGGATTGTTTTCGGCTTTGGCAAAATCATTGACCGTAATTAAGCCACGTAAACGGAAATGATCATCGATAACGATGACTTTTTCAATACGATGCTCATGTAGCAGACGTTTGATATTTTCGTTGCTCTCACCTTCATGCACCGTAACCAACTGATCTTTTGGCGTCATGATTTTGCTGACTGGCAAAGACAAGTTGGTTTCAAAGCGCCAATCTCTGTGAGTCACAATACCCACAACATTATCAGTGCCCTTTTCTACCACAGGTACACCTGAGATATTGTTATCTTGGGTTAGCTGTAGCAGATCACCAATCGTCATCTCTGGATGCACGGTGATAGGATCGACTACTGTACCCGCTTCAAACTTTTTGACACGGCGTACTTGTGTGGCTTGCTTGGCGATATCCATGCTCTTGTGCAAGATACCCATGCCGCCTAGCTGTGCCATCGTGATGGCCATTTCAGATTCAGTCACGGTATCCATCGCCGCAGAAATTAGCGGTAGATTCAGTGTGATGTTTTTGGTCAAACGGGTAGACAGATCGGCAGTTTTTGGCAAGACTTCAGAATAAGCTGGCAACAATAAAACGTCATCAAAGGTTAAGGCTTCATCGACAATTCGCAACATACAGACCCCTAGTGGTGGTTATTTTGATGGGTGGGATTTTCGCATTAAGACAATCAACCAAAATCACCGATATGACTTTATGAAGCTAAAGTCTTGAAATTAAAGACCTTGAATCATAGCGTTTTAGATAATAAGCAACGAGCCAGTCGTTGTTTATCATTAAACAAACAGCGACACTCGAAAACTGCAATTGATTGAGGCTAGGTAAGTTTGCATAAATATAGCGCGCTCCTACTCTTAATCGCTCATTTATCCCTTAAAAATAACGCCATATTATAACAAATAAGCTGACAAATCGCATGCTATATTTGTCAGCTTATTTTACTAGCACCTGTCTATCGATATCGACGCCTTTGGCGCCCAGTTGTTCAAAAACACAGAAAGTACAATCACTCGCTACTTACTCGTTTTTACCCCTCAATATCAAACGCTCAGCGGGCAGATAAGCTTTTTGTTCGCTATATAAATAACTCAGCATCTGCTCACGTATCTCACAGGCTAGCGTCCATGCTTCTATGGGACCTACCGCTGAAACAGCGCCGCGCAGGTGAATGGTGTTTGCAGTCACCTCAACGACAAACATTTCAGGCTCAGTTTTGTTGTCCCAAAGCTTGTTCTCTTTAGTCACCGATATAAACTGCTGGCGAATGGCATCAATATCTGCGCCATAATCAATATATAAAAATACAGGACAGGTCTGATGTACTTCTGTATGTGACCAGTTCTCTACCATTTCAATGATCAATTCACGCATCGGCACGATTAATCGACGTTCATCCCATGTTTTTAGTACTGCATAAGTGTAACGCAGGTCTTCAACAGTACTAAAGTTGCCATCCATTATCACACTGTCGCCAATCCGTACCGGCTGGGTCACTGCCACCTGTACGCCAGCAATGATGTTACCCAATATTGGCTGAGCGGCAATACCAATGACCACGCCAGCAATTCCAGCCGACGTCAGTAAAGTTTTGCCAAGGCCTTCCATATTGGCAAACTCACTCAGACCTATCCAAATACTGCCCAATACCATGACAAATATGAAGACGCGGCGAAATATCGATACATAAGTGCGACGACGGCGCACTTTATCAAAATGCTCCTCTCCTAGGTTTTCAATCTGCATGTCTTGATAGCGATTAGCAAAAAAGTTAATAACGCGGATGCCAAGCCACAAAGTACTAAATACTAGCCCAATCCAGATAAGCGGACGAGTTGATGACGCAACCGCATCTAAATAAGGAAAGCCGCCTGACACCAAAGTAAAGACGAGCGAAAAACTGATGGTAAAAGTCAACGGCACGGTCAGCTTATTGACCAAATCTGCCACACCATTGCTACTACCGACATAATTGATGTATTTCTCATCATCGATATAACGGCTGATAATTTTTTCAGCACCCTTACTAAGTAACCACCCGACTCCCATAGTCAATAAGAAAAATAGCGCTAATGCTAAAAACTCCCATAGTGCGATACTGAAAATTTTAAGCTTCAGCCACGCAGGTAAATAACGCTCAAATTCCGCTGGATGATATTGCTCATAGAGATTGTCAATATTACCCACTGTCTGTGCAGAAAACACCCAAATAGGCGCAGCATCACCAACTCGTACTCGTTGCAAATAGATAGGAACACGGCGCTCACGGTAGTCGATATAGCCTAGCTGAATCGAACGTCTAGGTATACCCATAATACTACTAGTATTACCAAGTGGCGGCTCGATTAAACCATCTGGGCGATCTGGTAGATCATCAAAAACATAAAGCTCTTTTTCCGATAACAAAAAATCCAGCTGCTTTGATAGCTCAAGCGCATGGTTACGCTGAATGGTCTGATCGATTAAATTCATGTTAAGTGCATAAGCGGCCAAGTCATATTGTTGCTTCATGACTGCTGACTGAAAAAACTCTAAAGTCGCCAGTGGCGTGGTTAGGTTTGGTGGCTCAGACAATGGTGGCAAGCCTACATTGAGCTTATCTAGCAAATAGTAGCTTTCATTAAACTCTCCTGTCAGTGCTGAATCACCCTGTAGCGTTCCAGCCTGCTCTACTGCGCTGCGCTCAGTGGGATCAAAAATCTCTTCTGCCACTCCAGAGATGCTGAGACTCTCATCTTTAAGCGTATTGATTTTCTGAGCGGCATACTCAGCCAGATCGTCGGGTTTGTGAGAGGGCTGAGATGTCGCTTGCTCACTCGTAGTTATCTCATCGTTATTACTCGCAGCATTGACGGGCATACCAATAGCCATCATGGCTATAACCATACATCCAAGCAGTAATTGCCAAGTGTGGTGGAAAATATGACGTGGCTCTTTATTTAAGTCATGATCGTAGTCAGAACTCGTGACCGTTCTGTGACAATCAATAGGGCTATTTTTAAAAGTATTCATATTTGATAAATCACTGGTTTGCGAGAAATGATGGGTAAACAATGCACTGAATAAATTTTAACTTAATTCAATATACAAAAAAAAGCCAGCGCAAAGCTGACTTGATTCATTACGATAATTGTAAGGCGTTAATTTATTCTATCAATCGCATTTGAACATTTGAGAAAAAATGATATAAATCGCTGTCAGTTAATACGTTTTTCAGTCAGTCATTTTTTAAGCACGGCGCCATGTCGTACCAGCACGGCTGTCTTCAAGCTCAATGCCAGCTTCTTTCAACTGCTCACGTATCTCATCAGCACGCGCAAAGTTTTTATTAGTTTTGGCATCCGCACGCTCAATGATTAAACCATCGATAGTCGCATCGGTTAAACCATCATCCGCCTTGTCACCAATCACTGCTTGCAAAAACTGCTGAACTGGCTGTTGTAAAATATTGAGCACCTGTGCCAATGCTTTGAGCTGCTCTGCCAATTGCCACGCGGTGTCTACGTCTTCAACTTTAATGGCTTTATTAATATCGCGCGCCAGCCCAAACAATACGCTAATCGCTGTTGAACTATTAAAATCATCGTTCATAGCTTTGATAAAGTCTTGCCCAGCGCTGCTGCTATAAGCGTCATTTATTAGCGTATCACTGACTATGAGCATCTGCCCTTTTTGTTGTTCAGCCAATTTTAACGCATTATACAATCTGCTTAGGCTATTATGTGCTTCATCCAATGCACTATCAGAGAAGTTTACTTGGCTACGATAATGACTTGATAATAGGAAAAAACGCACTGTTTCAGGTAGGTATTTTGCTATCACATCGCGAATGGTTGAAAAGTTAGCTAATGACTTGGACATTTTTTCGCCATCAACATTAATAAATCCAACATGCATCCAGTTGCGCGCATATTCACAGCCAGTCGCGGCTTCAGACTGCGCTATCTCGTTTTCGTGATGCGGAAATTGCAAGTCATGACCACCGCCATGAATATCAAAGGTATTACCTAAGCACTTGGTCGACATCGCTGAACATTCAATATGCCAACCTGGACGCCCTTGTCCCCATGGTGATGCCCATTGCGGCTCATCAGGTTTCGCGGCTTTCCACAGCACAAAGTCAAACGGATTACGCTTGTCATTTTCGACATCGACACGTGAGCCTGCCTGCATCTCATCGAGGTTACGCTTAGACAATTTGCCATAATCTGCAAAGTTATCGACGGCATAGTAGACATCACCATTGTCGCCTGCGTAAGCATAGTCACCTGTAACCAATGTCTCAATCATATGTTGCATGTCATCAATATGGTCAGTCGCTCTCGGCTCAGCATCAGGTGCCAAGCAGCCAAGTGCTGCGAAATCTTCGTGCATGGCTTCAATAAAACGCTGAGTTAATGCACCAATCTCTTCGCCATTCTCGGCGGCGCGCGCGATGATTTTGTCATCGATATCGGTGATGTTACGAACATAATTGACGTCATAACCCAATTGCGTGAGCCAACGTACAACCATATCAAACCCAATCATCATTCGAGCATGACCGATATGACAATAGTCATAGACGGTCATACCACACACATACATGCCTACTTGCCCTGATTTGAGTGGTACAAACTGACGTTTTCCGCCAGTCAGTGAGTCATAAATAGCAAGCTGAGACATCGCATCGGCAAGTGGTGTGGTCATGGTTAAAAAGCCTTTTAATATAAATGAAATAGATAAAATAAAAACAAAAATATAATCAATGCTTGGGTATTAAACAGCACTGATTACGGTTGTTATGAATGTAAAAGCAGCGGCAAAAATAGCAGCAATATAAAACTTAACCCATTATCTTAGCGAAAACAGCCATAAAATACTACAATGAGCCCGCAACTAACATCATTCAATCATAAAAAACTGTTAAGGATTTAGATATGGGCAATCGTTTAAGCAAAATATATACGCGTACTGGAGATGATGGTAGCACTGGCATGGCTGATGGCAGCCGCGTCAGCAAAGCAGACAACTTATTTAGTGTCATGGGTGATATCGACGAGCTTAACTCACACATCGGTCTGGTACGTGCTCAATTACAGCATAATAAAGGGCAGTCTATTGAGAAAGAGTTTTCTCAAGCTTTAGTCATCATTCAGCATTTACTATTTAACATCGGCGGTGAGCTGGCTATGCCAGAATATGAAGGCGTCAATGCCACTCACATTACATGGTTAGAACAGCAAATTGATGCGATGAATACTACCTTGCTGCCGTTAAAAGATTTTATTTTGCCCACAGGTTCGATATTGGTCAGTCAACTGCATATTGCACGTACGGTCTGTCGCCGTGCTGAGCGCCAAGCAGTGCTATTACAAAACGAGCGACCACAAGCGATTCGCAGTACGGCCGTGAGCTTTATCAATCGCTTATCGGATTGGTTGTTTGTCGCTGCTCGCTTTTGTACAGATCCCAATAAAGTCTCTGAAGTACTGTGGGACAGTCAGGTATTACAAAAGTTCGATGATGGCAAATAATTACACTTGACTACTTCAATTGACTAAAACGCTAAAATAAAACCCTAGAATCAGATCCTAGAATAAAATGAAAAAAGCCCGCAACCTTAACGTTGCGGGCTTTTTACTGATTTAGCTATATTATTCAGTAAAGACAATATTATTCGACAACAGTGTAAACCTTCTAATTAGTAAGTAGCGCTGTCATCTTCAATAATGACCATATCGATGCTTTCATCTTTAGGTACTGACTTTGGTGCAGCTGGTGTGGCTGGAGTTTTAGTCTCAGGAGTGGCTGACGTGCTGCTATCCGTATTACTACTGCTTGGATTGTTAATAGTCGGTGGCGTTGCAGGCTGAGTAGGACGAATTGGCTCAACTGGCGTGACAGTTCTAGGCTGACGAACGGGTTCTGACTGGCTGTCATCGTTTTGGGCTGCACGGCGCTCAGCGTTAAGTTGGGCGCGCTGCGCATCCATCGCTGATTTGAATACAGAACCTGCCATCACATCAGCGACCACGGTAATCAATGCTGGTTGTCCAGCAATACGTGTGCGTACCTGACCGCCTTGGGTGCCAACGACATAGGTAAAGGCATCATCAACCAACATATTATTATTGATACGAATATTATTTTGCGCTAAGCGTGATTGTAGGCTCGGCAGATTATTAGCTGCTTGTACTTGACTGGCTTGATATAAATCTTCACTTGGCAGCGTCATGCTCACGCTTGCCTGACAAGTCGTCATACCATTGTCATTGGCTGCTTGTAAGACCGCTGCATTTTGTACATCAATCACAATACCGTTGGTTTTATTAGTGATGGCGCCACTAGCGAGGCTGATCTCTGCATCATTTGCGTAGTTGGCGGCCAGCGTTTGTGCTTGTTGATTGAGCGTATTTTTTAACGCAGATTTCAGGCGATCTTGTACCATAGGATCATCACAGCTTACGGCCATGGCTGCCGCGTTTTCACTAACCGGCGCTTCTTGCTCAGTCACTTCTGCCGTTTCAATATCATCGTCTTTTTCTGAGCGATCACAACCAGCAAGCGCTAAACCACATACCAGGCCAATACCAGCCACTTTATACCACTTGCTCACGTTTTTATTTGCTACGCTCATATTTCTTTTGCTCCAATTCACTGATTCGTACCATCGCTAACGGACAGTATTTAACATTTAAATTATAAAACTCAAATCTAACCGAAACAGGCATTGAGATAGATTTGAAAACCACATTATTATACGGTGTTTGAATGGGATGGTCATCCATGTAGCTGACGGATATACAAATAACGTCCAGCATTATGTACAAAATCCAGCTTTGGTTGCAAAAAAACTACAAATATATATTTAATATAATGAATATTGAGATGATGATACAAAATTCTAGTAGCTCAAAAATTTTGATAGGTACTTTGGCAAATACGCGTTGGTAAGTAATAGCGTTAGATGCTATTTGTAACAGACTATATAATATTCCAATGATATTGCTCAAAAATTATATTGCCCAAAATAGGTGATGGTTACCGGTTATGATAGATCTTAAAAACACCTTGCTACTCGGTCATCGTGGTGCGCGTGGCGAAGCATTAGAAAATACTTTTTCAGGTTTTGAGCACGCTCAACACTTAAATATAAAGGGCTTAGTAGGGGTTGAGTTTGATGTACAACTGAGTGCGGATGGTCATTTAATTGTGTTTCATGATGACACGCTGCAACGCATGTGTGGTCAGCAAGCACGTGTTGATCAGTTGAACCTTGCTGAGATTCAACGCCATTCGCAGTTTGGTCATCAGATTATGACGTTAGAGCAGGTCACGCCGTTGCTAAATGGCTTTACTGATATTGAACTGGAGATTAAAACGCATGACCGTACTGATTACACTAAATTGGTAAAAGCATTGACACGCAATCTCATCGATAGCCCACTTGCCAAACTACCCATAGTATTAACCAGCTTTGATGTCGAGCTGCATGCTCGCGTGCAGCGCAGTACTTTATTAAAGCATATACCACGTGGGCTACTTATTCGTGAGCCCAAACTATTGAAACAGGCACCCAATACTGCCTTGCAACTTGACTGTGTTCAGCTGGGTATCCACTACCCTCTTATCAGTCGAGCGGTCATTGAACATAGCCACCGCTATGGCCTGCCAGTTAGTGCATGGACGGTCAATGATATTGATACGATTAAACAGCTGATCGTATGGCAAGTTGATGTGATTATCACCGATTACCCGAGTCATTTACTGCTAAATTGATAAGCACAGCTTTGATTTGATTTATTTAAAATCATCTACATATCTACGGCGTTACTTACACTTCTCCTCAATGCCTGATAAGTCATTCGTTATTTTCGTCAACACATTCCATAATCAATACAAGTTATTGTTATTTAGCAATATTTTTCTAGTGTATAACTGTTCACTTTACTCTGTTTTTACGGTAATATAGAGGCTGAAATTTATATCATTAGGAATACTATATGATTGCTAAGAAAGTAATAGGCTTACCACTTAAAGGCTTGCGTTTTGCTGTTAAGTCTGGTGATACGCTTATACAGTATGCTGGCACTCAAGCGTTACGCATCAAGACGTGGCTCGATACTAGCAAAAGCAAAACTGATGACGCGGCTGACAAGTTCTCTACTACTAGCGGCAATGAAGATGCGAATGCAGTGATCAATTATGAAGGCATTGACCCTCTGGAACTTGAGTTTCAAAAGTCACCAATTAACTTGGTTCCAGCAATTTTTTTGATTGCAACGCCTATTGCTGCTGCTGTCATTACGCCGTGGTACTTGCTAACTCATCAGGTTAGTGCACCGGTCTGGGGCGTATTCGGTGCTTTTATGGTATGGACAGGTATTAGTATTACTGCAGGCTATCACCGCCTACTGTCGCATCGTGCTTATAAAGCGCATCCTTTGGTAAAAAACTTTCTATTACTAGGCTCAACCCTAGCTGTTCAAGGCTCAGCCTTTGACTGGGTATCAGGCCACCGTACGCATCACCGTCATGTTGATGATCGCATGGAAGACCCTTATTCAGCACAGCGCGGATTTTTCTTTAGTCATATTGGTTGGATGCTACGTAGTTATCCTAGCGGTCGCTTTGACTATAAAAATATTCCTGACTTGACCAAAGATAAAGTGCTACAGATTCAGCATAAATATTATGGTCTATGGGTATTGGCAACTAACGTTGCTATGGTTGCCGCTGTTGGCTGGTTAGTTGGTGATGTTTGGGGTACGTTAGTCTTAGCAGGTCTACTACGTTTGGTACTGACGCATCACTTTACCTTCTTTATTAACTCGTTATGTCATATGTTTGGCACGCGTCCTTATACTGACACCAATAGTGCCCGTGATAACTTCTTCTTAGCCATATTTACGTGGGGTGAGGGTTATCATAACTACCATCACTTCTTCCAATACGATTATCGTAATGGCGTAAAATGGTGGCAATATGACCCAACCAAATGGTTGATTGTTGGCCTATCAAAGCTTGGCTTAACCAGTGAGCTACGTACGGTTGATGACACGACTATCAAACATGCAGAAGTGCAAATGCAGTTTAAAAAAGCACAACAGCAGATTGATACAGCATCTGTGAGCGGTCTTGATCTTCCTCATGCAATGAAAAGCTTCCAAGATCGTATTAAGTTTGAATATGATGCCTTTATGCAGACTGTTGAAGAATGGCAAGCGCTAAAAGCCAAAACCATTGAGCTGAAAAAAACAGAGTATGCCGATCGACTGCATGAAGTTGATGACAAGTTAAAGCATGACTATGCTAAGATCGAACAAAAAATCCTTGAGCATAACAGCAACTTGAAGACAGCGTTTCGCTCTATTGGAATAAGTAAAAAGGCTGCATAATAGCTGCTTACTTGGCTGTATTTTATTACCTTTGTGATGAACGATGATTGTAAAGTTTCTCCTTCCCTCTATCTGCTACAGATAGAGGGATTTTTTTGCTCATCGTTTATATGACGTGTCGAATATTACTTTATAAAAGTAAAAAACAAAGAGGATAAGTGGAAGCAATATCTTTGATAGGCTAGGGTCTGTTGAACATTCAAATATGGTACTGGCAGAGGCTATTTTTTAGACAATACGCAGTGAAATTTTTGACGCCTAGTCATTCTAGGTTAGACAATTTCGCCATATATTGGCAAAAAATAGTCCTGCTCTGAAAGGCTGATGCTAAAACCACTCTAAACGTTGTTGCAAACCTAGCTAATGTCTCGACATTATCGTCGATTTACGCCTAGTTTGGTGCGATTTTAGCGATCAGCAGCCCTAATATTTGAATGTTCAACAGACCCTAAATGCATTCAAACTTACTCATGGTTTTTGGTTATGCTATTACAAGAGATGGACAGAGTGCAACGATGCTATATGAGAGCTATGTTATAGTGAGATTCTCACTTTTATATTTGAATGGAAACGGCCTGTATGCGTTATCAAAATACCTATGTCAACCTCGACACGCGCCTTTATCATGAGCAACCGCCTACGCCACTGGAAAATCCACGTGCTGGACACTTCAACACCCAAGTTGCGCAGCAGTTAGGCTGGACAGATGATGAAGAGCTGATGACAAACTGGGTTGAGATACTTGGTGGTCAATACGTGCCAGCGGACTTTAAGCCATTGGCCATGGTTTATGCTGGTCACCAGTTTGGACAATGGGCCGGACAACTGGGTGACGGGCGCGGCTTACTCATGGCGCAAGTACTCGATAACAATAATCAATTGCAAGACTTGCACCTTAAAGGTATCGGTCTGACACCTTACTCGCGAATGGGTGATGGTCGCGCTGTGTTGCGCAGCACCATTCGCGAGTATTTATGTGGTCATGCGCTTACACAATTAGGCATTCCTTCTTCTAATGCTTTGGGATTTGTTGTCTCCGATACCAGAGTGCGACGTGAGCGTATGGAGGTAGGCGCGGCATTAATGCGGGTGGCAGATAGTCACATTCGCTTGGGTCATATCGAGTGGATTGCCAGCTTTGCCCCTGACTTGCTCGCTGAGTTCACCGATTATATGATCGACACTTATTATCCAGAGTGCCGTGATAGCGACGCTCCCATACTGACATTTTTAACCACAGTGGTTGAACGAACCGCGCGGATGATCGCTGACTGGCAACTGATTGGCTTTGCTCACGGCGTGATGAATACCGATAACCTCTCCATCACTGGTAGCACCTTAGACTTTGGTCCTTTCGGTTTTATGGAGCGATTCAATCCCGCTTGGATCAACAACCACTCTGATCATACTGGTCGCTATGCTTACCAGAATCAACCTGCTATCGGTCATTGGAATCTCAATGCTTGGCTGCCACATTTTATGCGTTTAGATGGTGTAACACGTGAGGCGTTAGCAGACTGTCTAGCGCCTTATGAAGCCACATTTATGCAGCACTATCAGCAAGGGCTTTGTCGTAAGCTTGGGTTGCCCCATCAAAGAGAAAGCTTAACCTTAGCCTTTGACTGGTTAACCTTACTAGAAGACAACTTGTTGGACTATACCAATAGCTTTCGTGCGCTACTCGGTTTGGTCGCGCCGAGTGAACACCATTATGAAGAGCAGCTATTGTCAACCATGACGAATGAGCTTAGCGATGATGCCCAACAAGTCTGGCAAGATTGGTCGACTCGTTATGTGGCTCAAATACAGCAGCTGCCACTTGAGCAAGTTATCAACGATATGACAGCCAACAATCCTGTTTATGTACTGCGTAATAGTATGGCGCAGCGTGCCATTACTGCAGCAGAACAAGGACAGTTCGAAGAAGTGAGTCGAGTGTTCGATTTACTGGCTGACCCTTATCAGGTACAAGCAATCGCTACCCATCTCGATACAATGCCGCCTACCCCACATGCGCCGCAAATGCCGATTAGTTGCTCGTCTTAATAAAATATTGTTAAACTGCTATTCTGTAATATTTTGAAACATTATGAGATTAAGGTTGATATTTAACTCTATTTTTTGGCATTATTAATTGGCTAAATAATGAATATCATTTCATTATATTATCCGCACAATTCGCCGCTGTTGACTAGGCAGTGAATTGCCAATAATGCTAGAATAACTGTTTTTGCTAGATTACTTTTTTGATCCAATCCTTAGTTGCTAATCCTGCCACTTTGAATTATTAGCTGTTTAGCGTTACGTTACCCTTAGAGGATTATCATTCCATGATTTTTTGAGGGTAAAACGTTATTTTTATCACCATTTACTTTATTCCAATTTATTCCAACCATGGCAATTATTATGAATGACGATACCACTTTGAATACGGATAACCTTCCTACAGAAAAAGAGCAGTTTGAACAAGCTGCCTTACATTATCATGAGTTCCCACGTCCAGGTAAAATCTCTGTTACCCCTATTAAGCAGTTGGCAAACCAACGTGACTTAGCACTTGCTTATTCACCAGGTGTGGCAGTTCCTTGTCTTGAGATTCAAAGAGACCCGACATTAGCGGCTAAATATACCGCACGTAGCAACTTGGTTGGTGTTATCACCAATGGTACTGCGGTACTGGGTCTAGGTAATATCGGTCCATTGGCATCAAAGCCTGTGATGGAAGGTAAAGGCGTTCTATTCAAAAAATTCGCAGGTATCGACGTTTTTGATATTGAAATTGCCCAAAACGATCCAGATAAATTCATCGAAGCAGTCGCTTCTCTTGAGCCTACTTTTGGTGGTATCAACCTAGAAGACATCAAAGCACCAGAATGTTTCAAAATTGAGCGTGAATTACGTGAGCGCATGAACATTCCAGTATTCCATGATGACCAACATGGTACGTCAATCATTGTTGCAGCAGCGATGCTAAACGCACTATTGATTACTGGCAAAAAAATCGAAGAGATTAAAATTGTCTGTTCAGGTGCTGGTGCCGCAGCCATTTCTTGTTTAGATATTATTTGCGCACTTGGGGTGAACAAAAATAACATCTTTGTTTCAGATTCACGCGGTATTATTACTACTATTCGTGAAAACCTTGACGAAACCAAACAGCGTTATGCACGTGAGACGACTGCGACCACTATCGACGAGGTTATGGACGATGTCGATATGTTCCTTGGTCTATCTATGCCTGGTACGTTATCTGAAGATATGGTTCGCCGCATGGCAAAAGACCCTATCGTCTTTGCGCTTGCCAACCCAACGCCTGAGATCATGCCAGAATTGGCGCACGCCGTACGTCCAGATGTCATCATGGCAACCGGTCGCTCAGACTATCCAAACCAAGTAAACAACGCTTTATGCTTCCCTTATATCTTCCGCGGCGCATTAGATGTTGGTGCGACGACTGTTAACGAAGAGATGAAAGTGGCCTGTGTAAGAGCTATCGCTGCGATGGCACACGTTGAAGCAACACCGACCACAAGCGCTAGAAATATCGAAAAAATGCAAAGTTTCGGTCGTGACTACTTGATTCCAGGTCCGCTAGAGCCAAATCTAATCATCGAGATCGCATCTGCGGTCGCTCAAGCGGCAATGGATTCAGGCGTTGCAACCTTACCTATCGCTGATATGCAAGCTTACCGTCAGCGTCTGTCTGAGTTTGTCTATAATTCTGCATTCGTGATGAAGCCAATCTTTGCTCGTGCCAAATCCGATCCAAAACGTATCGTTTACTGTGAAGGTGAAGACAATAATATCTTGCTCGCTGTGCAAGTTGTTGTTGATGAAAAGCTGGCAAAGCCTATTTTAATTGGTCGTCCTTCAGTCATCGAAGCCAATATCGAAAAATTGGGTTTGCGTCTAAAAGATGGCGAGAACATTACTATCGTCAACATTGATGATGACCCTCGTTATAAAGACTACTGGCAGGGCTACTACGAGAAGAATAAACGTCTTGGTGTGAGTATTGAACTTGCGCGCCGTGACGTTCGTCGCAAGACCACTTTGGTCGGCTCACTATTAGTCGAAAATGGCGCTGCAGATGGCATGGTTTGTGGTACGTTTGGCCATTATCAGTTGCATTTAAAATATGTACAAAGCGTTATTGGCAAAAAAGCAGATGTGAACGACTTCTATGCTATGAATGCTGTACTAATGCAAGATCGTAATATTTTCATCGCTGATACTTATGTCCACGAAGATCCAACGGCTGAACAATTGGCTGAGATGACTGTCCTAGCGGTTGATCAATTACGTCGCTTTGGTATTGTACCGCGCGTCGCGCTAGTCTCTCATTCTAACTTTGGCGCTTCAGATCGTACCAGTGCTGTCAAGATGCGTAAGGTCTATCAACTGCTGACAGATATGAACGTAGACTTTGAGTTCGACGGCGAGATGCAAGGTGACGCAGCGCTGAATGAGCATATACGTTTAAACAATATGCCATCAAGCCCGTTAAAAGGTGCAGCAAACCTGCTCATCTTACCAACGCTTGACGCATCAAATATTGCCTTTAATCTGCTCAAGACAGCAACTGGTAGTGCCTCTATTGGTCCTATTTTATTAGGTACTAGCAAACCGGTACATATTCTCACACCATCAGCTACTGCGCGTGGTATCGTTAATATGACGGCTCTTGCCGTCACTGAATCTCAGGATTTGGCAAGCGAAAATCAGTAATATATCCTGCGCCACATAGTAGTATCTGTTGTCGAGATGGTCTCTATTATTCATTTATAGAGGCCGTCTGCTATACTAAAACCAGCCAATGCTATTAAATAGCGTTGGCTGGTTTTTTTTGCTCATTATAAACTGGCTAAGACGTAGCACAGCCTTATTCAGTATCAGTCATCACTTGCTCAATTAAAACAAAAGATAGAGGATATCATGCAAATTTACCTTGTCGGCGGCGCAGTACGCGATCAACTATTAGCACGTCCTATCAAAGATAAAGACTTTGTCGTCGTCGGTGCAACCGTTGCAGAAATGCTTGACGCAGGATTTCTGCAAGTGGGCGCAGATTTCCCTGTATTTTTGCATCCTAATAGCCATGAAGAATATGCACTGGCACGCACTGAACGCAAAGAAGGCTTGGGATATAAAGGATTTAGCGTACATGCCAGTCCTGACATCAGCTTAAAAGAGGATCTACAACGTCGAGATTTGACAATTAATGCCATGGCAATAGAAGTCACTAGCTTAACTGATGACACTCCTATCAACGGTGACGTCATTGACTATTATGGTGGCATGGCTGATATAGACAGTAAAACCTTACGCCATGTATCAAATGCGTTTAGCGAAGACCCACTACGGGTGCTCCGAACCGCTCGCTTCTATAGCCGTTATTATGACCTAGGTTTTGTCATTGCTGATGAAACTTTAATTTTGATGCGCCAATTGGTTGACTCAGGAGAGCTTGCACATTTAAGTGCGGAGCGTATTTGGCAAGAATCTAGCCGTGCAACCATGCAGCTATCACCGCACGTATACTGGCAACAACTGTTTGATATTGGTGCTCTCACAGAATATTTTTCTCCACTACATGAAGCTTGGGCTGATGCTCATATACGAGAGACAGTGCAGACAGCGCTTTATTTCGCAGGCCAAATGAAATTAAACTTATCACAACGTTGGGCACTATTAATGGCAAGTCTTAACGCAGGTTTATTTAGGTTGATAGATAAAGACCTTGATGCTAATGAATCAGCAATCGCCAAAAACATTAGCAAAATAGGCAACGCCGCTAAGGTACCAAAAGTACACACCCAATTTGCGACTCTCTTCACTCAGCAAGCCACAAAACTAAATGCGATAAATCATTTAAATGCGGCTGAAAAAATTGACCTCATACAAACTTGCAGCGCTCATAAAGAGCCTGATAAGCTCTCGCAACTACTCGTGTGCAGTCACGTCTTGCAGTTGGCAACACAGCACCGTCAGATGATGCTAGCACTGAGTAGCTTTCATGCCATTAGTATGCAAGATATTGATTCAAAGCTGACAGGCCCTGCGATTGGTGCAGCACTCAGACAAGCCAGAATTGAACACTTACTGTTAAGCTAAGGGCGGACAATCTTATGATGGTACAATCGCTTGCATTGCCGATTACACGAGAAATGTGTGTCAATGCTGGTGCTTTCGAGGTAAATATTTTACCTGAAGTATATAATGATCAATCACTCAATAATGAACAGCAACGAAATATCATCGATGCTATCCCTATGCTGTAAGCAAATCGACCTAACAAGATTGCCCATTGTATGATTTATCTTATACAAGTAATTATGTCACTGATGCAATCATCACAGTCGAGGGTAGTCTCTGCCTTATATTGGTTATTGGTCTTATTTAGTAGAAAAATAGGGTTTTATTAAAAATATCTCTATTACTTCTTATGTTTTACTTGAAAAATTAAATAAATCAGGTATCATTGTGCGTCTAACGTTAGGGCCCATAGCTCAGTTGGTTAGAGCAGAGGACTCATAATCCTTTGGTCGTAGGTTCAAGTCCTACTGGGCCCACCAAATTTAAATCCTTACAAGCCAATGCTTGTAAGGATTTTTTATTGTCTAAAATTTAATGGAAAACAATCATTGAGCTATGCTGAAAAAATGGTAAAAGCAAACTTGGTAAACTCATGGATTTGATAGAAGCAAAAAAGGTTGCCAACACTATATATAATATAGCATTAACAACCTTTTTTCATTTAGTGTTTTACTTAGATTATATGCTTAATATTAGAATGCGCTATATCTAATTTATAAAACTAGAAAGAAGTACGGCGATAATTACGATATTCAGGTAACCAAAAATTCGCTTTTAATCGGCGTTGTAAATTCTCCACCGTGATGGGTAGTGCCAGCTTATCTTGAACTGCTTGCAATGCCACTGCATAAGCTATTTTTTCACTAATCTCTCTGATAACTTTAATAGGCGGTAGTATGGCACCTGGTGCTTTTTCGTATTCCATTGATATATCTGCAAGGGCTTGGCTTGCCGCCATTAGCATATTATCGCTGATACCCGTCGCCCGTGCTGCTAAAACACCCAGACCGATACCGGGAAATATGTAGCTGTTATTACACTGAGAAACTTCAAAAGACTGACCGTTAAAAGTGGTATGGGGAAAAGGACTACCCGTTGCAATAATTGCCTTACCCTTACTCCAATTAGTCACTTCTTGCGGCGTTGCTTCCACACGAGAAGTTGGATTTGAAAGCGGTAGTACAATTGGGTTTTCAGTATTAACACATAATAATTCGATCACCTCTTGGGTGAACAGACCTTTTTGTCCACTGACGCCGAATAATACGGTGATTTCTGCTTGTTTGACCACTTGCGCTAAACCCAGCTTTTGACTTTTGTCCCAGTGCTCAATAGCAGACTGCTTTTGCACTAACGGTTCTTGGAATTTTTGTAGCTCTGTCATGCTATCAGTAAGCAGGCCATAACGGTCAACCATAAATACTTGACTGCGAGCCTGCTCTTCAGTCAACCCTTCACGCTGCATTTGACGAATGATATGCTCAGCAATACCACATCCTGCCGATCCTGCCCCTAAAAATGCTATTTTTTGCTGACTTAGTTTCTGACCTTTATTTAGGCACGCTGCAATCAAAGCACCGACCGAAACCGCAGCAGTCCCTTGAATATCATCATTGAAGCAGCATAACTGGTCACGATATCTGTTCAATAAAGGGGTGGCGTTTTCCTGTGCAAAATCTTCAAATTGTAATAACACCTCTGGCCAACGACGCTTAACGGCTTGAATAAATAAATCGACAAACTCATTATATTCATCACCAGAGATGCGTGGATTTCTCCAACCCATGTACATAGGATCGTCAAGTAGCTGTTGGTTATTGGTGCCGACATCCAGCAAAATAGGTAGACAATAAGCTGGGCTGATACCACCACAAGCCGTGTACAAAGCTAACTTACCAATGGGAATACCCATACCACCAATACCTTGATCTCCTAGGCCCAATATACGTTCGCCGTCAGTGACAACGATTACTTTGACGTTTTGTTTGGTGGCATTTTGCAGCATATCATCGATTTGATGGCGCTCAGGATATGAGATAAACAAACCCCGTTTACGGCGATAAATTTGCGAGAATTTTTCACACGCTTGACCAACTGTTGGCGTATAAATGAGCGGCATGACTTCCTCAATATGCTGCTCAATTAGATGGTGAAATAAGGTTTCATTGGTATCTTGTATATTACGCAAGTAAATATGCTTATCCATATCATTAGTGAATGAGCGCAGTTGATGATAAGCACGTAATGATTGCTCCTCAATCGTCTCAATATTATGAGGTAATAGCCCGGTTAAATTAAAGCTATCACGTTCTTCTGATGAAAAAGCACTGCCTTTATTCAGTAAAGAGGTCTCTAGTAGAGCTGGTCCAGCAATGGGAATATATAAAGGACGTTTGTTTGACATAATGGAATCTTCTTATTAAGGACGTATGAGTGGAAACTATGCTAGTGCTGCATTATACATAGCATCAGCCCATATTTAACAATAGATAACAAATCATTTTGAGTAAGCATGGTTCTAAACTTGATGACACTGATACATTTACCTATAAATAATATCATTTTCTATGGAGATGCCTAAAAGGAATCAAATGCCAAGTTGATCTTAGTCAAGCACATGAAAACTCTGTATCTATCCCAACAGAGCCTAGGAAATGGTGTAGTATATGCATGAACAGATAGGATGCTAGTACATATTGAATAAAGAATAAAGCCTGCTAGCTACTTGCTCGATTGCTACTTAGAACCAAAGCTTTATCGATTATTGCTATTTATTTTAATACTCTAAATTTATTGATAAGTATATCTACTTGTTGATAGATGTATTTAGCTTTTACCCTAAATTTTTATAAAAAGGGTTTTTTATTATCCATACAATATTTTTAATTATTCAACGTATCACTCTCAATACGACCATCAACCAAATTAATCGTTCGATCGCAGGATGCTGATAAGCGTGGATCATGAGTGACCAGCAATACTGCGCAATCACGTTCCTGATTGACCTTGCGGAACAGCTCAAACACCTCGGCAGCTGTAACGGTATCAAGATTACCCGTAGGTTCATCAGCCAATAACAATGCCGGCTCAGTTATCAAGGCTCGTGCAATCGCCACACGCTGTTGCTGACCGCCTGATAGCTCGTTAGGCTTACTACCAGCGAATCGCTCTAGACCAACAGCTGCCAATAGCTCTCGCGCTTTTTGAATAGCAACCTTATTCGGACGACCCTGTGTCAACGTTAGAGGCATTAAGATATTGTCTAATGCGCTAAAAGCTTGAATCAGATGATGGAACTGAAAGACAAAGCCAATACTACTGCCACGTAACGCGGTGCGACCGGCATCACTCATAGCACTGGTTGCTTGACCCAAAAGATATAACTCACCGCTGGTTGGCTGATCCAGTAAACCTAGTATATTTAGTAGAGTGCTTTTACCCGAACCTGAAGGACCAATCAGTGCTGCAAAGTCATTAGTACTAATAGTTAAGTCAATACCGTGAAGCACTTCAATCTCATTAGGTTGACCGATATTATAAGACTTTTTTAGTGCCTCTAAACGCAAGACTTCGTGAGATTCACTAGGCATAAGGGTTGACGTCTTATCAAAAGGACTAGCAGAATGATTATTAAAAGTGGCACTGGAATCATGATTAGACATAACGAATAGCCACCACTGGATCGAGTGCTGCTGCTCGCCGCGCTGGGATAGCTGCTGCTATAACACCTGTTAGCGTTGCTAGCGACATAGTCACTAAGATTAAGTTTATCGATATTGGAATCGTAAATATATTGGGTCCAAAAGTATTAAAAGACCAGACCAATACATAACTGACACCACTACCAACCATGGAGCCTAACAAGCCAAATATGGCCCCTTGAATCAAAAATATTCGTAGGATTTGCTGACGAGTTGCGCCCATTGCTCGTAGAATACCGATCTCTCGCGTACGCTGTACCACGCTAACTGATAGGACACTGGCAATGCCAAAAGCCACCGAAATTGCCACAAAAACCACAATCATATTGCTAGATAAACTTTGAGCAGTGAGACCATTTAGCAGTTGGGCGTTGGTTTCAATCCAGCTTTCTGCTTGCAACGAGGTTAAGCGCCCAACTTGGGCAGCGATTTCTTCTGCCTCAAAGATATCTTCAACCGTCAAATCAATGACTGTGATACCGCCCGGTAGGTTGAGTAATGACTGCGCTTGTTTTAAGTCTAGATAAACGTAGCGCGCATCAAGCTCTCGTACGCCGAGCTCAAATATACCAGCGACATTGACGACAGCGCTGTTACTACTAAGGTTGCTACTCAGATTGTTGCTGCTATTATCACTACTGTCTTGACCCGTGTCCAAACGTAACTTACTGCCGACTTCTACTCCCAAATCTTTAGCCAGCTCACTACCAATCAACACATTATCTGCGCCGACTCGAAGCTCACCACTGATTAAGTATTCATCAAGTGGGATAATGTTCTGATAGCGCACCAAATCAGTACCCACTAATATCACCGACTCTAGTGCCTCACCACGCCTGACAAAACCTGGCCCAGATACGTTTGGTGATACTGCAGTCAATAAAGGTAATTGATCTAAAGTGTCAGTGATTTGCTGCCAATTATTGATTGAACGCAATCGTTGCGGACGCTTGTCTTCTTGTATCAGTTGCAGGGTATCAGCAGCAGCAGGCGCTATTAGGTTGACTTCGTCTGGCGGTAATAAGCGAATATGTGCCTGACTGCCGAGGGTACTATCGATAAGATTAGTCTGTAACCCTTGAATCAATGCCGTTATGAATATGATGACCGCGACACCTATCGCCACTCCTAAGGTAATCATGAGCGACTGTATGCGTCCCTCACGTAAAAAACTGATGGCAATAGTAGCGTTAATCCAAAGTTTACCGAAAAAAGCCGTCAATTGACTGTCTCCGCTGCTTGGCTCTTATCAGGTGCCGTCGTCATCTTGTTAGCCTCAGTATCGGCAAAAGGTGCGGCTTGCAGCGTAGTTCTAACTCTTTCGCCATCAGCCAACGAGGCTGTCGCATCAACCAATATCTCATCACCTTCACTCAGTCCCGAAAGTACCTCTGATGCTGCCAACCCGCGCAACCCCAATCTTACTCGCTGGCGCTGGACTTTACCATCACGCAATAGTAAGACTTCGGCGTTGTCTTCTTTAACATTGGCCAGTGCATCATTAGGAATGACTAAGGCTTTTGCGCGTTGATCCGTTTCGATATTCACTGATACTGTCATATCTTGACGCAAAAAATCAGGTACAGGGTCAACAGCCAATCTCACCTCTACCGTACCGCGTTGCGGATCTATGCTTGGTGCAATAAAACTAATACGTACTGGGAACGGTTTATCCGGATAGGCATCGGCAATAGCGACAGCTGGTTGCTGCAAAGCCAGTCGAGATAAATTACGTTCATCAAGCGGCACTCTTATTTCAGTCTCACCATCGAGGGCAATAGTAAACAAGCTCTGACCCGGCTGTACCAAATCGCCTATCTCGACATTACGGGTCAGAATAGTGCCTGATACTTTGCTACGTACTTGCGCTTTGTTGAGCTGAGCCTGCAGTGCTGCGATACGAGCACGTAATAAATCTTCTTCAACACCACCAGATGAGAGTGCATTTGCTCTCAGGCGTGCATTTTCAAGGTTATTGCGGGCTTGAGCTTGGGCTTGAATCGCCTGCTCCAGTTCTTCATCAGAAATGGCCGAGATGGCCGCCAATTCACGCCTACGCTCGACATTACGGGCAGCTTGCGCCAACGCTACTTCGGCATTGGTCAAATCCACCACTGCTTGTGGACGAGTGCTACTAATCAATTCCGCCAACTCGGCTTCTGCTTGACGCACTTGGGCTGCAACGTCATCGGAGCTCAATACCAACAATAAATCTCCTGCAGCGACTTGTTCGCCTTCTTGCACCAGCCGCTCTAATACGATACCTGATATCTCACTACCAATGTCAGTATTTGATACGGCGACGACCCGTCCAGTCGCTACTACCGTCTGCACCAAAGGCATCGAAGATATTCTATAGCTTGGTAATAGTGGTCCTTGCCACCAGCGAAAGGCAAAAAATCCCGCAACAATGATGAGCAGTAGTGCGCTAACAATAAGTTTATAAGGAATAGCGCGCAATGAGTTTCTCCAGTTCAGAACAAATACCTAGTGGTTTACAGTTTCTACTAAATCCGATCGTTATGCGAGTTTACTTCAAATATTTTACTAAAATAATAGTGGTTGGTGGATTTTTTTAGGAAAATGAGCAAATGATTTATATTAATTAACCAGATAATAAAGTGACTTTTTAACTAAAATAGAGGATATCAACTCATAATTTTTTAGATTTAAAATTATTTATTAACTGAAAATCATCCTGTTTGTATGATTATATTTTGCATGGTTATATTAGGAGCATTTGCTTCATTACAATAATTAAGATGTTAAAAAACCCTTCATGCTATTATTTATATAGCATGAAGGGTTTTTTATTACCGAATAAATCAGTGCGATATAAACAGAGTAAAACGCTCATGTTGTCCAACCCAAGCGATATGACCATCATTCATGACCTCGTTGATAGGCTGACCGTAAATCGTAATGTGACCATCCGTTTTAAGCGCAGTTCCTGTGTGTTGACCCAAAACTGTATGCAGCAACGTGCTTTTACCCGCGCCATTTGGTCCGATAAAGGCGACCAGCTTTTGGCTTGGCACGGTTAGCTTGTCTATTCTTAACAATGCTTTATGACCGTGCGAGATATGAATATCTTGCATCGACAGTAACTCACCTGCATCACTACTATTTATACGACTGTCTCGATTCGCTAGCGATGTCTTTGATGTAGCCGTAAAAAATGAATGAAACATAAATACCCTCTCCGATTAACGGCGGCTACTACGCACGAACAGCCAAATAAAGAATTGACCGCCAAGCAACGCTAAAACGGTGCCAACCGGTACATCCATATGCATCGTCTAAGAGTCACTATCGCTGATCATTACAAGAAAAATATCAATCATCGTATGACACCAGCCCGTTTATGATTGTAAATAAATTAACCTATGGTATATTATCGTAATAAAAACCTAGGTGACATTAATAATCATTAGCATTTGAATTTTTTTATGCATAGCAATTATTACATTTCTATCTCGCCCTTAATCAGTAGCCAATCATTCATTGATTAAAACTTTCTGCTTAACGATTATTTGAATTTTGGCTTGGATGACATTTTATGGCTCAATCACCTGCTCAGTACGATTTCGATAAAACACCGCTAGACATGGCTGACAAAGACCAGTTTATGAGTCATGTCAATGAAGAGCATCAAGATGAACTCGCTATGTTTATCAATGCCTTCACTACCACGACAGTGAGTGAGCACGAGATCGCCTCGATAAAAGAGCTGTATACTGATGGAATATTGATGGATGTCACAGCCACCAACCATGACAACGACACCTTAACAAACAGCACCATGCTTAGAAGTCAATATTTTATCGATTTTACGGCTCCTATTAGTGAATCTATGACGCTACAAGAGCAATATATAACGCTATTGCAAACATCTGCCAATAAGCTTGGCAAGCGCACTATCAAGCTTAAAGAACAGCGTTTTACGGTCATTGATGGCTATTACGCCAGCCCCAATATGTATCGACTGGTGGTAACCGCACCCGATAGTACGCCACTCACTCATCCTGGCTACGCGTATTTGTTTGAGCTGGATTCGGATGGTCTATCTGCTACAAAAAATCATTCAAAAGATAGCGACAAACCTTTACAGCGCTACTATACCTTGCGAAAAGCATGGCGAGATTCGAGCAGCTCGTCCGTCCAAGCATGGATAGACGTTTACATTCATGGCGACACGGCGGGAGGCATTTGGGCGCGTGCACTTGACTGTGGCAGTCAAATCAAAACGGTACGTGAATATCCAGAGAAAATAGAACATCTCAGCACTGGTCAGTGCTTACTCATCTGTGATGAAACCTCTTTGCCTACGGTAGCCAATCTATTGGAAAGCTGGCAGAATCCTTTACCGCCTCTTGTCATTGCCATCACTAATGATCCAGATGATATCCGTTATTTACATACGCTAACACTCAGTAATCAACTGCGCCACGATGCGCATTTTTTGCAAGATAATTTGTGCCACCTGATTAACACCCCAACGACTGATGTTACTGAGCAAATAATGGCATTATTAAACACACAACTCGCGAGACTGCCTCTCAAGATTGGCAAAGTATGGGGTGCTCTGGAAGCAGCGGATATCAAATCATTACGACAGCAACTAAAGGCAAACCTTGGGTTATCACGTCAGGATATGGTCATTAAAGTCTATTGGCGTGCGCAATAATCATTATTTTTTATAGACAGCATCTTTTTATAAATAGCCTTTTTTTAAAACAGTAGGCATTTAATCATCAATAGAAAGTATTTAGCCATCTACCAAACACTTGTGATGGCTCATAGATTGAGCTATTAATAATCGTTGCTGCTGCCATAGCGTGACTGACCAACTTTAGACGACTCGTGGTACCGTTTATCAAAAACGTACACTTAATACGATAAAATATATTGAGATTTAATCCAGTAATATATTGTAATGAAAATGATTATCATTATAATGAGCATTTAATCTATGTGCTGGAAATATTCATGCAACTGTCTCGCTTATACTCTGCGTTATTTCGCCCTAATCCTTTAAGTATATCTCGTCATCCATTTTTACTAAAATCACTGTGCTCATCTTGTTTGTCCACATCGGTAATATTACTGGGTGCAAGCCAAGCCGTATGGGCACAAACAGATTCAAGTATCGATGCTCAATCCAGTGCCCCAAGCGTGGTCCTCGATGAAATTGTCGTGACCAGTAGCGCCGATGCTTCAGCAGACGGGCTGCCAACCGCTTATGAAGGTGGTCAAGTTGCAACTGGTAGCCGCGTGGGAATCTTGGGCAATCAAGACATTATGGATACGCCGTTCTCGACCACATCATATACCAATGAATACATAGCCAATCAGCAGGCACAAAGTGTGGGCGACCTGCTCAAAAAAGACCCGACTGTCCGTGTCGCGAGAGGCTATGGTAACTTTCAAGAAGCGTACTTTATGCGCGGCTTTGTCACTACCTCCGATGACACGATGTACAATGGTCTGTACGGTATATTACCAAGGCAGTATATCGCGACTGAACTGTTTGAGCGCGTTGAAGTTCAGCGCGGTGCTTCGACCATGCTAAATGGTGCTGCGCCCAGTGGTGGTAACGCTGGCGGTACGATTAATCTATTACCAAAACGTGCTGGCAACGAACCGCTACGTGAGCTGACCTTGGGTTATGGTCAAGGCGATCAAGGCAAAGTGGCAGTAGATGTTAGTGATCGCTTCGGTACAGATGATGCCTTTGGCGTTCGTTTTAACGCTGCTTATCAAGATGGCGACAGTGCAATCGATGACGAATCTTCAACATTGGGTCTGGTAGCGTTGGGATTAGATTATAGAGGCGATCAGTATCGACTATCAGCTGATTTGGGCTGGCAAGACAACAAACTCAAAGAAACTCGTCCTAGTGTCACACTTGCTGGTGTTTCTAGAGTACCAAAAGCACCAGACGGCTCAAAGAATTGGGCGCAGCCTTGGACGTATTCAGATGAAGAAGATGTCTTTGGTACCATTCGAGGAGAATATGATTTTACTGATAATATTACCGCTTATGGTGCTTATGGTGTACGAAGTGGTGAGGAAGAAAACTCACTGGCTAATTTAACCGTCAACAACGTTGATGGTGCGGGCACAACTTATCGCTTTGATAACTCTAGAAAAGATCTGGTACAAAGTGCCGAGCTCGGTTTGCGTGGTAAATGGCAAACGGGTGAAGTGGCTCATAATTGGGTACTAGCAGCGGATCTCTATGACCAAGAAGAAAAAGGCGCTTATGCTTTTGACTTTGGTAACCAACTTGCAACCAATTTATATCGTCCTACTGACTACGCTGAGGTCCCTTTTACAAGCACAGCAACCTTCGGTGGTAACTTAGACGATCCAAAATTAACCAACGAGAAGCAATTCCAGAGCTTTGCGCTAGCCGACACTATTTCTATGTTCGATGACAAGTTAAAAACTACTTTAGGTGTGCGTCATCAGAATCTAAAAACCACCAGCTATGATCCTAATACTCAAGTGCAAACTGCTGATTACGATAAAAGCGAGTGGACACCAAGTATTGGTATTGTCTATCAACCGAGCATGGACTGGTCTGTTTATGGTAACTATATCGAAAGCCTAGCGCCAGGTGCAAGGGCACCTCTGACTAATAATGACGGTGCTGTCACCAATGGTGGTCAAAATTTAGACCCTTATGTGAGTGAGCAAACTGAGGTTGGCGTTAAGTATGACAATGGTTTGATTGGCAGTAGTTTGGCGATATTCCGCACTAATGAGCCGCGTGCTTATGTCAATGACTCAAATACGTTTACCGCTGCTGGAGAAAATCGCCATCAAGGGGTGGAATTGACTGTATTTGGTAGCCCGAGCGAAAACATGCGCTTCAATGCTGGTGTTACTTACTTAAATGCTGAGCAAAAAGATACGGGCGATGTGACGTTAGACGGCAACCGAGTCATCGGACTGCCCACGCTACAAAGCAACGTCAATCTAGAATATGATGTTGCGGCAGTCGAAGGAATGACCTTAACCGGCGATATCATTCACACAGGTGCACGTTATGCCGATGCCGCCAACACCTTAAAAGTTGACGGTTATACCACATTAGATCTAGGTGCTCGCTACAAAACCATGCTCGCTGGACAAGACGTAACGCTAAAAGGAGTGGTTACTAACGTTACTGGTGAAGACTATTGGCAATCAGTGGGTGGTTATGCGGGTGCTGGGTATTTAAATGCCGGTGAGCCTACTGCCCTAAAAGTGTCAGCCACTTTCGACTTTTAAGACATGCGGATTAAACCACGTTTATAAGACTTAGATAAAAGGGATTAGGCATAACCTACTCCCTTTTATGCCATCAAAAATACGCAAAAAACCATTCTATTATTGAGCCATTATGTCCTCTCGCGCCACCGTTTCTTTATATCATATGATTTGGGCAAACTATCGTCTGCCTTTTCTTAAAGTCATTTTACTTAATTTGGTGAATGCCGCGGTCAGTGTGGGCATCATCGCTTATATCAACCACACCTTTATCAGTCAGCCTGTATTCAATACCTTATCGTGGTTGAGCTTAGGGCAGTTTACTATGCTCGTGCTGTTATTGTTGGTGACCACCTTTGTGTCGCAATATGCACTCACACGCTTGGGGCATCAGTTTGTCTACGAGCTCAGAACCAAGCTGGTCAAACAAATCATCGATACTAATGTCCCGCAAATAGATCATTTGGGTAGTGCGCGATTACTCGCCAGCTTGTCATCAGATATTCAATCCATTACCGTTGCTTTTGTCCGTATGCCAGAACTGGTGCAAGGTGTTATTTTATCGATTGGTGTGGCGCTTTATTTGGGCTGGCTCTCACTGCCATTACTACTGATAGTCATATTTTGGATTGCAATGACAATTTGGATCAGCACCATTTTGGTCAAGCATGTGTATCATCACCTAAGAGCCATCAGAGAAATTGACGATGCACTGTATCAAGATTATCAATCGATCATAGATGGTCGCAAAGAGCTGGCATTAAATCATCATCGCGCCGAACTGATATACACGCATGATTTTTTAGATCATGCAAAAACCTACAAAGAGCGCGTCATCAAATCAGACACTTATCATTTATCAGCCGTGAACTGGTCTAACATTATGATGTTCGCCGCGATTGGCGTGGTGTTTGCCGTGTCAAATTATCTCGGCATCTCGATGGGCATCGCCACCACTTTTTCTTTAACGATTCTATTTATGCAGTCACCGCTGCTCCATGCCGTCGGTGCCTATCCAACATTGCAAACGGCTCAAGTCGCCCTAGACAAAATACAATCGTTAGAATTGGCTGATTATCAATCAGCATTTAGAACTGGCAACACCAGCCAACACTGGCAAACCATCTCGCTGACTGATGTTAACTATCGCTATAATGTTTCCAATAACAGTGGTGACAACAATGCCGATGATGTCGATGCTCAGACATTAACAGCCAAAGACAGCGGCCGCTCTAGTGATATTTTAAAAAACGTCAATTTAACGCTACAACGAGGCGATGTAGTGTTTTTGATCGGGGCCAATGGTAGCGGCAAGTCTACGCTGGCCAAGATTATCACAGGCATTTTCACGCCTACCACGGGTACAGTAAATATCGACAAACAACCCGTTGATTCACAGAATAATGCTGATTATAGACAACTGTATTCTGCTATTTTTAGCGATCAGCATATTTTTAAGCAATTGATTGGCAGACAAGGACAGCAGCCGGACGAATCACTGGTAAATGCGTGGCTGCATAAATTGAACTTGCAAGATAAAATAAGTGTGGCTGATAACCAGCTGTCTACGGATAAGCTATCGCAAGGACAACGCAAACGCTTGGCTATGCTGATCGCAGTCGCTGAACAAAAAGACATCTTGTTACTCGATGAATGGGCTGCCGATCAAGACCCTGCTTTTCGCCGAGTGTTCTATCAGACACTGATACCTGAACTAAAAGCATTGGGTAAAACGCTCTTTATTATCAGTCATGATGATGGTTACTTTGAACATGCTGATCGACTCTTGCTGATGAAAGAAGGTCGCCTCATTGAGCTTAATGCTGAAGAACGACAGCGTGCCAGTGCCGATGCAATCTCAATGTTGAAATAGTACCAGTTCCAAAAACAAAGCAACAATGATAACAAAAAAGGGGCGTCTGTCTAACAGATGCCCCTTTTTATACTCAAAAACAAAATACTTATTCAATGTACTCTTTTATTTTAATAATTTCTGTAAAAAACCAACCCGTGAAATCACTAAAAAGTCCAATAGCGCAATAACCACAATCGCAATGATGGCGGTTGGGAATATGATAGCCACTGCCAACAAAGGAATAGCGAGCGGCCACCAAACGGTAAAACGCTGCCCACGAGCTGGCGGATTGAGTCCACAATTTTCCTCACTGGCATGACGCGGACGACGCTGCCACCACATGACATAGCCACTCACACACATGGCAATCACCGATAGACAAAACAGTACATTGGCCAGTAAGATCCACCAGCCGAGCGTGCCCATGTGCAGCGCGAGACCTGCCGCCATAAATTTACCAAAAGCATTATAATCATCAAAACGTATATCCGCCAAGATATTGCCCGAATAGCGGTCGATATGTACCGTGCGATCAGCTGTTGGGCTCTTCATATCATAACTCATGGAGTCTTGGCTAAGCGTCCAGACGCCAGTACTACCTTGGGGCAGATTTAATTGATAACGCCCGTTAAAACCAATTTCACGAGCAAATCGATCTACTGTATCAATCATAATCGGTATATTGGGTGCAATACCATCTTTCCCCATGGTAGTGCCTGATACTGGCATCGGTGTCAGTTCAAGCACCCAAGGCACTTCTTTGGCTTTGCCTGAATTTAGGACACTGCCATGCGTAGGTACGACAGCGGGCGTCGACCCATGAACGTGCGGCGCGGCATCAACGTTATCCATATCCATACCAGCGTGGTGCTGACTGTGGTCGATAGACGCCGGTACTGGTGCCACGCCCCACTTCCCTGCAGGAAACTGGCTCCATGCTTGTACGACTCTCTCGCCCCATACGCCTGCCCACGCCATTCCTGATATACAAAAAAACAGCAGCAACACAGATATCCAACTGCCCAAGGTCGCATGAACGGTACGGATAAATGAGCGTTTTTTCTTATTGCTCATAATGTCATTAGGGATAAGCATGGCTTTGATTGATCTGCATTTTTGCCACCATAGATACCAGCCAGACAAGATCAGCAAAATGGTTAATGAGGCAGCGGTTTCTAGAAGATAATCACCAAATTTACCTAATAGCAAATCACTATGGATACTGTCAAAGGTATAGTACAAATTGCTATTCGCAGGACTACTATCAACGATATCAGCTGTGTAAGGGTTCACTGCCACCATATTATCGTGATCTGCTGACTTGATTTGGAATAAGGCAACCGTATCCGTATCGCGTGGTGCAATATATTTTATCAGTGTACTGTCAGGTAGCGTACTTAGCGCATTCTTTGCTTGCGTCGCGATAGGAGCCTGAACCGTCGATTCTGGAATAGCGACAGTTAAACGGTCATTATCACGGCCTGCGGTGTTGGACATAAACAGCATACCGAGTGCGGTACACGCTAGGATAACTAAAAAAGGCGCGACAAACATCCCTGCATAAAAATGCCAGCGCCATACCGTAAAATAGCGTTGGTTGTTAGTAGATTGACGTATGGGTTCGTTCATAAATATGACCTTTAACAACTCTGATTGCTCGATAAACAACATGGATCTATCAATAGCGGTACTTAACAATACTCACTTGTTTACTTACGCTCAGATATACGCGTGCATCATACGAGAAAAGTCATTTAAACACCATCGGTTATGACAATAATTATCGTCATATTGGGACGTTTCCTCAATTTGCATGATAGTCATCTTAAGAGGCTAAAAATGGAACTCCCTTACTCAATATCTCATTAAAAAAGCCTTGTTTGTAAGTTTTAAATGATAATAATAATTATTAATGTTACTATTCCTTTTCTTTTGCTTTCAACACTCCATAACAACTCACAAGGAAATATGATGCGCTTTGTCTCAACGTCTAGATTTGGTCGTCAAAAACGTTTAACGGTAGCAGTGCAACTGGGCTTGGCAATGAGTCTGAGTCACTCAGCTTATGCTGAAGATATATCGAATAGCCTCAAAAATAATAGCGCAGACAACAATGAAGCCAATATCGACCATAGCATCAAAACCAGCATTGAAAGCACGCTTAAGAACGATAAAACTGAGAACAATGAGACTGCTGGGCCATCAGCCACTTTGGATGCTATTACTGTCTATTCAGATGGCTATCGTAGTACTGGCACCAAAACCGCCTTAGACCCCAATGATGCGCCCATGAGCTATACCAAAATCGATCAAGCGCTATTACAAAAACGTCAAGCAGACAGTGTCAATGCAGCGTTACGTTATGAGCCAGGAGTGAGTGCGGAGAGCCGCGGTACTGTGTCTATCTTTGATGAATATAATATTCGCGGTTTTAAGACCTACTCCAACTTTTATGATGGGCTAAGATTGCCTTATGATGGTGCTTGGAATTTGATGCCGCAAGTAGACATTTATGCAACTGAAGCGGTAGAAGTGTTAAAAGGCCCAGCATCTTCACTCTATGGCTACGCGTCACCCGGTGGTATGGTCAATCAAGTAGCCAAAACGCCAAAAAGCACCCAAGCATCTGAGGTGCAGGTGCAGCTGCGACTTGGCAATCAAAATCTAAAAGAAATAGCAATCGATACGACAGGCCCTGTTTCAGACACGCTCAATTATCGTTTGGTGGCATTAAAACGTAAAAAAGATGGGCAAATGCAGACCACCGAAGAAGAGCGTACACTGATTAATCCCTCACTTGAGTGGCGACCAACGGATGGTGTCTCTGTTCTTGCCAATCTCTTTTATCAAGATGACCCAGAGATGGTGCCTTCCACTCCGCTGCCTGCCGTTGGCACTGTCTATAATGCCAGCTATGGCAAACTGGGGAGTGATGCTTATGCGGGCGACAAATGGAATCGCTTTAGCAAAGAAGTATTTATGCCCAGTGTCACCGTCAATTGGGACATCAATGATAAGTTAACGTTCAAACACATACTTCGCTATACCGATGCAGAGTCTCAGCAGCGTAATATGTATAACAATAAACTTACTGAGGGTAGCGATAAGATATTGAAGCGTAGCGCTTACACTACCGATGAAAGTATGACCAATTGGACCACAGACAATCAGCTTGCTTATAAACTAGATACTGCCAATACCTCCCATAACCTGTTGTTCGGGGTTGACTATCAAGAGACTGACAGTGCTGCCAACTATCGCGATACACTGGCAAATAAAGCACCCTCTATTGATCTGTCCAATCCTGATTTCTCTCAGATCAATCCTGATACGCTACCACTCGATACCTACTCCCAAAAAGATGATATCGAGCAAAGCCAAATGGGTATCTATGTGCAAGACGAGATGACGTGGCAAGATTTGACAATCGTGGCTGGACTGCGTCATGACAACTTCAAAAGCCGTAACCATCAGATATTTGCTAGTGAAGGCTTGGTATATAATGAGTCAGATACAAACAATGATGCCAAAGAGACCAGCGGGCGCATCGCTGCTATATATGACTTTAGTAATGGCTTATCACCTTATGCTAGCTACTCGCAATCATTCCAGCCCGTTGTTGGCAGTAACTCTATAACTGGTAAATCATTTGAGCCTACTACCGCCGATCAGTTAGAAGCCGGTATCAAATATCTCTCTGCCGATCGAGCCACACAAGGGACACTGGCCGTTTTTGATATCACACAAGAAAACGTCATAGTTTCAGAACCGCCTAACTATGTGCGAAAAACTCAAACAGGTGAAATCACGTCCAAAGGATTCGAGGTTTCAGGCAGCCACCTACTCAATGACTGGATAGATATCAATGCAGGCTACAGCTATACCGATGCAGAGATTACCGAGGACGAGTTCAACCCTGAGGTAGTCGGTAACACGCCAGCGCAGACTGCCAAGCACAAAGCGACGCTATGGGCAGATTATTACGCCACAGATAAGCTCACTCTCAACGCAGGCGTTCGCTATGAAGGCGGTATGCAACTTGATAAACAAAACTCAGATGAGCTACCAAGCGTGACTTTGGTAGATATCGGCGGCAACTATCAAATCAATCCGATGCTCACTGTCGGTGCTAGCATCAACAACCTCTTTGATAAAACCTATGTCGGCACTTGCTATGACATCAATAACTGCTGGATGGGACCTGAACGGCAAATGTCAGTCAGTCTAAAAGCCAATTTTTAATCATCTCAAAACTGTTTATTGATTAAATGAGCAAAATTCCATACCGCCAATCATACTTGTTGAAAGTGGTATTAATAATGAACAACCATCAAATCAGTTTGATGGTTTTATTCTGATGGTTTAGTCACAATATAATAGAAAACACTTTGAGCACTACCGTTATAAAAGAAGGAAAATATATCATGGCAAAACCCAATCCAAGATTACTTGAAGTCATTCGTACGACATATATCACGCCAAATATGTGCCGTGTCACGCTTGGTGGTGATGATTTACTAGACTTTCCAATCGATCAAGAAAGTGCTTATATCAAACTCATATTTCCTCAGGGCGAAGATGCTCGACCACTGATGCGCACGTATACTGTGAGCATCCAACGTAACGATGAAATCGATGTCGATTTTGCTTTGCATGAGGCTGAAGGCCCTGCCTCGACTTGGGCGCGAAATGCGCAGGTGGGTGACCAAATATTGGTGGGCGGCCCCGGCCCAAAGAAACTCATCAACAATGATGCCGATTGGTTTTTATTGATTGGCGATATGACTGCCCTACCAGCGATTACTGTCAACCTTGCCCAGCTGCCTGATGATGCACGCGGCTATGCTGTACTTGAAGTGACGACTGAGGCGGATCGTCAAACCCTCCAAAAGCCAGAAAACATCGAAATCCACTGGGTCATTAATGCCACGCCAAATGCTGATAGCAGCCCATTACTTGCGCACACTAAAACCCTGACTTGGCTGACAGGACAACCTGCGGTTTGGGCGGCTTGTGAATTTCATAGTATGCGCGCCCTGCGCCAGTATTTTAAAGCAGAGCGTCCGATAGCAAAAACGCATTTATACATATCGAGTTATTGGAAAGTTGACAACACCGAAGATCAGCATAAAATCGAGAAGCGCAATGATGCAGCAAGCGTCGACTAATAGGGTCGATTCACTTTAAAAAGAATACAGCGATGCTGGGATGAATTTTTCGATGCCTCTGGAGTGCAAAGCGCACAGCAAGCGAGGAAAGTTTATACCAGCAGAGTACCATATCTATCGTATCTTTTTTATATTGAACGGACTATACGCGACGTGCATTTATTATTTTGACAGTCTTTACGCTTCTTTAAGCGATGCGATGATATTCAATGATTCATCGTGGCGCTTAAGGGATTTTTTTGCTGTTTGTTGAAGTAGAAGAGGAAAGAAAGACGTTATTCGCCACAATCTTTCAAAAGTTGCCTCAAATCAATTACTCTCTATAATCTTTCACCTTACACAAATTGAATATGCCTGACTTCAGAACTTTGTTTAAGGAGCATTTTCAAAACCAGCATTGTTAATGGCTTATATCAATAGCAACGCGCTTCATTATTTGATAATCTCAATATATTGAGTACACGCTATAATATAAAAAAGGTGAAGCCATCTAATGATAATATTCCGTGAAAAATGGCTTTGGGCATTGTGTCTTGCAATATTAGTACATGTAGGATTTTTCTTTATCTTCTATTTAAATATCACTAAAGAAGATCAGGCACAGGCGGCTGATAAACCTGTAAATACAGCTAAGACCTTGGTTACGACTGATGTAAAGAACGATTACACACCCAGTATTGCCAAAACCTATACTGAGACCACCAATCAAAATACAAATCTTGATAAAGTCCGTCAAGATGATGTTAAGGAAACCAAGCGGACGACCAATGCAGAACCACTTAATACATCAAACGAAGAAAAAACAATGGCTTCTCAAAATGTTGAATCAGGTAATAACTCCATTTCTAAAGAACTAACTCCTACGCTCAAGAACAGAATCCAAGACAATCAGAACCTAAACCCTCGATCAGATGAAAATCCTCTGACTATGGCTTCAAACAGTGATGAGACTTTAGAGAATATCAAAAACCGTGCAGGCTTACTGGCTATAGATACGCCGAGACAATCATCTAATATCCAACTAGATAAAGCGTATCTTGCAGCAAAATCTGAAGTGGACGACATTAATAACCAACTTAGCGCTGCCATCAATGAAGTTAAAAAACGCAATCAACAAAAAATTGATGAGAGACAGCAACTAAGGAATGGCGCTAACACGACAGAAAATCAAAACAGTACTGGGATTTATGAACAAGAAATTAAAAATGATGGATTATAAAAATGCTGATGATTAAAGCCTTACCGCTCACCCAGACCTTCTGATAAGGTTTTAGTAATAGGTTTGGTCAAGTAAGATAGTACCGTACGCTCCATCGCTTTTATATCTACAGAAGCGGTCATACCTGGTTTGATGACAATTTTGTCTTTCCGGCCCTCGAACTCAGCGCCAGTAATAACGATCAATACTCGATAGTAAGGCTCTTCTCCTTTGGGCGTTTGCTCCATTAGCGTATCTGGACTAATGTAACTGACGGTGCCATTCATCGCACCAAATATCGAATAATCATAGGCATCAAGCTTGACGTTCGCATCTTGACCTTCTTTGACATAAGCAATGTCAGCAGGACTGACCTTCGCATCTATGACTAAATCACTACTGGTCGGGAGAATCTGCATGATGGTTTCACCCGGTTTGACCACACCGCCAATAGTCGTCACATTGATATTGTTGATCTTACCTTCTGTCGGTGACAGCAAACGCTTTTCCTCTAGTACTTGCAAACTGTCTCGCAGCTGCTCAAGCTCAGTATCTAGCTCCTCTTGTGCTTTGGTCATCTCAGCTTGAGCTTCTTCAAAATATTTATTACGCTTATTATTAATTTGCGCCTCAATGTCAGCGACTTGACGACTCAGCTTTATGACGTCTGCCTGACTGACATCACCGTATTCTAATAACGGCTCATTCATACTCAGCTCTTGTCTAGCCAGCACGAGCATTTTTTCAAGAGATGCGACATCTTCATTGATTGCTTGCCGACGGCGATTATAAAGCGCCGTTTGGTTCTGTATGTACTCTGGATAATTTTTAACATCTTTCGTAAATACCAGAGGCGTTTCAAAAATTTCTGCATTGAGACGCGCCAATTTGGCTTTCAATGCCGCTGTTTTAGAAGCAGAATTGTCTACTGCTGCTTTTGCGCGCTCTTCTTCTAAAACAACCAGCAACTGCCCTGCTTTCACCTCTTGACCTTCAACAACCGCTAGCTCTGTTAATACGCCACCTTCTGATGCTTGAATTTCCTGCGTTCGAGCACTTGCAATCACCGTTGCTTTGGCACGCGTTACTTGATCAATTTTGGCAAAGGAAGCCCATATGAGCAAACTCACAATACCGACTAAAGCAATCCAAATATTCAATCTTGAACGGCCAACGTTCAGTTTAGTGGGCATATATTTGTAGTCTGCCATATCTATTGACCTTGAATATGTGTTGAATTTTTGGTGATAATAGGCTGTATCTTGCTGTCTTTATCTGCTGATTGACTCGTCTGGTTCTTTGTTTGCTCTTTCGTTCTTAACTCATCAAGAACGGCCTGTTTTGGACCATCTATAATGATACGTTGATTGTCCATGATAATAATTCGATCAACCAATGCTAGTAATGCTGTTTTATGCGTAGAAACGATAAATGTCTGTCCATTGGTCAGCTCTTGACGCAAAACTTGTAGGCAACGTTGCTCTTGCCGGTTATCCATAGAAGCGGTAGGTTCATCGAGTAAAAATACATTTGGCTTGGTCAATAATAAACGAGTAAAGGCAACGAGTTGCTTTTGTCCGCCTGACAGTCCGCGTCCGCCTTCACTAATAGGCAAATCCAGACCGCTCGAATGGCTCGATACCAAGTTGATCAGTCCTGTTTTTATCAATGCTTCTTGGAGCATGTCATCGTCAGGCGCCGCCATTCCTATCAGTAAGTTCTCTCTTAATGTTCCTTGAAATAATCGATGATCTTGTTGCAAGTACCCCAAGCGCTCACTTAACGTTTCGCGACTGATCTGATGTATATCTAAACCGTCTAATAAAACCTGCCCTTTCGTAGGGGCATATAGTCCCGCCAGCACTTTTAGTAAAGTGGACTTACCTGATCCTATGGGCCCAAGTATGGCGATACGCTCCCCAGCACGAACGATTAGTTTATTAATCTTGATAGCAGGTCTGTCATTGTCCTTATAGTTAAATATCAGGTTATCGCACTGATAAGAACCATTGATACGACTGGGTGATAAAGGATACGCGACGTCATGATTATCTTGTTCTAAGTCAAACAAGGATTCAATATTCGATTTAGCAGCTTTGGCATGAGCATATTGCACAAGCAAACTTGGTATAGCCATAACAGGCGCAAGTACTCGACCGCCAAGTATTGAGCAGGCAATCAATCCACCCATCGTCATGTCGCCCTGCATCACCACAAATGAGCCTACAATCACAATGCCAACGTAGCTCACTTGTTGCAACATTTGCGTGAAGTACGTTAAATTATCATTAGCGTGTTTCATGTCTAGGTCATTTTTGATTGTCAAACTCATGACATCAAGCCAGCGTGACAAAAACTTCCAATTGCCCGCACCTGCTTTTATTGTCTCAACGCCTTCTACCGCCTCTACTAACAAGCCTGTTTTATAATAAGAGGCCTTCGCACCTTCAGCCGCAATGGCATCAATGCGTCGACGAGCTGACAATCCCATCACTATAGCGATCAAAGCGGCTATCACTGGTACGAGCGCAACAAACGGCGACCCAATAAAAGCCACCAAACTGATAAAAATAATGGTCATCGGTAGATCGACCAATCCAAATAAGGTACTGGCCGTAAAAAAACTGCGGACTTGTTCATAGCCACGTAACTGCGCTGCCATAGAACCAACCGATCCTGGCATCTGATCAATGCGTACTTTAAGCAATCGCTGGAATACTTCGCGAGACAAATACTGATCGAGTCCCACAACCACTTTGTCCATAATCCTTGATCGTGAGAATTTCATAAACGCTTCGAAAATGATAACGAGAAACACACCACTGGCTAAGATAATGAGCGTATATTCACTACGTGTTGGTATCACTCGATCATAAACTTGCATGGAAAATAGCGACACTGCGAGTGCCAGCATATTAATCAAAAAGGTGGCCATAACCGCTTCAAGCAAAATGCCTTTATAATTGCCCAAGTCAGACTTAAGCAATTCAGAAAAAGAGACTTTGCGCTGTTTGATAGGCTCGTCTTTTAAACGAATTTTGAGTATTAACGAAAACTCATTAGTACGTGTGTGAACTTGGTCTTTTTCTTGGCGAAAATTCCAGCTTTTTTGCGGGGTTTGACTCTCAATGACACCCCATCCTATATCAGGACGATAAGCCAGTAAAGGCAAAAAAGCGGCGTCTGGTTGTTCTAATATTTCTGGTATATCTGTTATACCGATACCTTTTAGAACAGCAATGACTCCGCCTATTTCCTGAATACTTTGGCCTTTATTTTCAGGTCGCTCACTATGTTTTTTGACGATATCATTCAGACGTATATTATCTACCGGATACCCTTGCTGACTGAGTAAACGCCTGATAGCATCTACTAGGGTTGAGGCCATATCAATCTGATCAAGATCGTTATGCGACTCACCCTGACGAATAAAAGCAGCTTCTGTCTTTTTTAAGTTTGAACTCATATTCATCGCTTATTGAGTATTTAGGACAGCCATCCATTGGTAGCCCTGATTATTTTTAGTATCGTTTCGCTTAGCGGACTTCATTGTCCTCAACGATGGGCGTAATGCTGTAGTCTTCGTTCAACATGATATGTTCGCCTCTATTAAGGCTTTCTTCCGCAGCGGCAGGTAATCTGATCTCTATATACTCATCATTTAACTTTTCATCTAATTCTGATTTATAACCCAAGTTACGGCTTGATCTTTTTTTATCCTGTTTATTTAGCCACTCTTTTACTGGGTCTATCGGATTAAATAAAGTTACGGGCTTACGATTATGTCCAAACTGTTGCCACGGCATAACGCCAAAGTCCACTTGCAACCGATGAAACGCGCCCAGTATATCTGCACGCGTTTGTACCAGCTGTACTTGATAATCATTGTGTTCACGAACGGCATTCAATACTTCAAGCCACGACTTACGACCAGCGATAAATTGCCGACGATAAGAGCTCACCACGATCTGTGCGCCTGCAACGGCAGCGACTAATGAAGTCTCTCTGTCTTTGGCACTCACAAACTGCTGATACTGAACCTGAATGTTTTCTATCACACTGCGACGTGCTGCTTCTTGAGTTTGCACCAAACTGTTGACTTGGGCCTGTGATGCTCGTGCTAAAGCCAAATTAGAGAAACCTGCACCAGGTGCATAACTCAGCCCCAGTGAGAACTTCCCTTCATTTTCACTGTCTTCATGATAGTAGGCATGCTCATATTGGGCATAAACAGTGGGATATCGGGCAGCCTGCTGAGACTCGACCCCTTGCTTGGCCGATTCAATCTGAAACTGTTCTTTTACGATGATAGGGTTATAAAAGCTGAGCTGATCAAATGCCATTCTTTCAAAATTGCTTGATTGCTGTTTGGCTTGATTCACGAGCACCTTGATATTTGGCAGGTTCATTGCACTGACTTGAGACAATGGCTGACCAATGATTTGCTCAAGTCTAGCGGCTGCAATACGTTGCTGCTCGACTGCTCCTTGATAAGCCGTTTGCTCCTGCAAAATACGATTCGTCACCAGATCAAGCTCAATACGAGCTGATACCCCTTGATTGACACGGCGCTGCATCATGGCTTCAAATTCGTTCAGCTCTTTTAAGGCATTAGAATGAACTTCTTGTTTTGCGATAGCTTGAATATAACTTTGCCAAGCATCAATGGTTGTCTTGGCCACGAGGTTTTGTTGCTCATAGATATACTCAACTGCCGCTTTGTCATCGAATATTGCTTGGTTAACATCTGCTGTGAGCTTACCGCCTGTCCATAAAGGCTGACGAAGGGTCACTTGTGAGACAAAATCATTGTCCCTATCGTAGCCTGAGCTCACACTTGGCGTCGGCAAAAGATTCAACTTAGCGGCGTTAATACCTTCTGTTGTTGCTTGTTGACTGGCCCTCGCTGACCCCACTAAAGGATGCGTCTGAATGGCTTGAGTAATCAAACTATCGACTCGTAAGTCCTGTACTGCTGCTTGCGCTGTCATAGTCAAACACGTACCAACCGCCAAAAGCGCAAAACAATGACGCAGGGGCAATTTACGAATTAATTTTTTTTGATTTAACAAATTATTCATATTAGGGTTCAGTAGTTAGCCATATAAAAATATCTTTGAATACGTTTTGATATTTTTACTCTAAACCTTACTAAAACTTATCTGATAAGGCAAACAGATAATGAACAAATAATGAACAAATAATGAACAAATAATGATTAATTTTATAGATAATACATAATTAAAGATTAGTGCTTAGTATTAATAAAAATAACTTAATAATGAATATGTTTTTTTATAGAATTACTTATGAAATTAAATGATAGAAAAATTAAAATCCTGACTCATAAAATTAAATATAAAATTTTTAGACTAAAAAACGCTAACAGGTTTGGTTTGAGTACCAAACCTGTTAGCGTCATTAAAAATTCTTAAATTAATACACACAAAATAGATTAAAAGTAACTATTCATGATTTTTTCAGACAGCTCATAACAGTTATCTCGACTCTCAGCGCCCAAAACAATACTGATATAATGCATATCATCATCAAGCCAATAATTGACAAGATTAGAACCAATACCCATTAAAGTACCTGTTTTCAACCCTTTAATATTTGTGTGAGAGCGCATAAGCCTATTGGTATTGATAACTTTTTTACCATTAAACTCAAAAGACTTTAGAGAGCAGTAGGAAGCGATTGCAGCATATTGACTGATAAATACTTTGGCAAGCTTACTCATATCTTGGGCAGTCGTATAAGCGTTTTTCTCAAGTCCTGAAGAACTGGTCCAATGACTGTCTGTCAGGCCGAGTAAGTGTGACTTACGTACCATTTGCGACACAAAATGCCACTCAATACTAGAATGCCAGCATGCTAAAGCAAATGCTGCCTCATTAGAGCTGGCGATTAAAGCGGATTCAATAAGTACTAGTAAAGGTACTTTTTCCCCTTTTTTATAAAACTGATAGTATCCACTGCTACCCTTTAATAAGTCTACAGGCATCTCAATCAGAGTCGTTACAGGATCAACCTTATCCTGTTTTACTTTATCCCATACCAACATAACGGTCATTAATTTAGCCAGCGATGCCATCATTTTTGGTATTTTTGGCTGAATAGCCATAATCAAACGTTGGCTGCTTAACTCATTGTTCTGTAGTTTAAAACTCTCTACCAGTATGGCGGCATCAGTGTTAAAAACATTCATAGCAGTACCTCTTACCTTAGTGGCTTCTATGTCTTGATTGCAGACAACTCAGTTTTAATCATCTAAAAAAATTTTATTAAGTCCGATACCGTTAGATGCTTTGATAAAAATATGGTCACCATCTTTAATAAACGTAGGTAGTTGGATAGTCAAAGCTTGTGTATCTTGAAAACAATAAGACGCTATATCTGATTTTTTAAGCGTATCAACCAATACTTTGATCTGTTTACCAACCAAAATTAAAGTTCTAAAATCCATTGTTTCAATGACAGACATCAGTGCTAAGTGATACTTGCTACTATCATTGCCAAGCTCCAACATATCACCCAAAATTAATATTTTTTGGTGAGCAGGTACGGCTACTTGCTGAAAAGTTTCAAGCGCAGCTTGCATTGATAATGGATTGGCGTTATAAGCTTCGTCATACAGTGTGATTGGTGTACCTTGATAACTCATTTCAAGTACTTGTCCGCGTCCAGCAACGGCTTCAAATGACTTCAACCTAATAATGGCCTCATGAATAGACAACTGGTAATGCTTGACCACTGCTAAGATAGCCATCGCATTTAGTACCATGTGTTGACCACGAGTCGTCAGATTCAAAGTATAAGTCTGACCATCAATAACAATCTGTGCTTGGGCATTTTTTTGAGTATAGCTTAGCAGCTTAATCATAGCGTCATCATGCTCACCATAGCTGATAACGTGAACGCCCCACGTATTCGCCAAACGCTCAATCAAATCATATTGCTCAATATCTCGGCAAACAACGGCTAAAGAACCAGGAGCCATACCTTCAAAAATACGCGATTTTTTGAGTGTAATATTTTCAACATTATAATGATACTCAAGATGAGCGGGTGCAATATTGGTAATCAAAGCCACATCAGGGCGTACCAAATCCGTATTGGCAGACATAGACCCAATGGCCATTTCCAACACCCAATAGTTGATGAATTGAGGCATACAAGCCAAATTCCACGCGATACCTGCTGGTAGATTTGCACTAGATTGCGTATAACCAGCCTCGCCAAAACCATTTAAAGTATGGGCTAACATATGGACTGTCGTGGTCTTCCCTGCACTACCCGTAACACCAATGACTTGACCACCAAAGGCTTGCCGAGTATAACGACCAATATCAATAGTCGCTTGGCGCACAGTGTGCACGTACAATACGGGAACGCCTATGTTTTTATAGGCCAATAAATCATCGGTAATAATTGCGGAAGCCCCTTTTTTTACTAAGGCCTCAACCGCTGTTTTAGCCAGATAGCCTACCGCCATGGTTTTGCCTCGAGCCACTATCATCTGACCTGATTCAAAACTTGGTGGCCAAATACAAAGGCCTGTCGCCGACCAATCTTTTGATGGTGCGACCAGCCACCTTCCCTTGGTGGCTAATATAAGCGTACGGGCTGTCAATACAGATTTTTCTAAATGCGGGTTATTTACTTCGGACTGCTGCGGTTTTTCTGCGTTATTTGTAGGGGTTATTTTATTAGTGCGCTGATACTGCTTAGTCGCTACTCTTGGATACTTTGCTGTTTTCAAAAAATTTAGGTACGCAATCAGTCCAGATAGATAATGCTCCACATCATCAATGCGTAATCTAAACGAATGATGGCGAATGAAAAAACCATGCAAAATAGTCTGCGGCGCTTTATAAAACATCGCCATCTCTGGAAAGAAAAAACCATTCATTAAATGATTGGCACGCACATGTAGTGCCTGATAAAATCTTTGAATATCAAAACTCTCCAGCACATCATAAAACTCTGGATGTTCATCCAATTTTAAAAGCATTTTGTGAAATGCCATTGATAGCTCGAGCAATGTAGGAAAAGTGGTGATACGGTTTTTGATAAAGTCGGTATAGCCTGCGATGTTATTAACCGCGAACTGGAAGTACTTTTTTTCAGGTTTGTAAATGACAAGCTCATTTGAGCAATAAGACAGCCAATGATCATGCGCTTGGTGGTGTTTGGCTTTGATAAAATAATCAAAAGCACGAGTCACACAGTCGAGCCAACGCTCATCTTTGGCCAAGCCATATAAACGCATCAGCGCAAATGCGGCTTCTCCGTCATAATAAATGATACGGTTTTTTGCTTTTAGGGATAGATCTTGACTATGTAATACATGTACAAAGCTACCATCCTCTTGCTGCATAGCAACGATGCCTAGGGCTAACTTATTTGCTAAATTAATATAATCAGTAGCTAATGGTGTCTCCGTAAATACCTGCAAATACTTAACCAGTGCGAGTATGGCGACGGCATTTGCCCCCAGTTTAATTTCTCCACCAGTATCTACTACATAGGCTTTATCATCATAGACGTGAATCAATTGATGAGTCAGATAGCTCATTGCCTTATCAATACTGCTCTGCATCTCAGTCAAACTTGGCTTGGCAGGTATCGCTGATGCTGTCTCTGAGCGGTCGATGGCATCCTCAACATTGCGACGATCTAAATGACAACAGGCTTCATAACCTTCTATCAGTGCATAAGTACTACTGGCATGACGTAAGCTATTATAAGTATCTATCGTGCGACCAAAGCAGGGAAAGTGACCATATATATATTGCCCAGAAGGCTGAACTTGTCTGGATAAATAATGTGTCGCCAGCTCAATGATAGGCTGGGTAGAGTCTGCCGATAGTGGTAACAGCTTACGATGACCTTTAAAGCGTGGCTGTATATCAAGGTTATGACACGCGCCCGTATCCGCATCAATAAATATACCCGCGGTGTTAAAGCTGATTACTGGCAAATCATCGCTAAAATTAGGGATCTGGCTACTACCATGGCGAGTTTTAAAGTAGACATTCAGATTGGTGGTATTTACCTGCGCATGAGTAACGGTATTCCCTGCGTATAGACAAGCATTGGCATTTAGCTCCATTTCTGTCAGCAGTAGCCACGGCTCTCGTACGCCTACAAAAGCAATACCTGAGCGATAGTAATTTCTTTTAAAGTTTTTTAGACTTTGCTGTAAGTTTGCCCAAGTCATTAGCGACGCTTGATTGAGCCACTCAAGTCTTAGCCAAGTAATGGGTGATTCAAAATTTTCTGATAATTTGTCAATTTTTGCAATAATAATAGGCAGTATGTTTGCAAAATTATCAAAGCTATTGATAGTATCCGCTTCAAGTTTTTTCACTAAATCATCAACAATAAAACTAACTGTTTTAGCTTTTTTATGACCATCAGATACAGACAAAACAAATGTGTTAAGCAAAGTGTCAGTCGCAATATTTTTTATACGATTATTATTATCTAATTGAGTGATATGATTTTGTGACCAATTATCATAAATGGCAGAAATATTATCCTCTAAATAGCTCATCAAACGCTTAATTTTTGTATATTCATCCATGTTTTTATGATCCCTTATAATTTTTATTTTGTAATACTTTCGAAACTAAATATAAGGCAATTATATTAAAAATCTATATTTGAACACTATTAACTGTACCCTAAAAGAATTAGGTATATAGTGCGAAAAAACGCTCCCATTTCGAGAGCGTTTTGAATATCTAAATACGATTAGCCAATATTAAATAACATTAGTGATATTAGTATCGATATAAATCTGTGTAGATACATCCTCACCTAATTGCCAAGCATTGTATATGTCAGTGCCTAAGGTAGTCTGTTCAACGTTAGACCAGCCATCACCCTCTAAGTTAACGGTATCATCACTATCACCTTGGACGTAGATAGCAGAATTAATATCTTCTGCTGCTATGTTTAAGATATTAGCACCAATACCACTGATATCGATGATATCAGGTTGCATAATATCAGCTAGACTGATAGCTTGATCAGCACCCTCAAAGCTTAGGATATCGAATCCTTCATCTGAGACTAATAATGACATCTGAGGAAGATCGATAGCATCAGCATCATCTGCCAGTGTGAAGCTATTCTCTAGCATCATACGAGCCGAAAATGGCACAGGCGGTGTGTAATCACTAGTGATGTCTATGCTAAGCGTAGCGTTATCCGTATTACCATTACCATCATCAATCGTGTATTCAAACTCATCCGTCTGACCAATCCCACTGACATTCTTAGTCGGCGTGTAAGTATACGAACCGTTAGAGTCTATGACCAGCGTACCATAGTCACCTACAATAGTAGTCTCGCCACTAACAGGATCACCATTGACGCTAGTCACTGTTATCGCTTGTCCAACACCATCATCATTGCTAGTGACATTGCCGATGATTGGGGTCGCATCTACAATAAGATTATTAGAATCCGTCAGTATGCTAGAGTCCGTTTCGACATTTATTCGAGTCAACGCTCCAAGATCTAATAGCGTACCGGCATTACCAACAACGACATAGTACGTCGCACCGCCAGAGAAAGTGTTAAGTTGCAAAGGTGCACCTTCCCAACTTCCCAAAAGAGCACCAGCGATGCCTGGACTATAATCGAGCCAGTTTGTTTGCACCTGAACCAATGAAGCTTGGTTGCTACCATCCACTTGCCTATAAATAAGAAGATCAAGATCTTTGTCAGTCCCAAGATTTACCCCTAAAAGCTCATCCCCGCCGCCAGATACAGTAATCTGCTGTGTGGTACCAGTCGCTACATCTACCGTAAACGCAGTGCTTGCGGTCAGCAGATTAACGCTGACCGTATCACCGATCAGACCAAGGCTAATAAGACTGCCAACATCTCCACTAGGGCCACCATTGAGGGTTGTTACGGTCGGTGCCACTGTAAGATCAGTAGAGTTCTGATCATTAACAGCTATCGGCGCGACCGTGTCAATCGCGATATCGGCAGTGGCTGCAGCCCCTACGTTTCCAGCAGGGTCTGTTGCGGTGGCCGTTAAGGTCTCTGGCCCTTCGCCCATGGCAGCCACGTTTGCTTGAGTGACAGCAATGCTCCAGGTATTTTCAGCCGTGACGATGGCGGTACCGATCACGGCACCTGCGCCATTGGTCAAGGTGATGGTGTCACCTGCGACGCCCGTCCCGGTGACGTTAAAGCCATCCGCTGCTTCTTGAGCGTTGACGATGTCATCCATCGCAACAGGACTGTTGATGGTTGGGGCAAGAGGTGCGGTGGTGTCAACCACACCTACAGTATCAGTCAAGGCCTCTGAGGTATTACCAGCAGCATCTGTGATGGTTGCTGTGACGTCAAGTGCTTCACCTTCAACAGGTGCTGGTACTTTAACGGTGACGCTGCCATTGATAAGGTCATCAGGTGTCACGGTTTGTTCTATACCATTGACACTTACGATGTCACCAGCAACCGCATTGCCTGGAAGACCGACGATGACATCCACATTACCATCTATATCAGTCTCATCAGCTGTGATAAAGCCATCATCATTGCCCACCGTGGTGGTGAGCGGCGCATCAGGCGCGACCGTGTCAATCGCGATATCGGCAGTGGCTGCAGCCCCTACGTTTCCAGCAGGGTCTGTTGCGGTGGCCGTTAAGGTCTCTGGCCCTTCGCCCATGGCAGCCACGTTTGCTTGAGTGACAGCAATGCTCCAGGTATTTTCAGCCGTGACGATGGCGGTACCGATCACGGCACCTGCGCCATTGGTCAAGGTGATGGTGTCACCTGCGACGCCCGTCCCGGTGACGTTAAAGCCATCCGCTGCTTCTTGAGCGTTGACGATGTCATCCATCGCAACAGGACTGTTGATGGTTGGGGCGTCAGCGTCAGCATCAGCATCAGCATCAGCATCAGCGTCAGCGTCAGCGTCAGCATCAGCATCAGCATCAGCATCAGCATCAGCATCAGCATCAGCGTCAGCATCAGCATCAGCATCAGCATCAGCATCAGCATCAGCGTCAGCATCAGCGTCGGCATCAGCGTCGGCATCAGCGTCGGCATCAGCATCAGCGTCGGCATCAGCATCAGCATCAGCATCAGCGTCGGCATCAGCATCAGCATCAGCGTCGGCATCAGCATCAGCATCAGCGTCAGCGTCGGCATCAGCGTCGGCATCAGCGTCGGCATCAGCGTCGGCATCAGCGTCGGCATCAGCATCAGCATCAGCATCAGCATCAGCATCAGCATCAGCATCAGCATCAGCATCAGCGTCAGCGTCAGCGTCAGCGTCACTGTCATCATCGTTGTTAGAGTTAGAGAATGTAGCGCCTATTAACCCTACTCCTGCAAGACCAACTAGCCATGGCAATGCATCAAAGCTCTCAGCTTCTGTAGCACCTACCCACCAAGGTGTCGCTTGGGCATTCCCACCTAGCGCCTGACCTTGTATATCACCCATCTGTAGCTCAGTGACATAATCTGCCACTTCACCTGTATCAGGAATATAGTAATAATAACTACCATCTTCAGCGACGCCAATGAGCGCGCTATCAATATCATCATAGAATCCTTCAATAATAAGATCAGGGTCTAGACTGTCATTTTCAAAAGAAATATGAAGATTTTTATCTATTCGCTTAGTAACAATATTGTTCGGAGCTCGACCAGTTGCTTCATCAAGGAGCTCATAATTAATTTTATCAGCGGCTTTTATTGTAGTAGGTGTGCCCTGCTTTGTGACGACCTTGTGTTCAGCAACCGTTTCATTTTGCGTGTTTACTTTGACAGTGATAGTGCTCATAGAATCATCCTTGATTAATTAATTCTAAATGAAATAAGTATCAATTTAGAATGATGAGTTAATTTGGTTGGTTGTCTTGGCTAACAGTAGCAACAACTCGGCGGTTATTTTGCCGTCCCTGCTCAGTATCATTGGTATCGATAGGCATAGACTCGCCATAACCTATAGCGCTTAAACGCATAGCGTCAATACCATATTGATCTATTAAAATATCTTTAACGAGGTTTGCACGGGACTGAGAAAGCTTGAGATTATAACTTTCAGACCCTCTGCTATCGGTATGACCTTCTAAGGTAACGTCCGATTTTGGATAAGAATGAATAAAATTCACCATACCATCTAGCACAGCATGATTATTACTTGTCATATGCGCACTATCAAAATCAAACAATATATTGAATTGCTTAGGATTTTTAATTTTTATTTGATTGTTAGTCGAAGAACTTTGGAAAGAGGTTTGCGGTAGCATTTGGTTTGCCGTATTACAATTTGATAAAACACGGCTTATTTGATGGTTTTGACGCATACTTTGATTTAATAATGACAAGGCTTCATCAGCTGATACTTGCTGAATAGCAGGGTTGCCTGCCTTTGATAGACTTATTTTTAAATACGTCGTTGTTTGAGGTATAAGCGGATAACTCTCAGAATAAGAAACAATCTTACCGCTTTCTTTATCTAAGATAGAAGCACTAATAAGCTGAGAGCCATGGCAAATAATTTTTTCTGAATAATAACCATTCTGTAGACTGGTATGAAAAACCTCATCACGCCCAATACTTATATTGATATTATTTTGATTCTCACTATCATCAGCATGACGAAAAACAACAATCCTACTCTCACTGGCTTTCAAATTACTGTCGATGGGTACGCGAAACAATTCGCCATTTTTGTCCCACACAGCTTGTTTAACTTGATAATGAGCATCAGAATCAAATGACATTCGCTCATTTTTTACCGTTTGACAGCCTAATAAACTAATTGCTGCACAAAGTGTTACTGGTAATAGTAAATTTCTGCTATCCATAGCATTTCATCCTAATAAACGAAAAATTCAGTAAAGATCTATCCCTTTATTTTCACCTTAGTATTTCTAGATAACCAAACAAAAAAATCTAATACGCTTTTTTATAAAGCGCTTACTTTTTCATTATTACCACAACATAAACTTTATTATAGCTCGCTATATTTTTATTGCAATCATATAATTTTTTTAAACTCTATAAATATTCTTATTTTCAAATATAAAAAAACTGTTTGAGCTAGCTTTGTACGATCAACTATTAAACCTATGAAAATCATTAATTGGCATAACCTACTGTTTATTCTTCGCTTTCTATCATTGAAATCAATTTATTCAAATATGTGAATATATAAGAATAGATTAACTCCTATAGGTTTTTTTAATAACTGAGGATGCGTTTTTTACCACGGAGATATAGAGGAATTAAGATCGTTTCTCATGCAGGAATGCTTAGGTGGTAGCTGAATTTTTTCGACGTAAATATTTATCATAAAACCGCTAAGTGAGTGCCGATAAAGCGATGAGGCATAAAAAGCTAGATGAGAAATCTCAATCAATGACTCAGCATGACGACTTATCGCACTACTTCGGTAGAGAAAATGTTGTTGTCTAGGATTTTTTATTAATAAGAAGACCAGTAAACGAAAGGAATGGTTGTTGAAAAATACCCATTAGACATGGCTATTCAACATTTTTTTTAATAGCAAAGCTATATAGGTATAAATAAAATTTATGATAGTCGAATATTATATATTGAATAATATATGAAATGGTCACTGTCACTTGATACTCATGGAGATAGGATTTTTAGTGGAAAGCGACTTTGATAGTGCGGCATTGATTGTACGTAGATAATATAGTGCCTAAAGCCAGCGTGAATAATCTACAACCAAACAACTTGGTTATAGATTATTCACGCGCACCGCATGCTCAGCTCAGAAAAATGCTTACAACCCTATCACTTGCATTAAATGACCTGTCTTGAGATACACCGTTGCCCCTTCTGACCCTGCCTGCATTTGCGCATGCTCACCTGCTGGCAGACGTATCCATCCGCCGCGCTGATAAACGTTACCCTCATCTATCAACTCACCTGCTAAGACCAGTATTTCTGCACCGCCACAGACTGCCTCATTAAACAGTAACTCGCCTGCCTTGATACGCTGCAAACTCACTTGCTCATTATCACCTGAGAATAGAGGACAAACATCTCGGCTGTCCTGCTTTTGCCAATGAGCCTTATCTTTAGTATCGATAGCCACATAACGAGATTCATCAGACGGCATTTGACGTAGCTTGACGAAAATCACTGCTCCTTCATCACTATAAGGCTTGTGTCCCGAGGTCGGTGGATTACGCAAATACCAACCTGCTGGATAATGTTTGTCATCTGCAGAAAAAGTACCTGACAATACTAAAATTTCTTCACCACCTGGATGTAGATGATGCGGAAAATAAGAATTGGGCGCATAGCGTACAAGGCTGGTGGCACGCGCTTTTTCTGCACCCACACGGTCAAGCATCACGCGCTCTACCCCATTTTGTGGTGACTTAATCCACTGGTGTTGTTCAGATGTAAGGGCAGCGCGGCGAGTAAAGTCTGCGTTAATAAGCATAAAACCATGTCCAAAAACAGTATGATGAGATGACCCTTTAGCAAACGTCAGTGATGATCATTGAACGTTATCGACAGCTGAAGGCGCAATGATTGCACCTCGCTATTATACCTTACTAGGTTTTCAACGTACTAAAATCACAGGAGATAGCGTACTAGCGATAATTTCTGTCGTGGTACTACCAAGAAATAATTGTTGCAATTTCGAGTGCCCGTAAGCACCCACTACCATCATATCAATGTTGTTTTCTACCTGAAATCTTAACAAGCCGTCAACGGCATCGGAGGCAGATAAATGATGTGCCGCTACGCTAAAACCTGCGTCCTCCAATTGTGCAGCTGCGGCGCTTAAGCTCTGTTTTGACGCGTCGTTATGATTGCCTATCATGACAATATGACCTTGCAATCCTTTTAATACAGGACTTCTTGCAACCATCCATGCTGCTTTGATAGCGGTTTTGCTACCATCAAAAGCTATCATGTATGAGCTGGGTTCTTTGAACGTCTCTGAGCAAATCAATATTGGAACGTCAGATGCGCGGGCAACGGTTTCGATTTGGCTACCGATATTAATACGGCTGCTTTTGTGATCTTCACCTCGGCGTCCCATGACGATGGCACGATTTTCTGCTTTAAAATGTTCAATGGCAGGTAACAGCTTGCCGCGACGTTGATAGATACGAATATCGACTTGAGTAAAGTTGCCTTGGATATGGCTTTTTGCGTCTTGCACCAAAGCATTACTATAATTGTTCACCACCTTCGCTCTTTGCTCGTCTAACTGCGTCAACTCTTCCAATAAAAACTGGCGGCTATTGACTCCTATTGCGCCTGACAAATCGCGTCTGGTCGAGGCTGGAACCTCACTCACATGCAACAACGCTACGGGTAAATTTAACTTACTGGCATACCATGCTGCATAGTCACAAACCGATTCAGTCACTGCCGAGCCGTCTATACAGGCTAAAATGTGCTGTGATGTTGTCATATTTCATCCTTAAATTTAACAATTTAATCCTATACAGCTTTCTATGCCCACTCTAAACATGGTCACCGAAAAACATGGTTACCAAAAAACATAGTGGCAAAAAAAAGCGTATCCACTGCCTTGATAATAACCAATTTAAACGGCTTCAGCCAGCGATGTGTGTCTGCTTCTAGCATAATAGTAAGTTTATTATCATCCTCATTTCTCAAGGTTTTAAAAAGCCTTTAGAAGCATCGTCTTAAAGCACTACCTTCAAACATTGTCTTGATAGACTGCCTTGCTACACTAAAAAGTCTTGTCATCGTCTAACAACATGCCGTAGCAAATTTTGCTACAATGGCTTTTTAGCATTTATGATTTAAGTGTCCTTATCTAGGTGATAGAATTATGGCAAAAAACGCCCTACAGGCTCAGTTATTAAAAGCAGGATTGGTGGATAGCAAAAAAGCCAAGAAAATCAGCAAGCAGACTCAGCATGCCAAGCGTACTGGTGACTCAGAAAGCATGGAAGCAAAAAAAGCGTTGGCAGAAGCCCAAGCGAAGAAACTAGAAAAAGATCAAAAGCTCAATCAAGAAAAACAACGTATCTTAGAAGAGAAGATGCTCAAAGCCAATATCGTACAAATGATTAAGCAGCATCAGATTGCTGATACCAATGGCGATGTTAATTATCAATTTGTCGATAATGCTAAGGTTAAAAAAATCTTTGTCACTCAAAAACTATATGACCAAATCGTCGCCGGTCATGTGGTAATTGCACGCTTAGAAGAAGGCTATGCCCTCCTTCCTCGTCCGTTGGCAGATCGCATCGATGTGAAAATGGAGGGCTTCATGGTCGTGTCTAACGATACATCAGAAGAAGTACTGGCAGAAGATGATCCTTATGCCGCCTATGTGATTCCCGATGACTTGATGTGGTAACCGTTCAATGTCTTGATGCTCATGATGTAAGCGAAAAGCCTTTCATGGACTATATCAGTCTATGAAAGGCTTTTTATTATGTGACAAATGAGCACCTTTAAGCGAGCCTTGCTGCTTTGGTTGAAAAACGTAACAACGCTCTAGAACCGTAGCATGCTTGATGCTTTTCTTAATGAGAACGTTGTATCCCTTAACTTTGGGCAAAAAATTTTCTTTAGCATAAACATCAGTCATATTTATCGTTAGATTGAACATGCATAAATATAAATACTAGCCTACGAAACTTAAGCCCTATATTATGAATACCCCTGATTTAGTTAGCTGTTTTATTATAAATAAATGAACAAACCATGCAAAAAACTTAACGTAATTGTTATTACCACTAACTTTTCATTATCACTAACACGGTCAAGGTTCTTAATCATAAAAGAATGACGATGACTTTAGCCTTCGCTCTACTACTTAGCCGGATATTTTATGATTAAAAGAATATTGTTGATACTGTTAATATTAATATTGGCAGCAAGCTTTTTCTATTTTGACCTCAATCAATTACTAACGCTTGACGGCTTAAAAGGCTCAATGGCGCAATTTAACGACTATAAAACGCAATCACCATTATTAATTATCGGTGGATTCTTTTTACTCTATGTCGTCGTCACCTCCCTATCCTTACCGGGCGCCGCTATTTTAACCTTGGCAGCTGGCGCATTATTTGGTTTATGGCAAGGCTTACTGGTTGCCTCCTTTGCCTCCAGTATTGGCGCGACACTCGCCTTTTTAACCTCACGTTATTTACTACGTGATACGATTAAGCAGCGCTTTCCTGAGCGTCTTGCGGCTATAGATGCTGGCGTTGAAAAAGAAGGCGGATTTTACTTATTCACCCTACGCTTAGTGCCGATATTTCCCTTCTTTTTAATCAACCTATTGATGGGTGTCACCGCGATTAAAGCAAGGACATTCTACTGGGTAAGCCAAATCGGTATGCTAGCGGGTACTTTTGTATTCGTTAATGCCGGTACGCAACTGGCGCAAATTAACAGTTTGTCTGGGATTTTATCGTTTAATTTGATTGTCTCATTTGCGTTGTTAGGTTTCTTCCCATTAATCGCAAAAGGCATATTAAATATGCTAAAAAAACGCCGCGTCTATAAACACTATAGCAAGCCTAAAAAATTCGATCGTAATATGATTGTGATTGGCGCTGGTGCTGGCGGACTAGTCACCAGCTACATCGCGGTGACCGTCCGAGCAAAAGTAACCTTAATCGAAGCAGGTGAGATGGGCGGTGACTGCTTAAACTATGGCTGTGTACCCAGTAAAGCCCTCATTAAAAGCGCAAAAGTGGCAGAACAAATGCGCCATGCTGAGCGTTACGGCTTGGAAAATACCCCACCAGAGTTTTCATTTAAAAACGTCATGACCCGCATCCATAAAATCATCGCTGACATCGCCCCAAATGACAGCGTCGAGCGTTATACGGACTTGGGTGTCGAAGTGCTAAAAGGCTATGCCAAATTCATCGACCCGTGGACAGTAGAGATCGCGCTAAACGATGGCGGCACGCAAACACTCACCGCACGTTCCATTGTTATCGCTACTGGCGCGCGCCCATTTATCCCAGATTTGCCGGGTTTGGAAGAAACGGGTTATGTGACCAGCGATACTATATGGAAGAAATTTACCGAATTAGAAGCAGCACCGAAACAACTGGTCGTCCTTGGCGGCGGACCAATCGGCTCTGAGCTGGCGCAAGCCTTTGCACGCTTAGGCTCCAATGTAACCCAGATCGAAAGAGGCGCGCGTCTCATGAAAAAAGAAGACGTGGAAGTTTCAGAGTTTGCGCAGAAAGTGCTCGTGGAGAGTGGTGTGAATGTCTTAACCTCGCATCAAGCGATGTGCTGTGAAACTCGCAATGGTAAAAAGTTCATTATCGTTGAGCCGCAAGGCGACAGTACAGATAAGCAAGACCGTCAAAACAAGCAAGAAATCGCGATTGAATATGATGAGTTGCTTTGTGCCGTCGGACGTAGTGCCCGCTTAGAAGGTTATGGTCTTGAAGATTTGGGCATCGAAACGAAACGTACCATCGAGACCGATGATTATCTAGAAACCCTCTATCCAAATATATATGCTGCAGGTGATGTCGTCGGCCCTTATCAATTTACCCATGTGGCCTCCCACCAGGCATGGTACGCTGCCGTAAACGGTTTGTTTGGACATTTAAAGAAGTTTAAAGTAGATTACCGCATCATTCCGTGGACGACTTTTATAGACCCAGAAGTCGCACGCGTTGGCTTAAATGAGCAGGAAGCTATTGAAAAAGGCATCGACTTTGAGATTACCCGCTACGACTTTAAAGATTTGGATCGCGCGGTGACAGAAAGCGCCAATGATGGCTTTATCAAAGTCATTACCCCTAAAGGCAAAGATAAAATACTTGGCGTGACCATCGTCGCTGAACATGCTGGGGACTTAATGCCAGAATTTATACTGGCGATGAAGCACGGTTTAGGGCTGAATAAAATACTCGGCACTATCCATATGTATCCAACGTGGGCTGAGGCTAATAAATACGCTGCTGGTGAATGGAAACGCAATCATGCGCCTGAAACGCTATTAAACTGGCTTGAGAAATACCATACATGGCGTCGAGGTTAGGTGAGTTTTTGTTAACTGCGCTGAAAACATATCATCATAACGGAAACTTAAATGTACGTTATTAAATCTCTGCCCGCTTTGACCACGTTAAAAAATCTAAGCCGCTATAGTGCCTATGCTGTAGCGCTTAGCATTTGTACCGTTATTTCTTCCAGCATCTCTGCCAGCACCGCTTCCTCCATTACCGTTGCCAGCACTGAAGAGCCCTTGCATTGGCAGCAGATAGAGGCGCAAAGTAAAAACCAAGATGTCTACTTTTATGCATGGGGCGGTGACCCGCAGATAAATGCCTATCTACAATGGGCCGCCAAGCAAGTCGATGATAAATATAATATTAACTTAGTTCATGTCAAATTGAGCGACACCAGTGAAGCCGTCAGTCGCGTACTCGCGGAAAAGTCTGCCAATAACAACGATGAAGGCAGCGTGGATCTCATCTGGATAAATGGTGCCAACTTTGCCACCATGAGTGAGAATTCATTATTACTGAAACAATGGGCGAACAAGCTGCCTAACTTCGCGCTGACCGATCCAGAGAATAATCCTGCCGTTAACTTTGATTTTGGTGTGCCAACCGATGGTATGGAAGCGCCATGGGGACAAGCCTCGCTGACCTTTTATTACGACAGCTTATCAACTGACAAGCCACCAACCACTTTAAATGAGCTGGTCAATTGGACGGCGCAAAACCCCGGGCGTTTTAGTTATCCAAAGCCGCCTGACTTTTTAGGAATGAGCTTTTTAAAATACGCTTTAGTCATGCTACACGAAAAGCAAGATGCTAAAACAGGCGAAAATATCAAAGCACAGCTCAACCTGCCAGCCACTGAGCAAAATACAGATATTATATTAGCCCCTTTATGGACGTTTCTCGATGACTTTCATCCCACCTTATGGCGTAAGGGTGAGCAATTTGTGCAAACGGGCGCGCACATGCGCCGTTTGGTCGATGATACCGAGCTGAGCTTGGCATTTAGCTTTTCCGCTCCCGAAATTCCTGCAGCAGTGCAGCGTTATGATTTACCCCAAAGCATTCGTAGCTATGCAATGAGTGATGGCAGCTTAAGTAACACGCATTTTGTGGCCATTCCTTATAACGCCAGCCATCCGCAAGCCGCGCAGCTGGTCGCCAACTTTTTGCTGAGCCCAGAAGCACAGGCAAAAAAGCAAACCCCTGCTATATGGGGTGATAAAACCGTACTTGTTCCCTCTACGCTCAACCCTGAGCAACAAGCACTATTTAAAGACAATAAACCACATCCTAGCGCCCTGCCCTTTGATAGCATCAAACGTACCGTGAGTGAACCACATCCAAGCTGGGTTGATGCCATTATGCAAGGCTGGCAAGCGCGTTATGGGGTCAGCCCATGAGTAGAGATACTAATCATAAAACGGCAAAGGAAAATGTCCATTTTGCAACAATCACTGGCATAACTGCGCCTTATAAAACAGATCTATTTACGCGTATCGTCTCCTTTAGTCCGACATTTTTACTGCTGCTACTGATATTACCGGTACTTGGTGGTTTGGTTTGCGTGCTGTTACCTGCCTTTAGCTGGGTGCCTGCACTTGAGCAAACGACGGTTAGTCTACAAGGCTTTAACGATCTTTGGCAGACGCCTGGTCTTAGCAAAATGGTAACATTAAGCATCGCTACTGGATTAATCAGCACGCTATTCGCTTTTGTCATGACCTTAATGATCTTGGCGGCATTTTTTAATAGCGTTTGGCTGACTCGTATTGAGCATTTGCTGAGCCCAATCTTGGTCATTCCTCATGCAGCGGCAGCCATTGCGGTTGGTTTTTTAATTGCGCCTTCTGGTATGTTTTCACGCCTCATCTCACCATGGCTAAGTGGTTGGGAATTGGCTCCAGACGGTATTTTTCCACATGATCCCTACGGCATCAGTATTATCTTGGGTTTAACCTTAAAAGAGCTACCGTTTTTATTACTCATGGCGCTAGGCGCTTTGGCACAACCAGAGCTTGGTAAAAAGCTACGTCAGCAGTATAAAGTCGCGCTAAATCTCGGCTATTACCCCATTACTGCCTTTTTTAAAGCAGTACTTCCTGTCCTCTATCCTTTTTTACGTTTGCCTATCTTAGCCGTGCTTGCCTATGCCAGTGCCAGTGTCGAGATGCCATTGATATTGGGTCCGAACACGCCGCCAACGCTGGCGGTCACTATCATGCAATGGTTCAACGATGTTGATTTAAACTTACGCATAAAAGCCTCGGCAGGCGCGTTATTACAGCTGGCGTTGACGGGTGGTTTAATCTCCTTGTGGCTAGGCGCCGAGAGAATCCTTAAAACTTGTTTTAATGGCACGTTGGTCAATGGCAAGCGCAACTATGCCGATGCGCTGTGGCAAAAAATCACCGCAGCGTTGACCACTGTGGTGATTGGCTTTATCTTGCTAGCGCTCATTGGGCTGGTAATGTGGTCAGTGGCTGGTTTTTGGCGCTTTCCCGCTGTATTGCCAGAGCAGTTGGTGTTATTACATTTTCAAAGTGCCTTTACGCAAATGGGTACGCCGTTATTTAATACCATTACAATCGGTATCGTGAGTACCGTATTTGCCATTGTGCTGACTTTATTGTGTTTAGAAGCGGAGCAATTAAGTAAAAAATCACTCTCAACATTTACCAGTTTTATTATCTATTTGCCGCTGTTAGTGCCGAGCATTGCTTTTTTATTTGGCTTAGTATGGCTACAGCAACTGGTGAATAATCAAACAGCGTTTTTTAATGTGGCATTTACCCATCTGCTCTTTGTGCTGCCCTATGTGTTTTTATCGCTTGCTAGCAGTTATCGACGTCTAGACCCTCGTTTTGCTCATGTAGCGGCAAGCCTTGGTGCGACGCCAGCCAAAGTATTTTTGCAGGTCAAATTACCACAACTGTTTGCGCCGATTTTGATAGCCATTGCTCTTGGTTTGGCGATTAGCTTCGGTCAATATTTGCCGACATTATTAGCAGGCGGTGGACGTATCGCTACCATTACCACAGAAGCGGTGACCCTCGCCAATGGTGCCAGTAGGCGCACCAGTGCGGTGTATGCCATCATCCAAATGGCGCTACCGTTAGTTGGGTTTATATTGGCGTGGATATTACCAAAGTATTGCTTTAAAAGTGGTAAAAATAGCAGCCGTTAAAACGTTTTTTGAAATACATTCATTTTGAAGAGCACTGATTCTAAATAGCACTGATTTTGAAAAACAACTCACTATAAAAACGCAGATAAAAGGTCCTTGATGCAATCCTCTTTACAGATAAAAAACTTGCAGTTATATCGACAAGGCGAGCTATTACTGAGCCTAGACGAGCAGATTACTGGTGGTGAAATACTAACCGTCATGGGCCCCTCTGGCAGTGGTAAATCGAGCTTATTAAACTGGCTCACAGGTATCTTGCCAAACGGTTTTACCGCTACTGGTGACATCTGGTTAAATGATAAAAACCTGAGTCATCTGCCGACGCACCTACGTCACATTGGGGTACTGTACCAAGATGCCCTACTGTTTTCACATTTATCGGTCGCGGGTAATATCGCTTTTGCAATGCCTCAAGACAATAAGAAAGGCTATAAGAAGCTCAATAACAAACAGCGCCGTGAAAAAATAGAGCAGGCACTTGAACAAGTGGGATTAGCAGGTATGGGAAATCGCCATCCTGACAATTTATCAGGCGGACAACAAGCACGCGTGGCGCTACTGCGAACCTTGCTCAGCGCACCAAAAGCGATACTACTCGATGAGCCTTTTAGCAAACTCGATACCCAGCTTCGGGTAGATACGCGGCAACTGGTATTTGAGCAAATTCGCACTCATAAGCTCCCTGCTATCATGGTCACGCACGATCATAGAGATGCCGAGGCCGCAAACGGTAAAATCATTCATTTAGACCTGTAGTTTCAGAATTGTAGTTCTATACATAGAGTCTTAAACGTCAAAGTGAAATACAAAAGGCAAGCGCATGCTAGACAAATTTCTTACGCCCATGATTAAGCGGATACTAAGCCCTGTCGTCGTTGTCTTGCACAAACGCGGTATTACGGCTGATCAACTCACGGTGGCAGGCTTTTCAATCGGCATGTTAGCCTTGCCATTACTCGCGTTTGAGCTATGGTATGGTGCACTGGCAGCCATTGCATTGAACCGTATCTTTGATGGTCTCGATGGCGCGCTAGCTCGCCATGCCAATCAAAGCTCAAGCGCAGGCGGCTACTTAGATATTACACTCGACTTTCTCTTTTATGCAGCAGTTCCACTGGGTTTTATCTTGGCAAACCCTGAACAAAATGCCATTGCTGGCGCTTTGTTACTCGCTACCTTTATCGGCACAGGCTCTAGCTTCTTAGCATTTGCCATCGCGGCAGAAAAGTTTACACTGGATAAACCACAGTTTAAATATAAGAGCTTTTACTATTTAAATGGTTTGACGGAAGGTACCGAAACCATCGTGCTGTTTGTCGCCTTTTGCATTTGGCCACAGCACTTTGTATTACTCGCCAGTATTTTTGCCACTGCCTGCGCGATTACGATTTTTACCCGTATCCATGGCGGCTACCACACCCTTAGGCAGCTAGAAGGAAATATCGATAAAAACAGTATATAAATAGGATAAGAAAAGAGGCAGCTAATGACTAACGAAGTATGGTGGCGGCTTGGGTTCTTTTTGAGCATCTTAGTGATTATGATGCTGATTGAATGGCGCATGCCTGCACGTAAAGCACCGATCAAAAGTAGAAAACGCTGGTTCGCTAACTTTGGCTTGGTTTTTATCTCATCCGTTATTGCTCGTCTAGCGGTGCCTGTCGGTCTAACGGCTGTGGCGCTGTATAATCAGCAGCATGGGATTGGTCTATTTAATATCATCAATTTGCCAAGCATCCTAGTCATCATACTAAGCTTAATATTGCTCGACATCATCATTTACTGGCAACATCGATTATTTCACCACGTGCCTATACTATGGCGTTTGCATAAAGTTCATCACGCTGATGCACATGTCGATGCCAGTACAGGGCTTAGGTTTCATCCTATCGAAATCGTTTTAAGCATTCTAGTGAAGCTCGTCGCCGTCAGCTTGTTGGGTATCCCTGCCATCGCCGTGCTGATATTTGAGATTGCCCTAAATGGTTTAGCGATATTTAATCATGCCAATATTCGCCTGCCGCCTGCGATTGAAAAACCTGTACGCTTAATATTAATGACGCAGATTTTGCACCGTATTCACCATAGTCAACGCGTCAGTGAGACCAACTCAAACTATGGATTTAGCGTCATCTGGTGGGATTGGATTTTTGGTAGTTATAAGGGTGAAGCACAGCAGTCTGATAATGAGCTAGATATTGGACTAAAAGAATATCCAGCAGCCAAACAAAATGCCTCGCTATGGGGATTATTGGCAATGCCATTTAGCAATGACTTGGTTAAGAAAAATAAATAACTGTCTCGATGCTGCCTACCTTTGAATGTAAATCAAAGTTACAAATACTTGAGTGTTCATTCAAATAAAATTTGAGCAGTTACTCAAAATGATTTATAGTGGCTGCAGTTGTCGAGCTATTTGAGAAAATATCATCTGTCAAATTGATCAATCACTCAAATATATATCAGTTATTTTCCAGTAGATCGCCACACCTGATTTTTACAACCATTTATCAACCACTATCAGAAGGATTTTCACATGACTGAATTTACCCTACACGACAAAAATACTGCCCCAGCAGAAAGCAAAGACTTGCTTGATGTATCTATCAAGGCGTTTGGCAGAGTCCCAGGTCTACATGCCGTCATGGCTGAAGCACCTGGACTGTTAGAAGGCTATCAACGTCTGCATCAGTTGTTTTTAGATAGCAGTTTTGATGATGAGGAAGTCACGGTCGTCTGGCAAACCATCAACGTCGAACATGAGTGTCATTACTGCGTTCCTGCCCATACAGGCATCGCCAAAAGCATGAAAGTAGATGAGGCCATTACCGAAGCATTGCGTAACGAGACACCATTACCGACTGAAAAATTAGAGGCGTTACGCGACTTTACACTATCGGTCATTCGTGATCGTGGTAACGTTAATGATGACGCGGTACAAGCATTTTTGGATGCAGGCTTTACTAAGCGTCAGATTTTAGAAGTGGTACTTGCAGCGGCTCAAAAAGTGATGAGTAACTACACCAACCACCTCGCTAACACGCCAATAGACAGTATTTTTCAAAAATATGAATGGCACAAAGCTAATTAATGCGTTATTGACGGAATCAGGGAGCACTATGAATGAGTCAGAGAAACCATTACGCATAAACATCGTATCAGATGTGGTTTATCCATGGTGCGTCGTCGGCTATCGACAATTGGCAGCGGCATTAAAACAAACCAACACCGCCCATGAAATTCATTGGCATCCATTTGAGCTGAACACCAAAGAAATACGCGCAGCCGAGCAATACTGTCAGCAACAAGGCGCCCAAAGTGTGCCGTCCATGATTTTCAATGAGCGTCACTTAATCAGCGGTGCTCAAGGCGTTGACAATTATAAAAGCATCTTACAGCAGTTGGCGGAGATGCCAGACTAAATCATTTTTCATTGATGGTTAGGTCTTTAATAACAAGGGTTGTAGAAGCGTTATTAGTCTTAGACTATGTAATGCCTCTACAACCCTTTTTCATGACCTTTTTTTATGATACGAATCCTAAACCTTCGCAGGCTCATCAATACGCAGCGCTTCTATAGAGAGCGCCATATCTTCAGCCAACGCTTGCACCGCTGCACTCTCGACATCACGCTGCGCAAAAGCACGCAGCCCCATGATTTCCGCCTGTAGTCGTCGTCCAAGCCTAGTCGCGTCAAGCTCAGTATCAAGCTCACCCAGCCGCTGTGCTTCGGTAAAGTAATTTATAAAACGCAGCTCCATATCTGCCAGCAGCATTTCAACTTTTTGTAGCGCTGTCTGCTCACGAGCACCAAGCTCTAGTAAGCTTTTGACCAGCATGCAAGCCTGACTCGGCAAACCTTTATCACGAATACCGCCCAGCTGACGTACAAAAGCGGCCAACCCCAGCAACGGTGATTGATAAGCGTCCATTACCCGCTCAAGCTCACTCAAACCTAGGCGAGCATAGTAATCTAACGCTTCTTGAAATAATCCATCTTTACTGCCAAACGCAGCATAAATGCTTCCCGGACGCATATCGAGCGCCTCTTCTATATCTTTTAAAGAAGTAGCATGAAAGCCTTTTTGCCAAAAAAGCTGTAACGCGCGTTCTAAGGCATCCTGACGGTTATAAAGTGCGGTACGTGACATAGTTTTTCCATCTCAAAAGCCGTAACCTCATGTAAAAATAAGCACAGCGATAAAATTTGAATGATTGCTCAATTTTATCTTGAATGGCATTCTTAGTCCAGTAAAGTTAATTTACAAAGCAAATACCTCATTTAGCGATTGGTAGCAATATCAATGTCATAATGAGATATGAAAGCGCCCAACGTTTAAGCCGTCAATAGCACATGCTTGCTTTTTTGATATGCAGACAAGCCATCCACACCCAGCTCACGCCCGATACCGCTTTGCTTAAACCCGCCCCACCCTGACTCTGGCAATACAATCTGTTGTTCATTGATCCAAATATGACCCGCTTGTATCTGTAGCGCCATCTCTATTGCCGCCGTTTCATCAGCGCTGACAATGCTCGCCGCCAACGCATACTTACTATCATTGGCTAAAGCAATTGCCTCTGCATGGTCTGTAAACGTCTGACTCACTAGTACTGGCCCAAAAACCTCTTCTGTCCATAATTGACTGGTCACTGGGACGTTGGTATAAATGGTCGGCATCGCAAAATACCCTTGCCGATTTAAAACCTCACCACCAGTGAGACAAGTCAGGCTTTCGGCAGCAGCAATGTCAAAATATTTTTTTACTTGATTCAGTTGCTGCTCACTAACCAGTGGACCCATTTGCGTGTCAGTGTCAAAGCCATCACCGATTTTCAGACTTTCTGTCTTAACTTTTAATGTCTCAAACAACGACTGAGCAATGCTTTCATGAACAAGCAGCCTTGAGGTGGCTGAACAGATCTGACCAGCATTGGTAAATATACCACCGATGATTAAATCACAAGCGTCGTCGATATCAGCATCTGCACATACGACGATGGCTGACTTACCGCCCAGCTCTAGACTGATATCCTTGATACCTTTTGCCGCTTGGCTCATGACCTTTTCACCAACAACGTTGCTACCGGTAAAAGAAACTTTGTCAATCAAAGGATGGCAGGTCATGGCAGCGCCCACTTCGGCTGCACCCGGTAAAATATTAACGACTCCTTTCGGTAGTTTAATATCAGACAATATATTGCCCAGCATTAACTCTGGCAATAATGTCACCTCAGAGGGTTTCAATAGCACCGTACAGCCGGCAGCCAATGCAGGAGCTAACTTCCAAGCAGTGGTCACCATCGGAAAATTCCATGGGACAATAAGGGCGCAAATACCAACAGGCGCATACGTTTTTAGCAAGCGTATGCCTGACTCGCTGGTGGATACCTCCGACCAAGTCGCTTGTTCTGTGATGAGATTGGCATAATAGCGATAGCAGGCAATGGCATCGCTCACGTCTATTTTTGCCTCTTCAATGGGCTTACCATTATTTAACACAGACAATCCAACCAATTTGTCAAACTGCTGCTCCATCGTCTCGGCAATGGCATTGAGATACGATGCACGCGTGCTTACGGTGGTTTGCGACCAAGATGGATACGCGGTAGCAGCCGCTTTGACTGCCATTTCTACCTGTGCTTTGGTACACAATCTAGTTGTAGCGATGATTGCTCCCGAATTTGAGTCATATAAATCATAGTTTGCATCATAGCTATCTGCGCCAGCAATATCGGTAGCAGGCGCTTCAATAGTCATCCATTTGCCATCTATATACGCTGCATTTAACATCACTTCATCTTGAACCGTTTGGCTGGCGCTTTCTCTCGTTAAACTGTTAGCATTCGTCATTTCCATGATGGTCAATCACCTTGTATGGTTTGATATAATTGTCTTTATACGTATTATCTTTATAAGTACCGCTGTCAATCATTCGCTAGATAATTGGTTTACCTGACTAAAGAATAAACCGACTATTTAGCACATTATCGTTACACTAGAGGCTTGGTTGATATTGGCTGCATGGCTAATAAAGTAGATGCGCCACTGAGGTAATCACCACCAAACTGATAAGAGTACGAAGAATAAAAATCATAAACAGCTCTAACACATTGAGCTTAATATTTGATTTCAAAATCAGCGCGCCCACTTCAGACATATAGATAATCTGAGTAATAGAACATGCACCAACGATGAATCTTGTCATCTCACTCTCAATGCTTTTACCAACCAAGGCTGGCAAGTACATATCCGCAAAGCCCATAATCATGGCAGGTGCAGCTTTTGCCGCTTCTGGAATCTGTAACCATTCAAGCAGCGGTACTAGCGGTGTAGCCAACCAGTTGAAGACAGGCGTGTACTCTGCTAAGCCAAGGCCAATGGTACCAATCGCAAAGATAACAGGGATCAGTCCAAAGTAGATGTCGAACAGATTGTTTAGGCTGCGTTTGAACACGTGACCCAAGCTAGGCATAGAATGTGCGCGAGTAACTGCACGATTGACCGCCCATTGGTATGTTGTATACTCAGCAGGAATGCCTTCGTCTAGCATGCTTTTACCGGAGTGATAAGTATCAGGCTTTAGTGATAATGGCGGTATACGCGGCATAATAATCGCAGCGATAAAGCCCGTCAGAGCAATGGTCAGATAAAAATAGACAAAATTATTGTCCACGCCGATAGTTTTGGCAACCACATAAGTGAAAGCGATAGAAGTCACTGAAAAGGTAGTTGCAATGATGGCCGCTTCACGCTGGCTGTAGAAACTCTTATCATACTCTTGCATGGTGACTAGCAAGCCGATAGAAGCCGCACCAAACCAAGAAGACATCGCATCAACCGCTGAGCGTCCTGGCAACTTAAACAGCTTGACAAATATTTTGCTCGCCAGTGTGCCCAAGAACTCCATGAGACCAAAGTCAGTCAAAAACGGCAGCGATAAAATAGCAAAGAAAAACAACGGAATCAGAATAGGAATCAAGTCTTCGAAAATGACGCCGCCCGTATTACGATTGATAATAAACTCAGGGCCGACTTGTAGATAAATCATCCAAACAAACACCATACCTAACAAACGCGTGGTGAGCCAAAACCAATCAACATCAAAAAGATTTTTTATTAGTGAACCTTCCTGCAAATTGGGTTTTAAAGCCTTTACTGCTAGTGCCCCAAGACAGGAGATGGTCACTATCGCCATGGTGATATAGACCACAAATCCGCCCAATATTGCTTGCAAAGTATCGGTCAACACGCCCAATAAAATTGTGACCTTGCCGTCCCATTGAAACGGAATGATAAATAGTGCAATACCCAATGCTGAAAATAGTAAGAACTTCCACATTGACGCACGCCACTGCTCTGCTTGCGGCGTTTCTGAATCGAAAGCAGCGTTTCCTAAGATCGGTTGCTGCGACTTATCGAGATAATTCGTCATTTAATTCCTCCTTGATGGGCGACAATCGCCAATTTTTCCATTTTGCTGTCTGACCAATGCCTGGGTTTAGCGAATTGGTCGGATCTAGTTTTTTATAAAAATTATGTAGTGCAGGTTTTGCGGTATATACATGACCGACATTGTGTTCAGCAGGGTACTCTATACGACGTTGATCGTAGAGCGCCAACAACTCATCCTTGAATTTATTTGCATCCACTTCAGGGTATAACAGATAGTCTTGATGCATGACATGACAGAAAAAATGCCCCAAATAAAAAGTTTTACTTACCTGCTTTTGTAAGTTAATAGGTAGCACTTCATCCCAATCTACGGCATTCCTTGGTAAGGCAATATCGGTAGACAACAGCTCTCCAAACTTTGTGTGGTTAAGGTTGTGATAACGAAACATGGCAGCGGTTGCGGCACTGCGAAACACCAATAATGCTTGCGACTCTTCTGCTGTACAGAGATGTACGACGCCTTGATGCTGCTGCATATGGGACTGTAGAAATGCTTGAGCGGCGGCAATATGATGATTACTACCATTATCACTGTCATTCGCGACTTTAATGATTAAATGATAACGATAGGAGCGCGCCTGCTCAGCCAAAGAGTCTGGTAATGACGGCGGCATGAAAACACCAGCTATTTGTAGCATTCGGTCTGGTAAAGTCTGAGGCAGTCGCCATTTAGCCAAATAATGACCAATCTTGGCTTGTAACCGATACAACCCGCCTATCTTACTGGCAGGCAGTTTTCGCATACTTAAACAAGTATCACGGCCATGGCGCATGGTAATATCGTTATAATTTTTGTGCATATATTCTGCCAAAATAGGCAGGTTCAGCGCACTTTTTAACCACTGTTGCCTGAGTGTGGTCAAAGTATTGGCATCATTGGTCGAGATATAGAATGTTTGCTCTTGCGTCGATTTGGCAAATGTCGCGACTCGAACCGCAAAGACGATGACTTTGCCTGCTGAACCAGAAGCTTCATATAATCCGTTAGGGTCATTATTAAATCTGGCAGGCGTGTCTGCCTCGCAATCGCGCACTTTGTGTTGATAATAGTGGTTTGTACAGGACTTACTGTTGGCACTCTCTGGATTTTTATTGAACGTGCCAGTTTGTAGGTTTCCAAGCATCTCTTCTGGATCTGCACCTAAATCAATGCCTAAGTGATTGATTAATTCAAACTCACCCATAGCATTACGTTTGGCAAATAGCGACATCTCGGTATACGCCGGACCACGCTGCACCAACATACCGCCAGAGCTGTTGCAAATACCGCCAATCACCGAAGCACCAACACAACTAGAGCCCAGCACTGAATGTGGCTCACGCCCTAATGGCGTAAGCTGAGACTCCAACTGCTGAAGGCTAGCTGCTGGCAATGCAATAAGCTCTGCTGCGTCATTGAGGAGATGAACACCGCCCAATAGTTGCATAGAAATCACGACGACTGCTCGATCGTACTCTCCATACGGTGTGGAGCCTCCGGTCAGCCCAGTGTTAGCGGCCTGCGCAATAATGATCACATCAGCCGTCGCACAGAGGTTAATGACGCGCCATAGTGCCACAAGAGAGTCTGGTATCACCACTGCCACGACAGCATTCGTGATAGCCGCAATCGCCCCTTGTGTATACGACTGCTGCTGACTGGGCTTGGTCAATACATTGGTCGAACCAACAACGGCAGATAAATCCGTTAATAAGCTTGCCAGCGAAGTACTTAAGCGACCAGACGAGCGGTTAGAATGTGGCATCATAGACGTTCTTCCTTGAGCGACCAGTCTTTAGTATGCTTAGTGTTGGTATTGTTAGCTAAAGCAGGTAAACGTCTTACCCATTTCAATCAGAAAGTCATCGGCTTCATCAATTTCATAAATGATGGGTTGCTTGCCTTTGATGTCTTCTTTTAAAGCGTCGAGCAGTTGCTGTTTTGCTGTAATTCTGCGATAGCCTGCGCCAAAGCCTGCTGCTAATGGCTCAAAATGCGGCGTCTTAATATTAACCCCGATCAGTGGCAACCCACCCTTCTCCATATAACGACGAATTTCACCATAGCCTTGGTTGTTCCAAAGCAGTACAATCAATGGCAGCTCAAGCTCGGCGGCACAAATGAGTTCCGCAATCGTAAACTGAATCCCACCATCGCCAATCAAGCTGACAACCGGATTTTTTGAGCCAATTATGGCCCCAATGGCGGCAGGCAAACCATAGCCTAACGTGCCAAAGCCCGTTGAGGAGTTAAACCATTTACGCGTTGCCAATGCCTCAAAACCAAGATTGCCGCTATAGACAGGCTGCGTCGAGTCGCCAACGAAGATGACGTCTTTCACTTCATCTCGAATCAACTGAAGTAGCGCATTTTGCCCAGAAAAATCTGGTGTCACATCATTTATTAGTGCTTGTTTTGCCTCGTTCACTCGTGATATCGCTTGATGATTTAACGCCTGACCCTCTAAGCGTTTACAGAGACCACTCACAGCCATTTGTGCATCAGACAATACCGCAATATCAGCTCTAAAAGGACGCTGCAATTGCTGGGCATCGCAGTCAATGCGAATCAACATACCGTTGATTTTAAACTCGCCATTAAAGAACACGTCATAATCAGTCTCACCCAGCTCAGTACCAATCGCCAACACCCAATCAGCCTCAGCAATAACGGCGCGACCTGCCTCTAATGACTGATTGCTACCCAAACTTAACGGGTGGCTAGGTGGCAGCAAACCTTTGGCATTGATGGTCAAAAACGTCGGTGCATCGATAAGCTCTGCCAGTATTTGCGCATCATGATCGACATCGACGCAGCCACCACCATAAAGTATCACTGGATTTTTTGCCACTTCTAGAGATTCAACAATCAAATCTAATTGCGCAGGATTCGGCAGTGGTCTCATTACCTGCGGTAGCGTTAAATCATGTGCATCAGCTGAATTGTTTGCAAAGTTATTTAAATAAGGTGTTAAATTAGATGGCTTGGCGACATGACTGGCATCGGCGGTAATCACATCAATGGGAATCTGGATATGCACTGGCCCTGGACGTGCACCGTTAAATAAGGCAAAGGCTTCGGCGATGACTTTGGGTAATAACTCAGGCTGCCAGATGGTTTTGCTAGTGAGCGCTACCTTGCTGACCATGCCTTGTTGGTCATGCAATTCATGTAAGTGCCCTTCACCGCTGCCTGTATCTTTCACTTTATTAACACTAGAAATGACCAGCATCGGTATAGAGTCAGCCAAAGCTTGTGCCATGGCAGTCATGATGTTCGTCATACCCGGACCCGTGATGATAAAACAAACGCCAACTTTGCCAGAAGCACGGTAATAGCCATCAGCCATAAACCCAGCGCCTTGCTCGTGACGTGGTGTCACGTGGCGAATATCGGTATTCGGCAGACCACGGTATAGCTCGACTGTATGTACACCCGGAATACCAAATACGGTCTCTACCCCGTAATACTCTAGCCATTGTACGAGCAACTCACCACAGGTCAGAGGCGAGGTGTCAAATGATGAAAGAGATGTTTGTGTCAATTGGGTCATGGGGCAATCATCCTAAAAATTTTAATCAGTGTTGGGTTAGATGTTTTATTTGAAATAGCTTTTTATTTAGCGTCGTTATTTTTTTTGAGTAGCTATTTATTTAGAGTAATAATTAAGTGCGATCAATCACAAATCATGATGCCTTAACCAATCATCAATCATTACGTGTAAATGCTTGCCTGAAAAACTAGGAAAGTGACCGCCATGAACGACACGCACAGGCAGCGCATTGAGACGGCGCATACTCTTAGCATAGTCAGTCATGTCGCTATGCCATGTATCTTCGATCAATGGACCGTCATAGATAAGATCGCCAGAAATGAGCGTTTCGCTCGCCGCCTCCCACAAGGCAATGCCACCTGGTGAGTGACCGGGTGTATGAATCACCTCAAATTGACGATTACCTAAATCGATCATGTCACCATCTTCTAATTGCATAATTTTTGCGGGTGCAATGATTTTATAACCGCAATGGGCATAAGGCTCAGGCGGTAGCGCGTCAAACATCTCGTCATTGACAAACATATCCGCCAACGTACGGGCATTGTCTGGTTCAGCGAGAATATGGGCTTCAGCAGAATGTACGTGACAGCAGTCAAACTCGCTCGCAGCGCCGATGTGATCAAAGTGCGTATGACTGGCAACGCCCACGATATCGCGATCCGTGAGTAAAGCGACATGACGACGCAGCGGCACAGCACCTAATCCGAAATCTACTAATAAATCGCGCTGGCTGCCGCGCACGTGCCACAGATTGCAGCGAAAAAACGGCTTGATCCACGGCTCATCGATGAGCGTAATTCCATCGCTATGCGCGGTGGTGCGATACCAGTTCTCTGGTTTGATACGCGCTAGTGATTGTTCACTCATAAGTCAGCTCCATTAGATATATCCGAGCGGCTAAGATTTAAGTCACTAAGATAGTTTTGATGTGTGCGGCTTTCATCGATGCGGGAGAGATCGATATCGACTATAATCGTACCAACCGCTAAGCCAAGTCTACCGAGCACCTCACCATCGGGGCCAGCGACGATGCTATTGCCACAATAATGAAGGTTTTCTTCTATACCCGAGCGATTGATACAAGCGACAAAGCACTGATTGTCCATGGCTCGAGCGCGTATTTGGAGTACCTGACGATCTGAATTTGGCAGCATGTTTGCTGTTGGTGATAAAATGATTTGTGCCCCTGCTTGCGCTAGCTCTCTTGCCACTTCTGGGAATTCATTGTCATAACAAATCATCAATCCTAATTTGCCGAATCGCGTATCGACTACGCAGGACTTTTTGCCCGCTGTAAAAAACTGATGTTCGCGATCCCACAAGTGACGCTTATCATAAGTCGCAAGATGCTTGCCGTTGTCGTCTATTAGGATGGCAACATTACTCAGCTCGCCATTTGGTCGCCGTTCAGCAAGCCCAAATAGCACATGTAAGTGATATTTATTAGCAAGCCTCGCCACTTGGGTCACAATTGGACCGTCGATGGCTTCCGCTAAACGATCAAGATGCTCGAAGATGTTGTAGCCTGTAAATGCGAGCTCCGGCAATGCGAGCAGATCTACTTTTGCCTCTACGGCTAGGTGGCAAAGCGACTCTAACGCCTCTAGATTGGTCGTAGGTTCAGCCAATAAAGGATTGGTTTGGGCTATCATCAATTTCATAATGACCGCTCCTCTTGAGCTGAAGTGATGGCATCACTAGGACGAGTAAACAAAATAGCGCCTAACCAGTAGAAACCGCCCGTGATGATAAAGACAGGCAACGATGCACCGAACGACGGCGGCGCAATCAAGGTCCAGTAAGCTGCCAATGCCGCACCAATTATATAAGCGCCGATAGCAATCTTTGCTGTAGGACGTCCCAATTGATGTGTCGCATCAAGCAGCTTTGCTGTATAGCCTTCTTTACTAACAAGGTAGTAATCAAAAATCATGACTGAGAATGCGGGGATGAATAGTGCACCTACGACCAATAGGAAGTTTTGGAATTGATCTAAAATACCCGGAATTAGCGCACCAAAAATAGTGACCAGACCAATGATTAAGGCCGGTTTCCAAAAGCTCATATTGGGTTTGATGTTCATGCAGGATAGCGTGGCACTATAGACTGCCATGACATTGGTGGTCATGACCGAGAAGAAAATGACCAGTGCTGCTGGCAAACCAAAACCAAAGTCAGCAAGCAAACGCGTCGGATCATAAGTCTGCTCCATGCCATACATAATAGATAATCCTGAGATGGTAGCGCCCAAGCCCATCGCAACGATGGCTGCCGTGATGTAACCAAAATAAGTGCCCCATATGGCAACTTTTGGGGATTTGCAATTGCGATTGTAATCAGCGGCCGAAGACATCCACGAAAAGGCAGTAGCGATGACGATATCGAAGGCGATACCTAATGTAATGCCATTACGCGATTCAACGGGCATCTCAAACAGTGTTGAGACATCATAATGTTGATTTAACTGATAGAGGACTATAACGGTGAGCGCAGCCATTGCCAATGCGGCCCAGCGCTCAACAAGCTCAATACCGAGGTGACCACGTAGCACAATAAGCACTACCACTGTCTCGCATAAAATAACAAACAGCGGCAGGTTGCTATAACCCGTGGTAGCTTCTATTGCATAGTCAAGACTCATGCCAGCCAGCAGCGCCTGAATACAGCTCCATGCAATCAGCACGCCCATATTCACTAACGAGATCAACTGACTACCAACTGGGCCATAAGCTCTGCGTGTCAACGCCATCGAAGGCAACCCTGTGCGTTGACCCATCAAACCGACCAAAAGCAGTGGAATTGCCCCGATTAATGAACCAATGAGCACGGTGGTGATAGCGGTAGTAAACCGTAAATCAGGTACGAGTAACATGCCCGTTAAAATAGTCGTCACGACGATATTGGCACCGAACCATAGCGCAAACGTACCAATCGAACCTAGACTATGACCAGCATCATTTGGAGAGAGCGTGTCTTGACCAAAAAATGAAGAGGATTTACTCATTGGGGTCTTCCTTAACCGAATTATATTCATACCAGTAACTCAATACACTGGTCACCATCTCATCAGGCTGCTATCCCCTGATGTAACGCATTGAGATAACCGCCCTATGCGCCAACCCTAGCCAATAAGCGCCTGCTATTAGTAGACGGCTTTGACCTTATCGTCATAGCGCACACCCGGTAGGATACACAGCATCTCAAACAGTAAGTTCGCGGCCAGTACAGAGGTGTTACCAAATGGGTCATACGGCGGTGACACTTCTACTAAATCGCCACCGACCACATCAAGACCACGCATACCGCGAATGATTTCTATGCCTTGCGTTGAGGTTAAGCCACCGATTTCAGCCGTACCCGTACCTGGTGCAAATGCAGGATCAATACCGTCAATATCAAAACTTAAATAAACCGGACCGTCACCTAGCTTTTCGCGTACTTCTGCCATGAGTGGCGTCAGCGATTTATACCAGCACTCTTCTGCCGGTACCACGCGGAACCCTTGCTGGGTTGACCAGTCAAACTCTTCGGCGCTATAGCCTGTACCCCGCAGACCAATCTGTACCACGCGATTACCATCGATGAGGTTTTCTTCGACAGCGCGGCGGAACGGGGTGCCATGGGCGATTTTTTCGCCAAACATGTCGTCGTTGATATCAGCGTGAGCATCGATATGCACCATACCGACAGGGCCATGTTTTTTGGCGAGTGCCCGCAGGATAGGCAGTGCGATGGTATGGTCGCCGCCCAACGTTAAAGGAATTGCGCCATGTTTAACGACTTTTTCTGTATAGAATTTTTCGATGATATCGACGCTTTTTAACAGGTTGAAAGTATTGATAGGCACATCACCGATATCAGCCACTTGCAATGACTCAAATGGTGCGGCACGCGTCGCCACATTGTAAGGACGAATCATTCTTGACTCATCACGAATCTGTCTAGGCCCCAATCTGGCACCGCTACGGTTTGAGGCGCCAATATCTAAAGGCACACCAACGAATGCCACATCTAACCCTTCGGCATCAGCCTGAGTCGGCAAGCGCATCATAGAAGCAAAGCCGCCAAATCTTGGCATATCGTTGCCGCTTAATGGTTGATTGAATTTCATAAATCACATCCTTGTTTCAGTTTGGTTAGAATAGGCAATTTTTTATATGCTTTGACAATACCTAAATATTAGGAGGCAGACCATGGTAAAATTTAGAAGTAAACTTCTGATTTTCCGTAGTAAACCGGTTTTATCAGTTATTACCAGAAGTTTAAGAAAGATACCATTGCTTGATAAAATAGGTTTAATTGACAAAGTAAGTTGATGTCGCAGCACGTTATTGCGAAAGTAAGGAGTCGGGTGTGATATTAGATGAATTGATAAAAATAGATATCAAAACGCTACGTAGCTTTATGGCTATCGTGGAGTGTCAAGGCGTGACTGCTGCTCAGTCGCGCTTAAATGTCACGACCTCGGTGATTAGTGGACATTTGACTCATCTAGAAGACCGCTTGGGCATGACACTCTGCCACCGCGGTCGAGCAGGATTTAAGCTGACAGAGGATGGCGCGGCTATCTACGAGGCATGTTTGGGCTTTACCGAATCGGTCGCAAGCTTTCAACATCAGCTGCACTATATTAAGCAACTAGACTCAGTACACGGTGGCCATATCAGGCTTTGCTTGATTGATCAGATGCCTAAGTTTTTTTATGATGCGCTTAGACAACGTCTTGCTAGTAGCTACCGAGAAAACCCACTGATACACTTTTCTATCGATGTACAAAACCCTGAGAGCATGTTAGAAAAGCTCTTAAGTAATGAGAGTGACATCGGTGTGGGTTATTTTGGCAGCTTTCCGCCGTTACTCACATTTAAGCCAGCATTTGTCGAAAAACAAGTGGTCTGCTGCGGACGTGAGCATAAGCTATTTTACAATTCAGAAGGATTGACTTTTGAGGATTTAGAGCAGGATTATCCGTGGATAAAAAGGGGCTATGTGGTCGAGCATCATATCAATCATATCCGTCCAAAAACCTTGAGCGCCACCACTTATCACATGGAGGCGACCGCGCAGCTTATCCTTGCAGGCCACCATGTGGGCTACCTACCGCGTGATCTTGCGAGACGTTATGAGGGTATGGGACTGATGAAAATACTCCTACCCAATGAAGCAAGCTACGACGTCGAGCATCACTGGGCATATCGAGAAAATCAGCATAAACAAGCTGCTGAGTTTTTAAATAAGATGATGAACTTGCTATAAAGATAATGCTAATATCACTGCGCTGCTACGGACGGTTGTTGATGCTTCAGACCAATGGTTCTTAGCTTACCTTTATCATCAACTTCTTTTATCACCAATGACCACTCATCGTTAATGGCAACGGTATCGCCCGATACTGGCTTCATATCTAAGCTGTCTTTGATATATTCAGCAACTGTTTGTTCCCACATGGTTTTTACGCTGTTCTCTGATTTAGACTTTAGGCTGTCTACCAGTGATTCCGATTTCATGACGCCCGTAAAGAATGGTAAGTCGCCAAGCTTGACGCTGGGCGAGAGCAACCAATCGCCATAAAAATCATCGATGGCTTTACGGTCCAACGTCGTGTCATTGAATATTTTAGCAATCTGGCTAGCATAATCGCCGCGCATGGCGTACCAGACACTGTCCCCAAATTTCAGCTTGGTATTTTCATCAACAGTCACAATCTGCTGCCCACGTACCAAGGCAAAAACACTAATTTCATCAGGATTGATGCGATTAGAGATATTTCTCGGATGACGACCAATCGCAAACGCGCCTGACTTTACTTGGAACTGATATAAAGTAATACTCGCTTTGTCTGATACCCAAACCTCATGCTTTTCTTCTGGGTCTTTATTATTTGGAATACGCACTTTGAATAAGTTTGCCATCAAAGGAATGGTCGTGCCTTGTAAAACCAAAGATAAAACCACCACGCCAAAGGCAATATCAAACAGCATAAAGGCGCCATCTATCCCTGCCATGACCGGTAAAATCGCAAGGGTAATTGGCACCGCACCGCGCAAGCCAACCCAAGAAATAAAGCCAATCTCCCTGTCTTTAAATTTAAAGGGTTTAACACTGGTATAGACGGCGATAGGACGGGCAACCAAAATCATAAAGGCGGCAATCGCGACTGAATAATGCCAGACATCAATAACATGCGATGGCGTTACCAATAACCCCAATACTACGAACAACACCGCTTGTGACAACCACGCAAAGCTATCCATCACCCGCATGACATGCTCAGTTGAGCGTACTTTATGGTTACCAATCAGCACGCCGGTAAGGTAAATTGCCAAAAATCCACTGCCTCCAATCAGGTTGGTCGCAGCAAAAACAGCCAAGCCAGCAGACATAATCAAAATGGCATACATACCTTCTGCCAAGTGTAATTTGGGTAATAGTCTTGCCAATAAATAACCAAATAACAAACCCATGCCCAGACCGAAGCTGAGCTGCTGTAATAGCAACCCTAAAAATCCCAGTACCGTCTGTCCATCGGGATCAACATTTAAGGCAATCAAACCCGTGACTAATAAAATGGCTAACGGGTCGTTGGCTCCAGATTCCAATTCAAGCGTGGCCTGCACGCGATCGTTAAGCTTCACACCACCATTACGTAGTAGCGAAAACACCGCTGCGGCATCGGTCGAACCCACGATAGCCGCCATCAATAAACCAAAACGCCAATCGACATCCAGTAGCCAAGTGACGAATACCCCCAGTATCATTACCGTCGCAAGTACACCCCAAGTAGCAAGAGTGATTGCTGGTTTTAAGCCGACTCGGAACGACTTAAAAGAGGTACGCAGACCACCATCCAACAAGATACAAGCTAGCGCTGCTTGCCCGACAAAATTAGCAAGCCCGTATTGAGAAAACTCAATACCTAATATACCATCTTCACCAGCGAGCATTCCTACCACTAAAAATAACAATAGCAGAGGAACGCCCAAACGCGCCGATAACGTACTTGCCATGATACTGGCGAAAATTAATACTGCCCCTATTAGATACAGGATATTTAAGGTATCCATCTTTTTTTAAGCCCTATTTTTATAAATTATGACGAATGAAGTGATCGCGATAGTATGGATCTAATTTTGCTACAGTAGCACTATACGATTGCCCTTAAGAATAACATCTACGACCGAATCTATAGAAAATATCTGTAGAAATATGTACCAAATTTCATATATTCCGTAGATATATTGCGCTTTTACAATATTTAAGTTATTTTTTTAACTAGGGCATCTCCTCATTTTGAAAATATTGATAAAAATGAGATAAATTGCAGCCAAAAAAGGAAAGTAGCGCAGATAATATCTGGGTATTAACCAGCTAGTTGATGCAGTTTGGCAAAGTTTAGCCATTTTTAGCTCATTTAGGTGCTTTCGTTCAGATTGAACACATGCCCTAGGACTATGCCTGAATGTATTGCCAAGTAAGCACTAAAATGGCCGCTGCCACTGTCCAAGCGACAACGCCTAGCAGCAAGGCCTTATATAAGCTAACATAGCCGATGCTAAAAAACACCACCAAGGTATAAATAAGGTGCGGTATGACCCCGAGCATACTAAATATCAATGCGACTTTTAAATCAGCGGGGCTGCGCTCCGTGCCAACAATAAAGTGACTGATCAACGTAAATGTGGGGAACAGTGGCGCAAGCGCCGCCAAATAAAAAAATCTGGTTTGCGCGAATAATTGAATCGCTAAAACCATCAGAGCACCAATAAGCATTTTTAACCAAATCACGACGGGGTCATCTCCTATTGAGTGTTAAGGGCTGAAAATAACCCAATCCGCTATCATACTAAAGTCTATAGACAGACATAAGAGGAATATTTACTTAGTTGACGTCTCTCACAAAAATGCACGAAAAAAACCTATCTAACAATTATTCTAAATGGGGCTATTCACTTTTGTTATCTGTACTGCATACGAATTATTTAATCGACTTTTTCGAGCGCGGATTTTAATTCACCAGCTGTTTCTACTTTCAAAACCAAGCTATTTCCTTCTGTCGCGCTAAAGGTTTTCGGCATAATCTGCCAGTCACATTTGGGAATATCGTTGTAGCATTGGTTCTCACCATGAATCGCTCGCCTTCTGTGTTATAACCAAAGGCATAATCCTCCATTTTATCTACAGGAATACAAATGGGCTGAGTTAATAGAAAATTTGGGCTGCCAAGATTTATAGTATTGCAGCCGTTCTTTATTACTCTCAATCTCTTCAGGTGCTTGTAGTGGAAACCCGCCTGCACTATAAGTACCTAAGCTGATGAGTTTCGTGCTGCCAATGGCACTATTTTTCAGATATAGAAGGAATAAGCTATCCATGACTGCTCTCATTGAACAACACCCTCAGCTGGTCAGTTTGGGCATGGTGCTTATTTTAACGATGGCATTGTTATGGTTGATACAGCACCTCATGATTCGCTATGGTAAGCGAATATTGGTATTGATTTCTCGTATCGATTTTTGGCTGCGCGGACATATCGCACGCCTACCATTGATGGTATGTCTACAGCAAAAATACCCAGCAATGTTTGGATTTATTACCAAGCGCTTTGCCCGTGGTCATTTTTCTGGCTTGATACTCACCATTTTGACACTCTTAAATATATATATTTTGGCGCTGTTTGCAGGATTGGTCGAGGATATAGTGGAGGCCGACTCTATTGTGACCACGGATTTGTTTGTGTCGCAGCATATGAGTGTACTACAAGATTCAAGCATCGTGCCTGCATTTGTTTTTATCACCAGCTTAGGCTCTACACCGATTACCTGTTTGGTTATTCTGCTGACGGCTATCCTCTGCGCAGTGGTACGTCAGCCTTATATTTTAGTCGGTCTGCTAATCTCAACCATCGGTAGTACCGCCTTTACGTTTTTGAGTAAGATGGCTTTTCAGCGGTCACGACCGATCGATATTTTGCTGATGGAACACACCTACTCTTTTCCCAGTGGTCATGCGACTATCAGTATTGCGCTGTATGGCTTTCTTGCCTATATGGCGATTCGTTTTAGCCAAAGCTTTATTCACCAAGTGCGCATATTATCGCTCACTATTTTATTATGCCTGCTCATAGGGTTAAGCCGAATCGTACTCAATGAGCATTATCTGAGCGATGTGATGGGTGGGTTTTTGGTGGGGACATTATGGCTGACGATTGCCATTAGTATGATGGAATGGCTGACGGCCCGAGGTAAAATCGATTGGCGTATCGTATGGTCAGTGCCGCAGCGATATATGGTATGGTTCGGTATCGTTGCTGTGCTGATTGCGACCTTTGTATATGCTACTTTTTATCAGTTTCCGTTGCTTGGGTAGTGGTGGAAGCTGAATGATTTAGATAGCATCGTATGATTCGATTAACTACAAATCATTAGTGGTTCCCTGCTCTCTCTTTTCTAAAGCATTTTGAAAAGCTTCTAACGCTTCTCGAGATTCAGGATCTAGATTATCAGCATTTAGATCTTTTACCTTTTCTCGAATCGGCGATATCTCTAAAAAATCCTCAATATTTTCAAGTTTAATATAGGTAGCAGTTTTAACTATGTGACTATCTAATGAATGAGAAGATGACTTACTAACAAAATTTTTTAATAAGGTTATACACCCTTCAACTGTTTGTGTTTGCAGTTTCAGCCAGTCCGTTACTATATTTTCGTTACCCCAGCGCTTCCATCTATACAAAAGAGAAACCAGATGTTGATTAGAAAGTAAGTCATTTGGAGAGTTTACAGACATTTCATCTAATCTTTTTACGAATTCGACCTTTAGCGCCTCAAACTCATTATCTCTTAGAGTACAACCCGTACCTAGCCTTTCTCTACAGTTCTCATCACTTTGCAATATATGTTGGATAACAGATAATCCCTCTGATATTTTGAAGCAGTCTAACAGAAGCTTTCCTCTATCTTCTTGGTTATCAATGCGTTGTAGAAAACCACTAATAAGCATTTCGGCATGCTTAGTAGCGCTGAATGTCATAAACCCCATTGATTGAGCATCAATATGATCTCCAACATCTAAAATACCTTTAACATAGGAGCCTCCATTTTTTAGAAGTATTTCATCTATAAACGCTTCAAACTGTGAAAGGGCATTGACTAGAATATCACGCTCTTTTAACGACAAAATAAATGAAGAGAACCTGTCAGAGTCAGCAGTGAGGCTAAGCATTTCTTGTAGTTCCGAATTTGAGAGTTCGTCACTTGGAATTCTAAACTGGAAGTACTTGTCAAAATTAGAAGGGTAACAAATCCGCATCTCCTTTAGCCAATTTCTAGCAAAACCTCCATCATACTGCATTCCTCCTAAAGCCCAATCAATTGTTGGAAACAGTTGCTTTATCATCTTTTTTACTGAGTCTCGTTTATCAGGAGCAGCTTTATCTAGGATGATGTTAATTGAGGTAACTGTAGAGTCTTTACTTCCCCCATATCTATCAGAGCCATTTGTGGTAAATAGTTTCTTTGATCTTGCAATTTCCTTATATACATCTGGTTCGAACACCCTTAGACACTCAATTGCCATTAAATCTACAGGATTTACCTCAAAAGCACTTTTACCTTTAAGTATATTAAAATGGAATGATAAAGTTGAGGTATATCTATATACACTTCTCAAGTCATCAAAGTATACATTCATGGAGCGGTAAAAGATTCTTCCCCACCTATCCTCATCAAACATCTTCGTGGCTGATTCGTCTTGTTCAATCATTTTTCTTAACTTATCGAGTAGTAGACTGTGAATTCGTGTGGTTTCTATCTGTGGAATATCAAAAGGTACTTGAATTATTTTTTCTAAATAATCCCGACCCAATTGCAACCCATCGTTCATCTTGTCTTCTACGAGATTTCTTTGAAAAAGTAGTAGAAATACTACATTAGGAAACTCAAGATTGGCTTTTATAAGCTGAAAAACCATTCTTAACTACGTTGAAGTTAGTCTGTCCAAGTCATCCATCACTACAATCAAAGGAGCTTGTCTGCTCAACAATAATTCAGTTAAATCTTCTCTTATATCTTTTAGACTTTTTTCCTTTGCAGTTGCCTCAATATTTCCAGTAATATTACCAATTATATCTCTACCCCATTTTAAGAAGGCAGCCCAACCAGCTAAAACAAATAAGATGAAACTACTAGCATCACTAACCCAGTCTTTATCAGAAAAGTTTCCTCCAATACCTATGAATGTTGCAAGTACAAATAGTAGCGGCAGAGCAGACGAAAGTCCTGTAACTACTGTCTCCCCTGTATTCAGGTAACGTCCATATTTTTTAAGCAGAGCTGCTAACTTTTTTCCTGACTCACTCTCATCTATTCGGCCAACTGACTTCGATATTTCTTCAAAAAAAGAAGCCGTTATTTTTTCTTGAGCTGCCCATTCCCATGGAGAAAACTCCATGACAGTGGGCTTGTCTTCAGAAATATTTTCCAATTGAATTAGAGCCATATTTTTAATAGATGACTTTCCTGATCCCCAATTACCATGCAAGGCAACTACTAAGCTATCTTTTCCTTGCCAACTCGCCATAGCATTTGCCAAGTCAGTGGAAAACCCTGATCGACCTAACAAGTCTTCTTCTATGGTCGTAATCGGTCTGTCAGCAGCAAATCCGTGCAAATCTTTTGGTTCCATATAAAGTCTCTAAGAAGAATCTAACGTTTTATTATTTATGTGATAAGAAGTACATACTACGTATATCAGTTTTGAATGAGACCATATTATAAACAAAAATCTATAATAAAGAGGTTTCCATTCAACATCATCATTCAACTTTGACACAGCAAGCGCTTGAGACAACACCTCAAAAATACGCCGATCGATGGCTTGGGCAACATTAAAGCGCATACAATATTCAGCGCTTTGCGACTGACTAAACACGTTAAAAAAAATATTAAGCTTAGGCTATTTTTTCCCATAACTTGCATAAAAGTTCAACATAAGACATCAATAGAAACATCAAGAATCGGATTACTACGCTATATCATTCTAGCTACTGAGTATCAGGAAAAATCACCACATCATCCCCTTCTTGCCACGGTTGAAACTTAGTCATGACTTGCAAAAATAACGGATGCGCAAGCCATTTTTGCAGCCATAGCTGTAACTTAGGATAAGGTAGGCTGTAAAAAACATCGCGATCGACATGCGCAAACTGACGGACAAAAGGCATGATACCGATATCGGCGATGGTAATACGCTCTCCCAGTAAATAGGTATTATTGGTTAACAGCTCTTCTAGTCTTTGCAAAAACACTTCGCCTCGCTGTCGATACTCGGTCTGAGTCATCTCTACATGCCGGTCGGCATATTTGTAACGATCTAACCAATGCTTAAATTCATTGTCATTTTGTGCAATTAGGGCATCCGCTTGCGGTGAAGTTTTTTCATCAAGCAACCCTTGTGGGTCATTCTGCTCAAGCGCCCACGTCATTATCTCTACACTCTCTTCAATCACGGCTCCATCAGCCAACTGTAAAACTGGCACAGTGCCTTTTGGACTAATCGCTAGCATTTGCTCAGGTTTATTCTTCAACGTAATCTCCCGCAGCTCTACGGACAGCTCGGCAAATAGGATGCCGAGACGAGCGCGCATAGCATAGGGACAGCGACGAAAAGAATACAAGCGATGAAGCGGTGAAGTCATAATTATTTTCCATAATTGAATAGGAATTAAATAGTAGGTCAACAAGAGCCAGTGGGCTCAAACCCCTTGGTATCGATGTTCATAAAGGAGTTTTTTAATACTCTATCGATTTATAATTTGCCATGGCTTCTACCAACGACTGCGGTAGATAGGCACCTTTCAGATGTGCGTACGGGTAATGCTGCTCAAGCCACGATTGATAGTTATAGAGGGTTAACGTACCACAATATAGCAAATTTGACTTCCTTCCCTCCCTAAAGTGAAGGGATTCCTTCTGCAAGACGGTCAAGCCCGACCGCAAGAATGTTTTTTGCTGCATTGATATCTCCATCATGCCATGTGCCACACTTTGCACAAGTCCATTCTCTTATTCCGAGACCCACTCTACCTTTCGGACTACTGTCACTTATTTTAAGGCAGCACGAGCAGGTCTGGGTAGTGTAACTCTCATTTACGATCTCAAAACGACAACCTGCATGCTTGCATTTATACTCCAGTTGTCGTTTAAGCTCAAACCAACCTGCATCGTAAACCGATTTGGCTAGTTTTCCTTTTTTGCTGTTAAATTGATTGGTTTTAACATCGCCAACCACGATTAGGGCGTTGTCTTTGATTAATTGAATAGTGAATTTATGAATTAAGTCTTGGCGTGTGTTTTTAATTTTGGCATGGATAGCCTTTACACGTTGCTTATTTTTGGCTCTTTGGGCAACCGCCAACTTCTTTGCCCATTTTTGCGTTTGTTTGATTTGTAGCTTATCACCGCTTGAGGTTGTGGCAGACTCTTTTAGTCCTAAGTCAACGCCCACGCTACCCTTACCACCTACTTGTTTTGGAAACTCTTTAACGGTAATACAGGCATACCATCTACCTCTTGCATCTTGGGCTAGCTCGCAAGTATTGATTTGATACAGACTTAGGTTGTAGCTGTCCCAAACCTCAATGATTAGCTTTTGGCCTTTGGCTAAACTAAATTGTAGCGTGGATTTGAGGGACTTTTTACCACTTTGCCGTATGGTTAGGTGTTTGATGGCAGATTGTTTAAAGGGTATCCAACCAAGTGATTTGCGTTTTGCTTTTGGGTTATTGGTTCGCCAGTTCAGCTTGGCTTTTTTGAATTGTTTGCGGTTTTTGGCGTGAACTTCACCGATGGCTTGTAGTGTTTGGCTGTGTAAGTCTAAATATTCGCCAGCACCCTTAGTGTAAGCGGCTAAGTCATAGGCTGAAAAAAACTTGCCAGTGCGCTGTAAGTACTTAAAACTTAACTCATTGACATAGTTCCAGACAAAGTTAACCGCACTGCTTATAGTATTAAGCTGCTGGCTATGCTTATCTTTGACTCTGAGTTTAAGCGTTTTCATGGTTTGATGATGATTGTTTTGATGGTATATTACAAGCTAAATACAGGAGTAAACGTCAATTGATGTCGCCTGATATCCACGCCCTAAACGGCGTGGTTTTACGGCGAGTTATAATAAATAAGATCAACGACCAGCTGTAAGGAACAATCATAGCGGAAATAAAAGGAATAACACTATCGAACGGCGTGGCTAGATTATGAACTTTCGATGGATACAGCTCATATAAGGAGACACCATAAAAAGTCGTCAAATTATAGAGCAGATAAAATATCGCTAACGCAAGACCTAGGTGTCTAAAGTGTGTTGATAGATTTAGCAGCACCTAATACCTCGTTTAACTATTGAATAAAAATCACTTTCTACGTCTAACCTCTCTCAAATCACCGACCCATCTCATCTCCAAATTTAGCCAAGGGGATTGGCTATAGGATTACTGACTCCAGTAATTGCTAAATGCTAAGCTTAATGCCTGTTTCTAACTATATCGATTGTTAGAGACGATACTATCTTAAGGTTCAGTTAAGGTTGCTCCTTTATGATGTTTTCATGATGTTAATCGTGCTAAAAGCTTTTAACCATTTGGAGACAGCTGATGTCATTATCTATTGATAGCACTCATACTTTACAGAATGTTCTAAATACGACCTTTTATATTGAAGCGGTTAAGCCAATGTCAATATTGGAGGTACAGGGAATACCCTCATCCCTCTATATTCGTGCCAGCACGCAAACGCCAATAGCAACATCGCCTACTTCATATGCCCAAAATCAAGATGCCCAAGCATTTATCAAACGCATATATGAGTATATCCATCACGCCCGATTGAGCTACTTTATGCCCATTTTGTTTTCAGGTTTTGCCGATATGCCATCCTATGGCGATTGGTTATCCGCTGATGACAATACATTGCCTGCGTTTAAAGGTACCAGCGTTGCTATCGGTCTAAAGCCTATCTGTGAAGATAAGATATTTTTAGAGCAGTATCTGAACACGCCAATACAAAACGAGATCAGTAGAGTGGCAGGCGAGCCAGTCAGTCGTCAGCGCATTTTTGAGATTGGCAATTTGGCATCAGGTTGTGCTGGTAGCGCGCGGCTTATGATAGCATTTTTGGTGTTTTATTTATCTACCCCTACCCTGAATCCTACGACTCATGAATACCAAACCAAAGCAGATTGGGTCGTGTGTACTGGTACCGATGCTGTGCGACACATATTGGCACATATGGGCATTCGCAGTCATGTCATTGCCAAAGCCACTGCAGAAGCGCTAGAAGATCCTGAGCAAGTATCATCATGGGGCCATTACTATCAGCACAACCCTTTGGTGGTTGCCATCAATGTGGCAGATGCTAAGCGAGTATGCGCCCCACATTATCGCTATACCGAAACGTTAGAGATGAATGCTACCACTCGTTTGACGCTAAATAAGATAGCCGTTTAATACTCATTCATTAGCCTAGGGCGTGTCCCTATTTTAAAAATGGTGATAAAAATGAGATAAATCGCAGGCAAACAAGGAAAATAGTGCAGACAATATCGAGATATTGACCAGCTATTTGACGCCGTTTGTCAAAGATTTAACCATTTTTAGCCCATTTAGTGATAAACGTTTGAATTAGGGACACGCCCTAGCATCAACCAATAACACTGCACCATCACAAGACAGTGAGAATAACATGACACCCATTTATACCGCGATATGTGAGCATGCCCGCCAGTCACCCATGAAGGTGGCAATACAGACAATAGACAATGACAAAACGATCAGTCTGACCTATGACCAGCTTCAACGCACGTTGTCAGCGCTCCATCAGACATTGGATACATGGCAAGGCAAGCGTGTCGCCTTATATGCGCACAATGACATAGATTGGGTCATACTCGACTTAGCATTAAGCACCGTCGGCGCGGTCGTTGTGCCAATACCCTTATTTTTTAGTGCATCACAAATTGCACACTTACTACAAGATGCACAGATAGAGATGGTATATATTGGCTCGGGCTTGACACTGCCAATCATAGACAACGTGGCTCATTGGGTGATGGCTGATACACCAGAGACAAAAGCCATCAAGTCTGAGCAGGCGACTCATATCACAGGCAGTTTTTATCAACTTGCTGACACTATTATTGACCATACCCTTTCCTCTACTGCCAGCGACTTTTGCAAAGTGACTTACACCTCAGGCAGTACTGGCATGCCAAAAGGCGTGTGTTTGGGACAAGATACATTGATGCGTATTGTCGAGTCTTTATCAGAGGCACTCGCTGATACCTTAACAGATAATACTACTAGCTCTTTAGAAGTGACCGATATCACAAGCAATTTTAGTCATTTGAGCGTTTTGCCTTTTGCCACTTTATTAGAAAACGTGGCAGGCGTCTACGTGAGCCTATATATGGGCCGTACTTTGGTGACAGGGAAAATTGATCAATTTGGTTTGTTATCCAATCAAGCATTTGATGCCAAACGACTGATGACAACCGTACAAGCACACGCTATCGCCAGCGTTATTTTATTACCACAAATGCTAAAAGCCATCTGTGAGCACATGGCAGCTAATGGGAAAACCAAATCCAGCGCCAATGCTGCTTTGCCATCGTTAAAGTTTATGGCAGTCGGTGGCGGCAAAGTCTCCCCTCAATTATTACAAGACGCCAATGCCCTAAGCTTGCCTGTTTATGAAGGCTATGGCCTGTCTGAATGCGGCTCGGTAGTCAGTCTCAATACGCCAAAAGCAAAGCGCGAAGGCAGTGTGGGTAAACCGATGCCTCATGCATCGGTCAGCATCGCAGATAGTGGCGAAGTAATGGTCAAAGGCAATGCGATGCAAGGCTACTTAAACCATGACAATAGCAAGGATGACAATGGCATCATTGCCACAGGGGATATCGGTCATTTAGATGACGACGGCTATTTATACATCACGGGTCGACGCAAAAACGTGCTCATCAGTAGTTTTGGACGCAATATCTCGCCTGAATGGGTAGAAGCGCAGCTCTCAACGCAGCCCATTATTTATCAGGTGGCGGTACTCGGAGATGGTGAGCCTCATTTATCTGCGGTGATAGTCGCCAATCCTAACATGACCACAGCAAGCATTGACCCACAATCTGCGATTGAGCAGGCGGTATATGTCGTCAACCAAACCTTGCCTGACTATGCTCGTATCAAACAGTGGCATCTCGCCGAGCACCCTTTTAGCACTGACAATGAATTATTAACCGATAACGGTAAGCTGCGACGAGCGCACATTTTTACGGCTTATCAATCAGCACTCAGCTTATAACGGACACTTTCATCAGTACCACAACGGACTCTGTTACAAAGCTATTAATAAAGCCTAGTAAAAAAATGACGTTGACTGCTTAGATAATACATAAATAGACCAAAGCTAAATAGACCAAAGCTAGCCGTTAGCCTACATATATTTTTACCACTTATCGTTATAGGACAGTATTATGCAAACCACTCTGATGCCAAATAATTTGATAGAAAACGACCTGATACAAAGCAACTTGATAAAAAGTGACGTTATCGAACTTGACACTTTTGAGGCATCAGCCTCCCACGCGTCTGCCAATGTATCACTGCCTAAGACTTCTGATATTTTAACGGACTTAAAAATCCATGGTTGGACATTACTTCGGGGTTATCACTACGATGTAGAGACGTTTAGCCAGTTGATGAGTCAGCTATGTCAGACCTTAACCTACGACCCTGCTCGTCAAAACATTACCTCTGAAGCGCAAAAAGTGGATGCAGGTACGCATGCTATTGGACTGCATATCGAAAATGGTAACACGCCGATGCCGCCTGACGTCATTGCTTTTTTTAGTGAATTGAGCGCCAAAAAAGGCTCACAAACAACAATATGTGATGGACATGCTGTATATCAAGCACTATCACCTGAGCTAAAGGCCACCTTTAGTCAGCCGATGCGAATCAGTCGCTATTTGCCTCAAGCAATATGGCAAAATTATGTGGCTACTGCGACAGGCAGAACAGACGCCGATCAAATAAGCTTGGATGATTTAGATAAATTTATCACTGCGACGACGAGCAAGACATTAACGCATCATGTAGAGCCTCAGACAGATGGCGGCGTTCGGTACGTATTACAGATACCTGCAATTCGAGAGGACAACTTGAGAGGGCAACTTGCCTTTGCAAATACCTTACTTGGGCCATCATTTAACTATGAAAAACCTGAGTTCACCCTAGCAAATGGTCAACACGTTGATGATGCGCTCATAGATGAGCTGACTCAGCTCTGTGAAAAACACACTCAAGACATTGCTTGGCAAAATGGCGATGTGGTGATATTAGACAACAAACGCATCATGCATGGTCGTCGACAAATTGACGTACCTTTAACAGAGCGTAAGCTGTATATTGCAATGGGGCTTGGCATTAATTACTCAAACGATTAGCAACAGCGAATATCACTACAACCCGTGCTTCAATAATCCATGCTTTAATAATCCATGTTCAACAAGGATGCGATATCATGACATTACCTAACGGCCAATCAGACCTAACGCAGGCTACTCTGCAATACACCATGCTAATTGGTGCCACGGGTGGTATCGGACAAGAGATCGCACGGCAATTATGTGCCAATAATCGTCCTGTGATTTTGGTCGGGCGTAACAACCAGACCTTGACGCATTTGGTGGATGAGTTGGCCAAAGACTATCCGAATGTCCCGCTTCTGTCTCATACTTGTGACTTAAGCTCGCAGGCGTCGCAAACGCTACTGGTAGAGGGACTGGATGAAATGACACAAGGTCATGGAAACGTCATTGATACGGTCATACTCAATGCAGGTATCAATGACTTTGCATTACTCACGGATCAAAGTGATGACACGATCGAACAGATGATGTTGGTCAATGTGGCGTATCCACTACAGCTCATAAAAAGACTACTGCCTATCTTAATAGCGCAGCATAACCCGAGCCAAATAATCAGTGTTGGCTCAACCTTTGGCAGTATTGGCTATCCAGGTTTTAGTGCTTATAGTGCGAGCAAGTTTGCCTTACGCGGCGCAAGCGAAGCGTTAGGCCGCGAGTATGCCGACACCTCAGTGAAGTTTCGCTATTTTGCGCCCAGAGCCACCAAGACCACCATGAATAAAGATGCCGTCGTCGCAATGAATGAAGCATTGAAAGTGAAAATGGACTCGCCTGAGACCGTCGCAAAAGCGTTGATTAACTTTATATCAACCAATCAAGCGCATCAGCATTTGGGATTTCCAGAGCGCTTTTTTGCTTGGCTCAATCGATTGTTTCCAAACATCGTTGGTAATGCCATTGTCAAAGATCTACCCACCATAAAACAATATGCTAAAAAATCATGATAATCAGTAATCCCACTATCGTCAAAGATTAAGCATAACAGCAACAACGATACGCCCAAGCGTGCTTATAAAGTGCTTGCCATGATACTGGCAAAAATCAACAACGACCCTGCCAAGACAGCGTTGCTACTGTCCAAGCAACGACCCCTAATAATAGCGCCTTGTACAAGCGAATTTAGCTGATTCTAAAAAACACCACAAAAGTATAAATCAGATGCGGTATGACCCCGAGTATACTAAATATCAATGTGATTTTTAGATGAGCGAGACTACGCTCAGTACAACGATGAAATGACTGATCAAAGTAAACGTGAGAAAAAGTGGCGCAAGCGCAGCTAAATAGAAAAAAACTCGTTTGCGCAACCAGTTGAATCATCAAAACCATTAGAGCGCCAATAAGCATTTTTAGCCAAATCACGATGGTTATCTTTGCTTAGTTGGCCCCTATTATAAAAATAGTCAAAAAAAACCCATTTAGTCACGAAACTAAATGGGTTTTTGCTTTTATAATCAAAACTTAACAAATACTATGAATCGGCTTTCGGCTTAAGGGCGGCGCTGATATCAGCTAGTAATGGCGGAATATCATGCTTGTCTGCAATTACTTCAATCATCACAAGCTTATCGGTAGTAGCGGCTGCTTTGTCGAGAGCAGATTTTAGCTCGCCTGCTGTCTCTGCTTTGAGTAATAAGCTATTCGCTTCTGTCGCGCCAAACGCTTGCGGCATGATCTGCCAGTCACATTTAGGAATATCGTTGTAGTATTGGTTTTCACCATGAATCGCACGCTCTACCGTATAACCGTCGTTATTGATTAGCACAATCACAGGATTGATACGTTCTTTGATAATTACTGCTAGCTCTTGGATAGTCAACAATGCTGAGCCATCACCAATTAGTAAGACACTACGCTTATTCGGTGACGCAATGGCAGCGCCTAAACTGGCTGGCAACGTGTAGCCAATGGAGCCCCACATCGGCTGCCCATATGACGTTACCCCTTCTGGTAGACGCACATCACTGATACCAAAGTACGCAGTCCCTTGTTCAGAAAACACCAAGTTATTATGATCTAAGCGATCAGCGATAATGTGCCAAAGATCATCTTGGCGGATAGCTTCATCGTCTTTGCCATTCTGCTTATGCGGTTTAACCGGCTCACAAAAAGGTTTTGGCACAATATTGATACCAGAGGTCATCACTTCATGCACAGCCTGTAACGCATCCTTTAAAGCAATCGGTGCAAAATTCTTACCACTGATAGAGGCGCGCTCATAATGCAAATCAACCACGACATTTTCATCGATATCTTGGCTAAATCCTGCGGTGGTGGTATCGGTATATTGCACCCCTATTTTGATCAGACATTCGCACTTTTCTACTGCGTCTTTGACAACTGGACGCGAGGCAACACCTGCATAAGTGCCTGCCCAGCGATCGCTATTTTCATCAAGCAGCGTTTTGCCCCAAGATAGCGTGGTATAAGGCACATCTGTATCAGCAATTAAGGCTTTGAGCTGTGACTGTAGTCCCAAACGATGCACCATTAAATCTGCCATTAGCGTCGTGGTCTTATTTGGCAAAAATTCTGTGAGTGCTTGCTTAAAGTCCGATAAGGCTGCTTGGCTAGTGATGTCTTCTTGGCTATCATCAAGCTTAGTCGTCGGTGGGTAAATAGGCAGACGCGCAACATCAGGTGATAGCAGTAGATAACCTGGACGATGCTTTTTGAGAATCAAGCGAATCACTCTATCGATTTCTGATGCGGCATTTTCAGGCGTAATATGTGCGCGGGCTACCGTAACAGGCTCCACCATCTTGATAAAATGGTTAAATATGCCATCACCCAGCGTATGGTGAATGCGGCGCTTTGAGTCTTGTAATGCGGTACTTGGTGCACCCACGATGTGCAGCACTGGCGCGTACTCGGCAAAAGAGCCTGCGGTCGCATTAATCGCTGATAGTTCGCCTACACCAAAGGTCGTCACCATAGCCGCAAACCCGCGTTCGCGTGCGTAGCCGTCCGCAGCGTAACCCGCATTTAGCTCATTGGTGTTACCCACCCAGCGCAGCTTATCAGAGGCGAGGACATTGTCTAGAAAAGTTAAGTTAAAATCACCAGGTACGCCAAATATCTCAGATGCACCCGCTTCTGCGACACGATCAAACAAATAATCGGCGATGGTATATTGCTGACTCATTTTTTATCCTTATGACTTATCTTTGTAAGTATTGATAATGGTAAATGTAATTGAAGTTCAATTATAAAGTGCATCCCTGCCTATTTATGTAATACAAATCTTTTGGAATACATATCATAATAAACCGTTATAACATACATCCATGGCTAGAGAACATGCCTATTTTATTAACTTTACTTTTTTTCGTCATAAGTGTTGACAGACAAAAAAAACTGCGTATAATACGCCTTCATCAAATGACGATAGTTAATTGATAATTAGCGGGAATAGCTCAGTGGTAGAGCATAACCTTGCCAAGGTTGGGGTCGAGAGTTCGAATCTCTTTTCCCGCTCCAAATATGGCTCGTAAGAGTACTAAAAGCCTCACTCCTTAAATAGGAAGTGAGGCTTTTTTTTGTCCAGTTTTTGGGGTTTATAGTATATTTATCGAAATACCTTTTTGAATACAGTTAAGCCTAACTACTCAAAAAAAGGCTAGTTTTCATGGCGGTGCCCATTTGGTGCCCAAACTGTGCCCTACTCTAAAACCTCACATACATAACTGACCACAACCTAGCTATTTTTGGCTAAAAAACCATCATGACACCTAACCTAGTAAATTGGGCATTATGATGGTTTTTGAACCCAACCTCAATTCAGCAAAATCAATTAAAATTGCAGGATTAAAATGCATTTTATTTTTTAAAATATTATTAAAAATTGTGGCACCCATATTTATAATAATAGTGCCTAAAATTAATCTTTGTCTTAAAAGAGACTCCAACCTATTATTTGAGGCAAATTTCCACAAGTAAGTGCTTTTACTAACACAGCTTTTATATTAGCTAGCAGCCCCATATCACTTTATCTGCAGCATCTTTTAGCAGCTGTCCTAGTGAGCTGACCCTCATACACCAATCTATGGTTTTGAGGACCGCTGAGAACCTCGACCTTTTGAAGGACGCTTGCCATTTGTAGCAGACTTACCATTGCTCCCAGACTTCTTGCCACGACCGGTAGGACGCCCATCTTTACCTTTAGAACCCGCTGGTTTTCTGGCATCATCCTTGGAGTATTTGTTACGCCCCTTTGCTGCACCCGCTGATTTTGACGACGTTTTTGCTTTTGAAGAGGCATCAGTACGAGGTTTTTTTCGTGGCGCATTACGAGATTTCTTGCCCGAATTACTGTCTTGCGAAGAAGAGTCTTCTATAGATTTCAGTAAAACAGACAACTCTTTTTGAGTCAAATCGCGCCAATCTCCAACGGGAATACCTTTAAGACTCACATTCATAATCCGCGTACGCTCAAGCTTTACGACTTCGTAGCCAAAGTGCTCACACATACGACGAATTTGTCGGTTTAACCCTTGCACGAGCGTGATGTTAAACACATTGGGCGCTACCTTAGTCACAGGGCATTTTTTCGTCATTTTCCCCAACATAGGCACGCCACCAGCCAAACCCTCAATAAAACTATCCGTTATCGGCTTATTCACCGTCACCAAATACTCTTTCTCGTGATTATTGCCAGCACGTAATACCTTATTAACCAGATCGCCATTGTTGGTCAAAAAGATTAAACCTTGGGAATCTTTATCCAAACGGCCAATCGGGAAAATACGTAAACTATGTCTCACAAAATCGACAATGTTATTTTTCTCGGAGCTTTCCGTGGTACTCACAATGCCCACTGGCTTATTCAAGACAATAAAAACAAAATCATCTGCTTCTCGTGGCTCAATAAGCTGCCCGTTGACTTTTACCGCATCTCCAGCGACCACTTGATCACCCACCGAAGCACGCTTGCCATTGATGTACACATTACCTTGTTCAATAAAGCGGTCAGCGTCTCTTCGAGAGCAAATACCACTTTCGCTGATGTATTTATTTAAACGAGTCGAGGAAGCGTTAAACATAAAGCACCGTTTTACCTGATAAGAAGCCTTTTTTGCTAAAAAAAAAGCCTAAATTGAATGGATCATCAACAACGAAATAGCTCACATTATATAGGAAATACAATGAGCCTTTGAGGAGAGATGGGCAAAAACCTAGAAATATATCCAGAATCGTATAAATTGAGATGGCGTCGAAAGAGCTTCTTCATGATACCAAAGGTTCAAAAAACTTATACAAACTGAAAAGCGTAGGACGGATGAACGAAAAAACTACGATACAAAAGCCTTTGTATCGTAGTTTTAGGATAGTGAGTTACCTTCTTATTCCAAATTCAGCGCCGCTATAGCGATCAGATCCAACCCTCTTCCAAAAGCTGTTCAGTATTACTTATTTTGAATTCATGATATAGATTAAAAAATACCGCAGGGTCTTCAATGTTATCAAGCAACTCGCGTTTATTAAGCGCCACAAACATCGCCAGCGCATAAGCCGCACAATGGATCGTTTTTTTAGGATTAAATTCAAGATCTGTAAAGGCTTGATATTGCATAACTTCTTCATGCAGGTGCGGATTTTGCTTTAGAGCATTGACATAGAGCCAGTCATAAAATGTCGTCAATGGCTCTACGCTCCACTCCATGCCAAAATAATTATAGCCAATCAGTTCCCCCGAGGTCATTAATCGCTCGTCCTTTCTGGCTTGTCTTGGCGGCGCACTTAGCAAGTCAGTATAGGGACCACCATCCTCAAAAACCATACTGCTTTGAAAGGCATTTTCGACACTATACTGCTGCCCATCTTGTTCATTCGTTAGCTTTAAGCTCAATGGACTCAGCGGAAAACTCAATTTGTTGCCAGATTTACTCGATAACTCTAAGACGTGATTAAACCCATATTTTTTGCGAATGACTTGATGCATATCATTGATGGATTTTTTCTTCTGGCGACTAGCAAACCCCACATGCCGCTCAAACCTAACCATGTCTGTTTTTACCAAATTATCACTGTTGGTTCTCGGCATGAATACGGGTCTGTGTTCTACAGCATCTTGTCTTTGATCCACAGAATTCTGTGTTTGTTGCATAGCAATGTGCCTTATATCAATAGTCTTTTATAACTGATCTTGTATAAATGTTCTTGTATAACTGCTCTCATAAAAACTGACATTAAAACGTATTGTTTTGACATCAATTTTACTAATACCTACCTACTCAGCAGCATCTAATAACTTGTTAAGCGCCTCTACCATGGCATCATCTATGATACTGTCTTCCACATAGCTTATTATCTCGTCTATCGTAGTCAAATCCATTTCCCGAATACCTAAACTGGCTAGCTGTTCATTGATCGAGTCTAAACTGTCATTATCTTCAGTGTCGTCTAATAGATTCTCTTCAAATCTTCCTCTAACGAACCAGTACATTTTTTCTAGCACAGTTTCTTTTTTGGTTAAAGTAGAATAGCCATCACCATAAATAAACAAGTTGAAATGATAAGGTATCTCTACCTCATTAATGAAAAAAGTACGCTTACATTCTAGTGTATAGGCTTGAATGTCTTTGTCTTCAGCAGCTTCGTCATCTTTATTGCATTCATCATATTCAATCGCTTCCTCTATCAATCCACCTAGTATTTGATAGTCGCCTACTTTGACTTTATGGTTGTAAATGATAGAGGCGTCTGCGATTGCATCGAAAATAATGGCGCTAACATCCAAGGTGTGATTATCAATATCATAAAATGCTTTTAGCGCGGGTAAAAACTCAGTCAGCTTTTCTTCAGGCACTTGAATGAGAAACTGCTGCTCATATATTTTAATCATGTCTGCAGGCGCATAGGTATTGGCAGTATTGGTCTCGTTTCTACCAGTCGGCTGCAAAGGTACAAAATTATACGGGTTAGTATCAGTCATTTGGGACGGCCTTTTTATTTGGGTGTGCTTTGTTAAATTTTTAATGCTACCAATTGATGAGTGGTATATCACATCCTACTCACACTGCGGTAGATCATACTCGATTGTATCAACCATCTCATTACGCTGTTTAATGATAAGTTGATAACCATTAATCACGTCATTATACGGCAAGTGACCGTTATATTCTGCATAATGCGTAGCCAGACATTATTGAATCACCGACTCACACTTTGCCTCATTCATTTTGGCAATATTTTGCCAGTTGAAATGTTTGCTAAGTGATGATTGAACAACTTGGCAAACCCTTAAACCCACGATAGTTTTATATTAGCAATTAATAAGGCCTTACTTTAAGGCTGATTGTATTTAGTCTTCCCCATGATACGTCGCGTCATCCATCCAAACGATGGGGTCTTCGCACAGATGAACCAAGTGATACCAAATATCTTCGCTACGAGCGATACGGTGATGACCACGCTCAAAATATTCTACTTCCCAGCTTTCAGGCAAATTGACCAGTGTGCGTCTAGCGACTGCCACATCTAAGCACTCATCATCAACTTCAACCATGACTCGTACCATCTCAGTATTCGAGGTAGGAAATGACAATTTCATATCAGCCACTTTTGGTATGCGATCAGCTAAAACCTCACTGGGATAAATGCAAGGCGCAATCATTAGCGCACGCAAATTATATTTGTGGGCGAAATGATTGGCAAACCATGCGCCAAGTGAGTGTCCTGCTAAGACGACTCGCGGATGCTGCTGCATTTTTTCTTGGATTAATGTGTCATAAATATCGAAAATCTCGTTGAAATTCTCTCGATAATTGACAGTTTGGCAAGTTTTAGGTTCACGGCTAATACAGGTATATTTGCTGGTCTCATTGCTCGAATCTAGACCGTGAAAAAACAGTAAAAAGGTATTATTATTTTCAATAGGAAACATCATAGCGCTCTCCTTTAATTAACTATTTTATTTATTAACCGTATTTTTATGTCTCAACCATAGATCGTAAATGCGCTCAGCGACATCCATAGGAACCCTCGTATATCCAGCACCAAATGACACATCGTAGACCTCAGTCATCATCGCGAGAACCTCATTTGCGCTATCAGCGCCCTCCTTGATCAGCATGTTGGCTATTTGCTCTGCCTCACTGCTGTACTCATCCCAATTATCATTGTAATAACATCCCACAATACCAAAGTCATAACGATAGATCATATCGGTGATAGACCTCATCAAGCTCGCACTCGCATGGTCATAATGTTCCACCCATTGCTGGTATAACTGCTGACGTATGGGCAATACGCAAGGTAAAATAGGAAGATCTTGGGGTTCACTGAGCTTATCAGCACTCACCACCTGTGAAGGCTTAGTACCCTCCTCCCAGAGCAATGGAGAGGATGACGAAAACAAGCCTTTTTCGCACACATTCAAACGCCATACTCCCCACATCTCCTTGCTGGCACGACTCATGGTATACACAATGATTTGATTGATATAGTCACTATCATAGATGATATGTTGACGATCAATTCTCACGCCTTGCTTTGGCAAGACATCGGTATAAGTGAGGGATTTATCACGTTCATTTGGTTCGGCAGCAACCACCACCTCAGGGCAATCTAGGTCTCTCTTCATCAGCTCATAGGGAGCAACAAAGCTTAATGTCTCATCGCTGTTGTTCACAAAGTAAATATCATCTTCATAGTTATCGATAGACTCGTTATGCAGATAAAACAGCGGCGTCTTTTGCTTGGTTTGTAAATCATTTTGAATTAATTCAGGAAGTTCTGAGATACCTGACCAATTTAAATTATCGATACGTTTTGGTTCAAAAGCGAAATTTGTATTTGTCATAGTATTTTCCTTATTTTTTAATTTTTTATTTGATTCTCAGAGCAAATTTAAGTCAGCCGAGCTTGTCCGCCGCTTTTATAGCAACGTTAAAAAGTAAAATGAGTGAATGATAATTTTTTAGTGATTAACTAGGGCATGTTCTCATTTTGAAAATAATGATAAAAATGAGATAAATGGCAGCCAAACAAGAAAGAGAGCACAGATAATATCGAGATATTAACCAGATACTTTACGCAGTTTGCAAGCTTTAGCCATTTTTAGCCTAGTTAGGCGCTTTCATTCAGATTGAGGACATGCCCTAGACTTATTTTGACAATAAGAAGTCTATTAGCTTCATTTTCATTATGGCTATGATTTATTAGTAGTTTGGATTTAGTTGATTAGAAAAATAATGATTAATGCCAGCCAGAGTATTAATATTTAACAGCAATAGCGAAGTTATAGGGTGAAGCGTTGCGCCTCGAGGGTTAACTTTATGTTGCTGTTTTCCTGACTGAATAACGTCCTAACTCAGTAACTATAATATAAAAATCGAGAAAAATAAAGCGTCTAATAAGAGCCTGCGACAACTGCTGTCGCTCAGCTGTATCGTGTTTTTAAGTAAAAAACATACGCTGGACTGAAGCATAGTAGAACTTGACCACTAAAGCGTTTGTATTAAAAACCGTTCAAATTTATAACCTACTCAAATCTATAGCTTAATATCACTTATTTAGCGCAATCGCTGCCGATTTCAACCAAGCAGCAGCTTTACCTAATGGGCGCTGCTTGTGCCAAATAAGCTCCAAGGCCACTGGCCAATCATGATCGTCAAAATCTAATATTGGTGCGACCAAATAACCATTATCCAAGGCACTGGCGACTACATGCTCAGGCACAAACGCCCAGCCTAGATTGCGCTGTACCAGTTCAACGATAACCCACTGGCTCTCAACCCACCAAACATCCGCAGCTATTCGCAACCGCGCTTTTTCTTCGCTATGATTGCGAGTGGCGACCATCAATTGCCGATAGCGTTTCAACTCCTCCCACCCTACTGGCTGATGAGCTAGCTCATGTTCTGGTGCGCACACCATCTTTAATGACACCCAACCAAGCGCGTGAAAGTTTAATGCTGAAGGCAGTATTTCTTGACGCCACATAATGCCCAAATCAGCGCGGTCTTCTAACACCAAGCGGCTGACATCCTCCATCAATGGAAACAATAACTCGAGCTCCACACTGGGAAAACGTCTAGAAAACTCTTCCATGAGACTACCAAGTTGTGCTTCTGGATATAGCTCATCGACTGCCAGTACCAATCGGCTCTCTACTCCTTCGCCCAGACTTTTGGCCACCCCGCGAAAGTGTTCACAGCGCTCAAGTATCACTCGCGCCTCTACCAGTAAGCGTTCTCCAGCTGGCGTTAGGACTGGATAGCGTCCACTGCGGACAAATAAGCTGTTGTCTAAAGCAATTTCTAAATTTGACACTGCTGTGCTAATAGCAGACTGCGCTTTGCCTAGGTGACGGGCGGCGGCAGAAAAAGAGCCTGTCTCTACCGTGGCGACAAAGGCTTGCAGTTGCTCTAATGAAAGGCTCATCTATCTAAAAACCCTATAGGTTCTAACTTGGTTATAAGAGTTTAACAGATACAATAGCTGGATTAATAACTGATTCAATTAGGAAGCTTGATGCGTACCGTTAAAGATCGTATTCGCCATACTTTAGGTTTTGAGACAATAGGCTTAATCATATTTGTGCCGTTGGCAAGCTGGTTATTTGGCTTTGATATTCATTCGATAGGTCTCATTGCCGTGGTAGGCTCCATTATCGCGACGCTATGGAACTACTTTTATAACTTATTATTCGACCATTCCCTGCTAAAGCTGCGCGGCGATGTACATAAGACCGTTCCGATTCGGGTCTTACATGCCTTTTTATTCGAAGGGGGTCTATTGTTATTGTTCTTGCCGATGATTGCATGGTACTTAGGTATCAGCCTCTGGCAAGCCTTTATGATGGATATTACGATGGCTACCTTTTATCTGATGTATGCTTTCGTCTATAACTGGCTCTATGACAAGGCGTTCCCTATTTCGGCAAACCCTCTGTTATCCCAACGTAAGGATGTGGTCGCCTAATAGCACTTACCTTTTATAAAACGTTTTGCGTTAAACACGCCATATCTGATTTAACCAGTCATATGAATAATATTATTTATTGAGAGCAGCACATGCTGAATACTCAGCCTTTTAAAGACTTATCGATATAAAAACAACTTGGTATTTGAATGGTTACTGGTGCTTGTATCGCTATCATTGCTTTGTAATAATGCCTGCATCTGATAGTGTTTCATGTCAGTAATTGGGACAGCGAGCACGATAATGTTGAGATAAATACCTCTACATAATAATTGCAGCAATAAACAATAAAGGACTTTATATGAAAAATATAACCAAGGTAATGATGGTAGGCATTTTAGCAGTGGGTACATTGGCAGCAGGTTGTCAAACCACATCTACTCCAAGTGCACCAGTTACCCAGCCTATTACCTCTGATGCCTTGCAAGCCTATAATTGGCAACTCGTTGATGCCAAAAGCAGCAATGGTGACACCATCACCCCATTATTCTTTGATCCAACCAAACCATTAACCCTCAATTTTATGACGGAAAATGGGAGCAATATCGTTAGCTTTATGAATACTTGCAATAATATGGCTGCTCAATACAGCGTGGTAAATGGTGAGGTAAAAATAGGCCCAGTCAGAAGCACGAGAATGGCCTGCCCTGCACCACAAGCCAACTTTGATACCGCCACACTAGCAACAGTAAACGGTAAATATAGCATGAGCAAAAATGCCAATAATATGCCTGTATTGACCATTACCAATGCGAACCAAGTGGCGAATTTTAAAGCAGTCGCTAAATAATCATTGCCGAATAGATGGCTAAATAAGCCACTCAATAAAAAAGCCTCACTATTAATAAGTGAGGCTTTTTTTGTCTATATTTATCTTCTGTATGTTGACTTTATATTTAATATAGAAGCAATGGACTCAGCAAGTAGTGCGGCTTTTTTGGCAGATAATCCACTATAAATCTTGAATTAATAGGTATGCGGTAAAAAGTTAAAAAAGACTACTTGAACCTATCTGCCAACCATATGACAAGCTCACGAGCAGGCGCATTATCTAATGCTTGAGGCAAATAAACATACGTCATGACGCAGTCATTCAGATCTGTCAGCATATGCAAGACCAAACCCAAACCCATGATTCTATAAGGCTTAGGTAACATTAACATACCCACATATACTGCCATCGCATAATAACTGTGCAGCGGGTGAAAGTTAATACTACAGCGATTAGGCGAGAAGATAGGTGTTGCTAGTAGATGGTCCAAATCAACCAACATAGTGGCTAACAATATCAGATAAACCCTTTTATAGTCATTGCGAAAAAATACATAGGCGATGATAAAAGGCAGACCTAAATGAAAAAAATAGTGAATAAATGTTTGAAGCATTGACCTTTTTCCTATCTCATCGTGACCGTTCATTTTTTGAGTTTATTTTACTTGAAAAACAGTGCCTTGGATGCAACCGTGCTTGAGCAGACCTCATGTGCCAACGCAATAAATGCGTTGGTCGCTGCACTCTGATACGCGCCTTTTCGTTGCAATAATACCGCCGTACGCTGGAGTAAAGACGGCGCTAAGGTAATCGCCACCAGCTCATCATAGTTATGAGCGATGTTGGAGGGTAATAAGGTGGTCAGTTGGGTATGGCGAACAATTTCGATGACAGCGCTTAGCGAGTTTGCCTCCATCAATACGTTTGGCGCAATGTCATGCTGACGACAATAATGCTCAATCTGTCCGCGCGTGGCAAATTCACGACTCAGCAATACCAGCGACTGCGCGTGTAGTGTTGGCAAATCTATCGCCGCTTGCTTAGCAAGGACATTATGTTTACTAACAACCAATGCGAGCGTCTCTATCAGCAAGGTTTGTGTGTCGATATCGGCAGACTGTACATCTTCAAAAGCAATACCCACATCAAACTCATCATCAAGTATTTGCTTTTCCATCTGCTCCTGTGACATCTCCTGCACACTCAGCGTGAGACTCGGATAACGAGTATGAAACGCTTTAATTAAAGGTCCAAGCAAATAGGTGGTAAAGGTAGGCGTAATCGCAATCCGCAACGCGCCGCGACTGAGATCTTGCACGTCATGAATGGCGCGCCGTCCTTCCTCCAAATTCTGCAAGGCTCTATGAGCATAGCGTGCATAGACATCACCGGCATCGGTCAATGTGACACGGCGACCAGAGCGATCAAATAAAGTCGTGCCCAGACCTTCCTCCAACTGCTTAATCTGCTGTGATAACGCTGGCTGTGAGACATACAAAGACGCCGCTGCTTGGGTAAAGCTTTGGTACTCTGCCACTGCCAAAAAATACTTAATGTGTCGAAGAATCATGGGGCATCTCTTATGGATTAGGAGTCTATCAAGGTTTGATTATAAGTATTTCTTATCGATATTATAATATACCAGTATTTTACCTTATAACGATAGCGGAGTATCATTCCTTTTATCGACTCCACAGAGACCAACGCGATGAAAGATATTATTGAAGGTTTTCTAAAATTTCACAGTGACGCCTATCCCAAACGCGCCGATTTATTCAAAAACTTGGCGACCAAACAAAACCCACGCACGCTGTTTATTTCTTGTTCAGATAGCCGCTTGGTTCCCGAGCTCGTTACTCAACACGAACCCGGCGGTCTGTTTGTGATTCGCAATGCGGGCAACATTGTGCCCTCTTATGGTCCTGAGCCTGGCGGGGTATCCGCGTCAGTTGAGTATGCCGTTACCGCTTTGAAAGTCACGGATGTGGTGATTTGCGGACACTCTGACTGCGGCGCGATGACTGCGATTGCTAACTGCAGCTGCATGGATCATATGCCAGCGGTGGGCAGCTGGCTTCGCTACGCCGACTCAGCACGAGTTGTCAATGAAGCCCGTGACCACGTCAGTGATAGCGAGCGAGTCGCCTCTATGGTTCGTGAAAATGTCATCGCCCAAATCGAAAACATCAAAACCCATCCTTCGATACGTCTGGCACTAAGAGAAAATCGTTTAGCCCTACATGGTTGGGTCTACGATATCGAGTCCGGTGATATCGATGCCTTAGACGGCGCGACCAATGAATTTGTCTCATTGGCAACACACACTGAGGTTCGTGCTTATCCGCTAGCGCCACTTGCAGTCGCCGTTTAGAGTTGCATAACTGTCATTATCAATGATTATGAATAATCAGAAAATTAATTAACCTAAATGATTCGCCAGAGTCATTAACTCAATAACCATCAACAATCTTAAAAGGTATTATTATGATTCAGTCTCAAGTGCGCAACACTGCACGCCAAACATTAACGGATACCATCATTGCTGCCAAAGCGGCAAAAAACCTCTCCTTTGAGCAAATCGCCTCAGGCACAGGCTTGAGTGATGTCTTTGTTACCGCCGCCTTGCTGGGTCAGCATCCGCTACCTGCTGATGCCGCCCAAAAAGTTGGCGAAACTTTAGGGCTTGATGAGGACGCCATCGCTTTACTACAATGCATTCCATCACGAGGCAGCGTTGGTAGTGAGATTCCTACTGACCCGACGATCTACCGTTTTTATGAGATGATGCAGGTATATGGCACCACGCTAAAAGCCTTGGTTCACGAACAGTTTGGTGATGGTATCATCAGTGCCATTAACTTCAAAATGGATATCAAAAAAGTGGCTGACCCTGAAGGTGGCGACCGCGCAGTGATTACTTTAGATGGTAAATTCTTACCCTTCAAACCTTTTTAAATGGCAATTTTTTAAATGACGCTTTAAGTATAAATAGCAGTTTTATCAGCGGTTTTTAAAAATAGCACTTATTGAAAAAGTCGGCGTATAGTAACGTCGACTTTTTTGGCGACTCAGGCGGTGATTTTTTGGTACTGCCTGTCTTAATACGGATTTTACATTATTCATGAGTACCGATCATATCTCCTCCACGGCCCGTGCGTCGATGCTGACCTTGTTGTTTCCTATGCTGGTGATTGCTGGGTTAGCCATGACGCTGCGTCCGACCATTACTTCTACTGGTCCATTGCTGACAGAGATTCGCCTAAGTACAGCGATGGGTTTACAAGCTGCCTCATTATTGGTGGTGCTACCCATGCTATGTATGGGCATATTTCCGCTACTGTTGCCTTGGATTGGGCGACGATTTAGTGAAAGCGCATGGATCACAGGCGCTCTGTTGGCGATTGCCTTAGCGGGTTTATGGCGCTTGTGGTTAGACACCGGAGGGATGCTAATTGCCAGCGCCTTAGTAGGCGGTACGGGTATTGCCATCGTGCAAGCAATGGCGCCTGGTGTGGTCAAACGCTGGTATCCTGCGCGCGTGCCACTTGCTATGGGCGTTTACTCTGCCGCACTGATGACCGGTGGCGGGGTTGCCGCTATCTTGAGTCCGGTAGTCGCTCAACATTACGGCAGTTGGCAATCCGGTTTGGGTATTTGGCTGATAGTGCCAGTTTTTGCTCTCGTGCTATGGTGGCGTCGCCCCTCTGAGCAGATAGAAAATCGAGACGATGGGGTAAAAATCAACTTTTTTAGCAATCGCCGTGCTTGGCTACTGGCAAGTTATTTTGGTCTGGCGAACGCCGGATATGCTTGTATGATTGCATGGTTGCCAAGCTATGCGCAGACTTTGGGCTGGAGCGCGCAAAATAGTGGCGAGCTGATCGGTATCATGACGATTTTTCAGGTCATTGGTGCGCTTGTTATTCCAATGTTGTCTGCCCATCGTCTCGACCGTCGTCCTTGGTTATTTTTTGCCGTAGGGATACAGATCGCTGGATTTATAGGTTTGATTACAATGCCGACAACTTTGCTAATCTTGTGGGTTGCCTTGATTGGCTGTGGTCTTGGTGCCTGCTTTTCATTGACATTGACCGTCGCGCTAGATCACTTGTCCAAGCCTAAACTCGCTGGGGCACTGGCAGCATTTGTTCAAGGCATTGGCTTTATTATTACCGCCATCGCGCCTTATGTCGCAGGTGTGCTACGCGAGTCGACTGGGAGTTTTGAAGCGGTTTGGTGGATGCTATTAATCAGCCTTATCGGCATGCTGTTTGTCACCATCAAGTTTGCCCCAGCAAGTTATCATCAGGCGATTGGCTTGTCTAAGCTTTGATTCAGGCATATTAAGTCACGTCATACGATATTAAAAATAACCTCAAGGACTAACTATGAAAGGACTGATTATGAAAAAACTCGTTATCTATGCCGCGCTTGCAACCTCACTGTTGTCCATCTCCGCGTGTGCCAACACCTCGCAGTATCAAGCGATGAAACCAAACGTAGTAACCCAAGGAGCAGATGTGGCAACCATTCCATTATTGACCGGCGAGATGGCACAAAACATGGTGAATGCCGCCGCATTAGAAGCCAAAAACAACAATTTAATGGTGTCCGTCACCGTCGTTGATGCCTCCGGACAAACCTTAGCAGTGCTCAGAGATCACCGCGCAGGCGTGCATACCGTGCGTGCTAGTTATAAAAAAGCCTACACGGCAAACTCACAAAAAAGAGAAACGGCGGTCATCGCCAAAGGCATCAAAGACGGCACGATTCCTGAAGACCTACGCTATCTTGATGAAAATATCCTTATCTTAGATGGCGGCGTGCCCATTTATATCGATGGCATCGTAGTCGGCGGTATCGGGGTGGGCGGCGCACATGGCAGCGAAGACGTACACATTGCCAAAGCGGGTCTAAAAGCATTAGAGTAGCACGGACTAAAGCACAGCGGGTAAAGAAGCGGTATCAGAGTATGGAGGCGATACTGATGGGCTGAGCAGATTTATGAGTATATGATTGAAGCGACTATTGATGCCCTTAAAACCTTAGTCGCAAGGCAACGTCGTTGGAGTTTTTTAAGGGGCATACACGTATACATAAGCTTGGGTGGTTATTGGAATCAAGATCATATATCTCTTTGAAGTTATGACAAGCTAAACAGTATCTTAGATGCATAAGGTTATTTAAGTAGATAAAATAACTATTTCAGTCTTAAGTGAGGAGTACAGTAGTCAAATTTATGACGTTTTTGGGATAAAAATATCAGTTTAAGCTTTAACAATAATTTTATTATTAATTCTGCTTTTCACATGTATACTGATTATTACCTTATAAACCTTTGTATATTCAATGGTTTACAAAAAACACCCAAAACAGCAGGCTAAAGTTTTAACGAATTAGAGATTTTTCTTTTGATTTAATTCAGAGAGCCTAAGGAGTTAACAAATGAACAAAGTCTATCGTGTGGTATGGAACGCAAGATTAGGTGTATGCATAGCCATTTCTGAACTCACTAAAAGCACACCTAAAAACACTAAAACCGTATTTACGTCAGCATATTCTGTGCCTGATGCCTCAAGTAAAAATCCTCTCGTTTCAACTTTCTTTTTTACCTCTCGCCTGTTGCCATCTTTGGTTGGTTTGATAATGGGTACCAGCATATTATTAAGTACCACTCAAGCGATAGCAGCTCCGGGGATGGATTCGCTTGCCGCCGGTGTGGGTGCAGAGTCTACAGGGGTGCAGTCACTCGCAGCCGGCGTTAATGCCCTATCTTCAGGTGAAAGGTCGCTTGCCGCAGGTGTTGGTGCGGTATCGTCAGGAGGCAATTCGCTTGCCGCTGGTGTTGATGCCATATCATCAGGTAATTTTTCGCTCGCTGTGGGTTCTGGTGTTGAGTCTGCAGGTACGACCTCTGTCGCTATCGGTTTTGGTTCAGAGTCTAAAGCGGCCAGTTCGCTCGCTATAGGTCAGTTTTCACAGTCTTTAGGAGACAGTTCGATCGCTGTAGGATCTGCTGCCGTATCTTCAGGAGCCAGTTCGATCGCTATAGGTCAGTTTTCACAGGCTACTGCTGATAACTCTGTTGCATTGGGACAAGGTAGCATCGCTGATGGTTCCACATTAAGTACAGCAGCTTATCAACCATTAGACGCTGATGGTAATGCCATCCCTATTAGCCTTGGCACCGCAACCAGTGAAGTTAATATTGGTGACCGACGTATGACCGGTGTGGCTGCAGGTGCTACCGATACTGATGCAGTGAACGTCTCACAGCTGAAGGCTGTTAACACCAGCTTAACTGCTAACACCAACAATATCAGCACCGCTCAAAATCAGATCAACCAAGGCCTCATACTCAGCTTTAATGGCGATGAAAGAACCTACCAGTTAGGTGGCACCATTGGGCTGACCACTGATAGTAATATCCTCACGACCGCGACGACTGACGGGGCTAACTTTGCCTTAAACCCAAATATTAACTTGGGCGCAGCAGGTAGCGTGACCACAGGCGCGACGATCACTGACAATAATGGCTTAACCATTACTGGCGGACCTAGTGTCACCACCAGTGGTATCAATGCAAACAACTCTATTATTACTCAGGTTAAAGCGGGTGTTGATCCTACTGATGCCGCTAATGTCGGTCAAATTACGACCGCTACTGCTGCCGCTAAATCAGAAGTTGCTGCTGGTACTAACCTCACCAACGTGCTTAAGACTACTGGCGCTAATGGCCAAGATATTTATACGATTAATGCCAATGGCACCACGGCTTCTGCTGGTTCCAACGCATTAGAGGTGATTGCTGGCAATAAAGATACTGATAATGTAACGGATTATGCCATTGACTTAAGCCAAGAAACAAAGGCAAGTTTGGTTAAGGCTGACAACTCAGTACAGTATGACAATCCTGCTAAGACCAGTGTCACCTTGGGTGGTGCAGACGCCTCTATTCCAGTGAAACTTACCAATGTCGCTGATGCTGAACTAAGTACCACATCAATGGATGCGGTTAATGGCAGCCAATTGTTTGAAACTAACAGAAATATCAGCACTGCTCAAAATCAGATCAACCAAGGCCTCACACTCAGCCTTAATGGCGATGCAAGAACCTACCAGTTAGGTGACACCATTGGGCTGACCACTGATAGTAATATCCTCACGACCACGACGACTGACGGGGCTAACTTTGCCTTAAACCCAAATATTAACTTGGGCGCAGCAGGTAGCGTGACCACAGGCGCGATGATCATTGACAATAATGGCTTAACCATTACTGGCGGACCTAGTGTCACCACCAGTGGTATCAATGCAAACAACTCTATTATTACTCAGGTTAAAGCGGGTGTTGATCCTACTGATGCCGCTAATGTCGGTCAAATTACGACCGCTACTGCTGCCGCTAAATCAGAAGTTGCTGCTGGTACTAACCTCACCAACGTGCTTAAGACTACTGGCGCTAATGGCCAAGATATTTATACGATTAATGCCAATGGCACCACGGCTTCTGCTGGTTCCAACGCATTAGAGGTGATTGCTGGCAATAAAGATACTGATAATGTAACGGATTATGCCATTGACTTAAGCCAAGAAACAAAGGCAAGTTTGGTTAAGGCTGACAACTCAGTACAGTATGACAATCCTGCTAAGACCAGTGTCACCTTGGGTGGTGCAGACGCCTCTATTCCAGTGAAACTTACCAATGTCGCTGATGCTGAACTAAGTACCACATCAATGGATGCGGTTAATGGCAGCCAATTGTTTGAGACTAACAGCAATATCAGCACCGCTCAAAATCAGATCAACCAAGGCCTCATACTCAGCTTTAATGGCGATGAAAGAACCTACCAGTTAGGTGGCACCATTGGGCTGACCACTGATAGTAATATCCTCACGACCGCGACGACTGACGGGGCTAACTTTGCCTTAAACCCAAATATTAACTTGGGCGCAGCAGGTAGCGTGACCACAGGCGCGACGATCACTGACAATAATGGCTTAACCATTACTGGCGGACCTAGTGTCACCACCAGTGGTATCAATGCAAACAACTCTATTATTACTCAGGTTAAAGCGGGTGACGTTTCAGCAGCATCGAAAGACGCTATTAATGGTAGTCAGCTATATTCATTAGGAAACAATGTCACCAATATATTTGGTGGCAATGCAGAATATGCTAATAATACAATTTCATGGAGCAACATTGGTGGTACAGGTCAAAACACCATTGATAAGTCTATCGAGTATATTAACAAACAGGCTGCAAACGCAAACCAAGGCTGGACAGTAACGACAGACTCGGGCAATGCTGCAACCAGCACAATCAAACCTGGAGATAATTTAAACATCAAAGGCGATGCTGTTAGCGGAGTGACTGTCACAAACAATAACAATAATATCTCTATCGGACTGGGCAGCCAAGTAACCATTGGTAATGGCAGTAATGCAGTGGTCATTAATGGCGATGATAGTGCAATCAATGTCGGTAATATTAATATCGATGGAGTGGCAGGTAATCTTACTGCCGGTCAAGTTGCAGTTAATGGTAAAGAAGGTACAGTAAACGGCCTGACCAATACCACTTGGAATCCAAATAGCATTGTCTCTGGGCAAGCAGCAACGGAAGACCAGTTACAACAAATTGTGCGTGATGCAGCAACGGCAGCGAAATCCAAAGTATCAGCTGGTAGTAATATGACAGTGACACCCACTCAAAATTCAGATGGTAGTTATGATTATCAAGTAGCCACTAAAAAGGATGTCAGTTTCGATTCGGTTCAGGTTGGTAACGTTTCAATTAATGCATCTGGAATCAATGCAGGTGACAAGAAAGTGGGAAATGTTTCTAACGGTGCCATTAACTCAACATCTAAAGATGCCGTGAATGGCTCGCAGTTGTATACGAATAATACCGATATTTACAGCTATTTTGGTGGTGGTGCAAATTATGATACTAACACAGGACCTGCTTATGCAGTTAATGGAGGGTCGCAGAGCAACGTTGGTGATGCACTTAATGCTTTAGATAATCGAGATAATCAGTTGGATAATAAAATTACCAATTTAGGTGACCAATTCCAACAGATATCTTATGTCACAAACGAACGAATCGATAATGTAGAAAAAAATGCTAATGCAGGTATTGCGGCAGCAATCGCATTAGAAACGGCACCCTACATTGCAGGCAAATATACTTATGCCGCCGCTGCCGCTTACCATGGTGGTGAAAATGCACTTGGTATCAGCTTGCGTAAAACAGCAGACAATGGACGTTGGTCATTAACTGGTGGTATTGCGGCTGCCTCGCAAGGTGACCCAAGCGTACGTATTGGGATTAGCGGTGTCATAGACTAGAATTTGTTAATTTTTCAGTATTAATACTTTATAATTTAGGTACGCGTTGGAGTTTTAGCACAGTTATTTTCAGTCATTACGCCAGCGTATTCTAATCAGCTTAGTCGTATAGACACAATTAAGGCCTCATTTAATACCATTAAATGAGGCCTTACGGAAATATCTGGTAATCAATCATTTGCATTTTCAGACGGTATAAACTAACCGTGAGCGTTGTTGATTGGAGGCGGTAAATTGTATCAAGACCTTTTACTCTAATTGAATGTTGGTATGAATCATGGTTATTGGTGACTAATTATTGCGACTGATGATGGTCATGCAATGTTTCTCTTGAGTAGTCGTTACGCTTCATGAGCCAATTTTCTAAGCTTGTGACGCAGTATTTTGCCGACAGTCGATTTAGGTAACTCGTCTATGAATTCGATATGACGCGGGCATTTATAGGCGGCTAGATTTTCTTGGCACAGCGCTTTAATATCATCCTCATTTAAGCTGTCATCAGATTTTACAACGTAGGCTTTGACCGACTGACCCTGCAACTTATCATCGATACCAACCACCGAACATTCGGCAACCTTAGGATGCTCCTCGATGATGTTTTCTACTTCGTTAGGATAAACATTGAAACCACTGACGATAATCATGTCTTTTTTACGGTCATATATTTTGATAGTGCCCTGCTCATTCATAGATGCAATATCACCTGTTTTTAAGTAACCATCAGCGGTAAAAAACGTGGCACTGTCAATATTATGATAATGAGTAATGACGTTATCACCTTTGATGCACATCTCACCAATTTCATTGATAGCGAGGATATTTCCATCGTCATCACGGATACTGATATCGACACTAGGCAGTGGTAACCCTACATTGCTACTATATTCCGTGCCATTAAATGGATTGGCGGTACCCACGCCTAGCGTCTCAGACATACCCCAGCCTTCGAGGATAGGTAGACCCGTGACTTCACGCCAGCGCTTAGCAGTTTCAGGGGTCGCTGCCATACCACCGACTAGGGTCAATTTACATTGCGAAAAACCCAGCTCCTTAAACTTAGGGTTCATCAGCAGTGCTTGGAACAAAGTATTAACGCCAGGCAATAGATGGAACGGACGCTTGCGCAATATCTTGATAAACCCTTCAATATCACGTGGATTGGTGACTAATGTGAGATGCTGACCCATACTCAACCCAACTATTGAGCAGATAAACGCATAGATATGATACAGAGGTAGAGCAACAATGGTATTTATTTGGGTGCTATCAGACATGGTGCCATAGACTGGCTTGAACCATTCGACGAACTGGTAAGTGGCGGCCACAACATTACGATTGGTAATCAAAATACCTTTGGCAACACCTGTCGTACCTCCGGTATATTGCAACATCAATACATCGTTCGCCTGAATAACAGGACGAGAATAGCTTAAATTTTTGCCTTGTTTTAAGACTGCTTTATAGCGGGTCACGGTATAATGAGAATTGGATTTCAATTGATAACTGGGAATGGCTTTTTTGACAGTTTTGGCAGCAATATTGACAAGAGTACCTTTCACTACACCTAACATATCGCCAATCTTGCTGATGACCACGGTTTTGACAAGCGTGTCTTTGATGATTTTCTCTAATGTTTTGCAAAATGGTTCTAAAATAAATAGTACAGCGGTATCTGAGTCAGCCAATTGATGTCTCAATTCACGAGGGCTATACAGCGGATTGATGAGCGTTGCGACCATACCCGAGCGAATTATCCCTATGACAATAGGCAGATACTGGTTGATGTTGGGCATCATTATGCCTATCACCGAGCCTTTTTCTAAACCCAGACTTTGAATCCAAGCCGCAATAGCCAATGATAGGCTATCTACTTGCCCATAAGAATAAGTGACACCCATGTTGGTGATAAATTCATGGCTGGCATATTCTGTTAATTTGTCATCAAACATGTCAATCACTGTATTATGCGGCGGCTCTATCTGTGCCTTTACCCCTTTAGGATAATGCTGCGTCCAAAACTGATCCATAATTTACCTTCCTTGGTAATTCATTTATGAAAGACTCCATGGTTTTAAAGCGTTTTTTATAACAAATATAACTACTAAACCTGCTGCCATCCTGATGTTGCATCATACTCATCTTGATGGGCAAATAAGGGGTGTACTTTTGCTTCACTCAGGCTAAGCACAGGGGTGACACAGAAATCAACGAGCGCAAAAACTTGTTGCCAATGCTCAAGCGTTTGATTGGCAAATTTATCGCTTATCGCCTTAGCCGCCGTTTGGCTTTCAGAGGTGTTAGGCATAACACCAAGTTGCCAATGGATATTTTTGAGCGCAGACAAATCCAAAACTTCACACAAGCCTTGCCAGAATTTCAGTTCTAGCGAACCAACGGCCATATAGCGAGCATCTGAGGTTCTGTATAGTCGATAGCAAGGCAATAATCCACCCAAAAAATCATGATGCGGCGCTGGTTGTTGTCCTGAGAAGCTTTTCACCAGTGCGCCCGTTGCCTTTGGCATGACCATATGCTGATACAAACTATGCGTCATACTGACGACAATATGACGACCTTTTCCTGTACGCTGGGCGGCGAATACCGCAGCCAGCACTGCAATCACAGCAGTATCACTGCCACCTGCCAAATCTGCAAACTGAATGTTAGGCATCGCCTGCTCGCCACTCGCCGTTTTTAGTTGGTCTAAAACACCGCTCATGGCCATAAAGTTAATATCGTGACCGGCTTTATTGACCCAATCATGATTGATTCGTTTATGGTTTATTTGTTTATGCTTAATTCCTTTATGATTAGTATCACTCTCAGATTTCGATGCCTTATCCGTTATCCCATAACCGGTGATCGATACCATGACTAGCTTTGGATTAATCGTATGCAATGTTTTGGCATCCAGTCCCATGCTTTCTAAGACGCCAGGGCGAAAGCTGTCTAACATCACATCGGCATCTTTGAGATGCGCTTTGATAGCATCAATGCCTTTGGGATCACGGAAGTCATGATTTTCAGTGGTTTTACCATGATTTAATGCGGCAAACAATTCGCCAAATGCTCTAGCAGGATCACCATTTTTAGGTTCAATTTTAATGATGTCTGCGCCCAAGTCAGCAAGCAAACGCGTCGCAAAAGGTCCTGGCAAGTTACGAGTCAAATCAACGACGCGCAGCCCCTGTAAGCAATCTGCCATCAAATCCACTATTGAACCAGTGCTCGTATTAACCGTAGCATCAGTCATCAGCTCAGTCATCAGAAAATACCTCGCCTTTATCTGCCATGTCTAGCAGAATTTGCGCTGGCTCAAAACGCTCACCGTATTGAGCAGCGAGTTCGCGACTGCGTGCAATGAATGTCTCTAACCCCATCGCATTGATAAACTGTAGGGTACCGCCTTGATGTGGTGCAAAACCCCAGCCAAAAATGGAGCCGATATTGGTATCAGCGACAGAGCGCACGACGTTTTCTTGATAGCATTTAGCAGATTCATTGGCTTGGATAAACATCAAACGGTCAATTAAATCTTGCTGTGATGGCTGCTCTGTTTTTGCTGGATATAAATTCATCAGCTCGGGCCACAAGTATTTTTCGCCCTTATCGGTATATTCATAAAAGCCTTTGCCATTCTTTTTGCCTTCTCGACCATACTTTTTGACCAGTGTTTTTAGTATCTCGTACGAGGGGCGCATAGCAATAGGCTTACCTTCGGCTTGCATATCCAGCTGCTGCTGTTCGCTCACGTGCAACGCCAAACTTAATGACACCTCATCTTGCAACGCCAGTGGCGGCATGGGCATGCCCGTTTTCATGCCAGCAACTTCGATACTGCGTGGATGGACGCCCTCACCTAGCATGGTGACGCCTTCTGATACATAAGTGCCAAATACCCGTGACGTATAAAAACCACGACTGTCATTAACGACGATAGGGGTTTTACCAATTTGCAGCACATAATCAAAAGCTTTTGCTAAAGTGGCGTCATCTGTTTGCTCACCCATGATGATCTCAACCAACGGCATCTTATCGACTGGCGAAAAGAAATGCAGACCGATAAATTGATTGGGACGCGTGCTGGCTTTTGCCAAACCAGTAATAGGCAGTGTCGAAGTATTAGACGCATAAACAGCATTTTTAGGAATCACCGCCTCGCTTTTCTGGGTACACTTGGCTTTAATGTCGCGATTTTCAAACACTGCTTCGATAACCAGATCGCAGTCTGCCAAATCATCATAAGACACTGTCGGCTTGATGCGATTGAGTAATGCTTGCTTTTTCTCTTCCGTGGAGCGATTACGGCTAATGTCTTTATCCAAAATGGTGGCAGAATATGCTTTGCCTTTTTCAGCACCTTCGATAGTAGTATCTAAAAGAACCACTTCTATGCCCGCTTTGGCTGAGACATAAGCGATGCCAGCACCCATCATGCCCGCACCAAGAATACCAACGGTTTTGATTGTTGTACGTCCAAAACCATTCGGACGCGACTGACCTTTTTTAATACTATTCAGCTGAGTCCATAGCGTATTAATCATATTTCTAGATTCAGTAGACAGCACACAAGCAGCGAAATAACGCGACTCAATTTCAAGACCAGTGTCAATATCCACTAAGCAGCCTTCGAACACGCAAGACATGATATGAGTAATGGCTGGATAATTGCCATGTGACTTTTGATTGGCCATGGCAGGCGCGATAGAAAATACTTGCACGATGTTGGGGTGTTTACTATCACCACCGGGGATTTTAAAGCCTTTTTTATCCCATGGCTGCTGGATATCAGGATTGGCGTTAATCCAATCTGTCGCCTGCTTGAGCATATCTGCTTTATCAGTGGCAATGGCATCGATTAAACCCATATCTTTAGCAGCAACTGGATTCAGCGCTTTACCTTGGGTCATAAGCTCTAAAGCTGATTGAATACCGACCAATCGCGGTAAGCGCTGAGTACCACCGCCACCCGGCAGCAAGCCCAATTTGACTTCAGGTAGACCCAATTTAGTCTTAGGAGCATCAATCGCGATACGATAATGACAGGCCAATGCCAACTCCAAACCACCGCCAAGTGCCGTTCCAGTCATGGCGGCGACGACAGGTTTACCTGACTTCTCTAGTTTGCGTAAGCTAGCTTTTAGGTCTTCGACCAGCTCAAAAGCTTGTTCAGCAGTTTTAATATTAGCCAACTGGTCAATATCAGCACCGACGACAAAGGTTTCTTTGCCAGAGGTTAAAATCAAACCTTTGGCGGATTCATCGTTGATAAAGCTATCAGTCATCACCGCAAAAGTATCGGTGAAGCCATCGCCGATGACATTCATCTGACGATCTGCTTGATCAATAGTAACTGTGATAATGCCCTTATCAGATTCGGCAGAAAAGTGGTTCAATGCATTGATGGCGTCTACGCTGTTTGTGCTCATTTCAAGTCCTTTTTATATTATTCTATGTCGATATCAGTCACTAAAAATCTATTAGCGCTATACGCGCTCAATAATGGTGGCAATGCCCATACCGCCACCGACACAGAGCGTAATCATCGCGGTTTTTAGATCGCGACGTTCTAATTCATCAAGAACGGTAGTCATGAGCATCGCGCCCGTTGCGCCAAGTGGATGACCCATAGCAATAGCGCCGCCATTAACGTTGACGATATCAAGTGAGATGCCCAAGTCATCAGCAGTATTGAGTGGTACGGCAGCAAAGGCTTCATTGATTTCCCATAGGTCTATATCTGAAGCTTGCATACCTGCTTTATTAAGCGCTTTTTGGCAGGCAGGCGTTGGCCCTGTCAGCATAATGGCAGGTTCTGAGCCAATGACTGCAGCCATGGTGATTTTGGCACGTGGTTTTAAGCCCGCCTTTTGACCTGCAGCAGCGCTACCGACTAAGCAAATTGCCGCACCATCGACGATGCCCGATGAATTACCTGCATGATGCACGTGATTTACTTTTTCAATGGTGGTATATCTGTCCAAGATAACGCTATCAAAGCCCATCTTGCCCGGCATAATAAAAGAAGGATTGAGACCAGCTAAGGTTTCGATATTAGTGTTGGGACGGATGGTTTCATCTTTATCTAGCAATGTCATACCGTTGATATCAGTGACGGGGACGACCGATTTATCATAATAGCCCTGCTCCCAAGCATGCGCGGCGCGGCGGTGCGACTCAGTAGCAAACGCATCGACATCGGTGCGACTAAAGCCTTTTAGCGTCGCTATGGTATCTGCGCCAACGCCTTGCGGAACAAAATGCGTCGCTTCGTTAACCCGTGGGTCCATATACCATGCACCGCCGTCAGAGCCCATCGGTACACGGCTCATAGATTCTACGCCGCCTGCAACCACCATGTCCTCCATACCTGACATAATTTTGGCAGCGGCAAGATTGATAGACTCCAGACCTGAGGCACAAAACCGAGATAAAGTGACACCTGCCACACTTTGCGCCCAGCCAGCATCAATGACGGCTATACGGGCGATATCAGATCCCTGCTCGCCAACGGGCGTCACGCAACCAAACACCACATCATCGACCAAACTGGTATCCAAGTTATGACGCTGCTGCATCTCCTTTAATAAAGTACGAGCAAGCCAAATCGGTGATGCCTGATACAAAGAGCCATCTTTTTTACCTTTACCACGCGGGGTACGAATAGCATCATAAATGTAAGCAGTCTCAGTCATAAAAAATCCCTTTTTTCTTTTTTAAATAAATAACAGTTATAGACATATAATTGATTTCTTAGAATCAAGAAATAAGTCAGCCACTTACATAAAGCGCGACGCCAGCTCTTTCATGATTTCATTGGTGCCGCCGTAGATTTTTTGTACTCGCGCATCAGCATATAGGCGAGCGATTGGGTATTCTGTCATATAACCATAACCGCCAAATAACTGGACGCATTCGTCGATCACGTCACACTGCTTTTGGGTCACCCAATATTTAATCAAAGACGCCTGTGGTACTGTCAATTTGCCCTCTAACATCGCATCGACAGCAGCATCACACATCGTGCTGGCCGCGAGATAATCGGCGTAGCATTCTGCCATTTTAAAGCGCGTATTTTGAAACTTCCAAATCGGCTTGCCAAACGCTTCCCGACCTTTGACATAATCTAGCGTCAAATTAATCGCCAGCTTCATCGCACCAACGCCCGTTAAGGCAATGATTAGACGCTCACGTGGCAGCTCTTGCATCATTTGAATAAAACCCATGCCCTCTACTGTACCCAACAGGTTCGTTTGCGGTACACGGACATTGCTAAAAAACAGCTCCGACGTATCTTGTGAGGTCAGACCAATCTTGTCGAGATTACGACCACGTTCAAACCCTTGCACCTTATCCGTTTCTACCACGATAAGCGAAACACCTTGCGCGCCTTTTTCCCGATCGGTTTTGCATGCGAGCAAAATCAGGTTGGCATGCTGACCATTGGTGATAAAGGTTTTTGAGCCATTAATAATATAATCATCACCATCTTTTACTGCATAGGTTTTGATGTTCTGCAGGTCTGAGCCAGTGCCAGGTTCCGTCATGGCAATCGCGGCGACATACTCTCCCGTCGCCATCTTAGGCAGCCATTCTTGTTTCTGTGCTTGCGTACCATGACTGAAAATATAAGGCGCAACAATACCTGAATGTACCATGCCACCGAATCCGGATTGATTGGCCTCCGCCTGCGCATAGAGAAGTGCAGCTTCATGACCAAAGTCACCACCGCCGCCACCATATTCCTCTGGAATCGATGCACATAAGAAGCCCATCGCGCCTGCCTCTTCCCACGCGGAACGGTCAATCATGCCGTTTTTTCGCCACTGCTCATCCTTTGGCTCCCACGATTGAAACATTTTAAGCGCGCTGTCATAGACCATTTCGTGTTCTTCGGTCATCCATTTTGGGGTAAAGGTTTCAATGCTCATGGTGTCTGTCCTTGACGAGGGGAAGTTAATCATCGTTAGAGCGTATCCTCAATTCAAAAGAGGAAATGTTCTAATATTAAATACTATTAAGCATAAATATATTATTTATGGTAATTTTAATTACCGTTATATAAAATCTATATATTCTTTATATTTAATATCATGCAAGACTTATACTAGGGCAGTAAAAGACAATGCGCAATCTAATAAAAAACAATAGTAATTTATATTACCTATTTTAACTTTAGTTCATCAAGCCGTTAAATAAGCCGCTATGGCACTGTCTAGAAATTCTCACCACACAGGAATTATCAAATATGCAATCCACGAATCAGATACCTAGCATAAATCCAACCCGAGCCTTAGCACCTTTATCAGATATGCGCCCTGCGACTTTAGAAAAAATTGAAAAAGCCGTTCGTAAAGTTTTTGCAGGTTTTGACTCTAACGAAGTGACCATGGCGCAGATTGCGAAATCTGCCAATGTCTCACTACAAACCCTGTATAAATACTTTGGTGATAAGCAGACGCTGTTCTATACCATTATGGATATTGTATTGGGCAGATTAGCGGCGCGCATCATGGATCATTTGCAAGGCATTGATAGCGTGCAAGATCGGCTGCGCAAGACATTATGGGTATGTTTTGACTTTGTAGACTCGCATCCTGATGCAGTGATGGTACTGTCTTCAGTATCGGCATCGCGTATTCGTAATATTGCGATTTATGAAAATAAAGAGCTGATTGGGGCATTTTTAAATGTATTAGAAGATGGTCAAAAGCGTGGGGTACTAAATGACACCGTGCCCCTTTATATACTTTTTGATGTGTTTATGGGCTTTATTAGTCGTCTTGGATTGATGCACATTATTCGCCAGACCGATACGCCAATTAATACAGATTTTGATGCGTTATTCGTGATTTTATGGCGTGCCATATCTAAGCCTGAGATATAAAAATGCTTTTATGGGCTGACAATTTATACTCGCCGAATTTTAAATTTCACAATCAAAAATCACAACGAAAAAAGCCACACTTTATAGTGAGGCTTTGCTTAAAAAAGCGAGACTGTACTTAAAAATTTAAAACTTAACACGTCTTAGATTTTGGCAGACCATACTTTACGCTATCAACCACTTCATTATGTTGCTCAGTAATCAATTGATAGCCTTTAATCATACCGTCAAAAGGTAGATTGCCCTCGTACTGCTGATAATGCTCGGAGATGCTTTTTTTCACTACCGACGCGCGCTCAGACTCATTGAGTTTGGCAAACCCATCTGGCAACCGTATATGAGCCAAGCGCGACGCAGCACCACGAGACATCCAGTTCGCATCCGCAGTAAACTCGAAGTCCACCTCTGCTTGCAAACTATATTTTGGTAGATGGTTGGGATAATGCGCTAAATCATCTTTAATCTGGGCGATGTCTTCTGCAAACGGCGCGTGAGGTATCTCAAGCACTGTAAATAGCGCGGCTAAAAATTCATCTGCGGTAAAATATTTATCAATATAGCTGCCATCAAGCCCAAGATATTTATTCGATAATACGTGACGCAGTCGCTCACAAGCAGGCATGGTATGCTTGATAGGGTAACCCATGGCTTTGATAATATCTTGCGAACGCAGCTCAAGCGTTGCTATCTGATTGATCGCATACTGTGCGAGAAGGTGACGTGGATGATAATGACGGGTATATTTGGATTGGTTGGCAATGTGGCTCATGATATTGAACACCTTAAACTCCTATAACTCCGACGAAAAAGGTTGAAATATGCCCAAATAGGCAAATAAAATCAGGCACAAATGAGGATGTCGGAGTACAGGCTCATGCGCTTTACCAGAATTTTTTTATATCGTGCTGGAAGTTGCAAGGTTTGTACGCCACCATTCATAACGATAATGGCTGGCAATAACAAAACTGTTAAACCCACGATAATGACTCAAAGATAATAGCATATCAGATAATAGAAAATAAATACTGATATTAATACGTTTTGGTAATCATATAATTATATTTAAACAACTTTAAAAAATCAGACAATGACTCAGTAAAGCTATCTAATTATTTTTAGACATTGTCCTGCATGATACAGCGTCAGCCCTACCTCAGTAAATCCAGACTTTAAAGCACCTAATGATATCTTCGACTCTTCCAAGGTTTTAAATGGCAATGGAATACTGGCTCTGTCTCCCGTCAAGATATAATCTGCAAAGCATTTACCCATGAGCGTGCCAGTAGTAATGCCGCGACCGTTATAGGCAGTCGCTGTCAGTAAGCCTTCGTCGGGTTCTAGAACTCGGAAGATATGATCTTGCGTAAAACCAAAATTACCGCACCATTCATATTGCCAGTTAAATGCTGGTAAATCAGGATAATAGCTCTTTTGTACAGCATTGGCCCATGACTGATAAAAGGATTTCGGTTTTAGCTGTCTGCCGCCGACTGTTCCCAATAACAAGCGATCGTCCTTGTCACGGCGAAAGCTCGATAACGCCAAACGCGTGTCCCACGCCCCTGTTTTGTAAGGTAAGATACGATCTGCTGCCTCGCCGCTGAGCGGCTCAGAAGCGATCTGATAATAAGCGACGAGATAGAAAGTCTTAGCAATTTCTGTCCATTCGCCTTCAGTATAAGCATTGGTCGCAATGATGACTCGCTCAGACTTGACCCGAGCTTTAGCAGTTCTGGTGTACCAATGACCGTCTACTTTTTCTAGTGCTTCAACAGCTGAATGCTCGTAGATAGTCACGCCAAGACTGGTAGCGACTTTTGCAAGTCCTCTGACATAAGCCAGCGGATTGATAGTACCCGCGCGATGATCTAATAGCGCTTTATTGATACTTTTAGTCCCGCAATATTCATGGCATTTGCTGCCAGTTAACACTTCGACATTCGCACCGCGACGACTCAACTGCTCATATCTAATCTCGACATCGGCTTCACCTTTGGCGTTATGCGCCATATGGATATTACCAGCTTGAGTGGCCTGCGCATCAATATCGTAGCGCTTGATTAAATCAAAGACTAAACTCGGTGCTTGTCCCAGCGCTTCAGTCAGACGCTCACCTGCAGTTTCGCCCAAAGTAACGCTCAAATCATCTGGACGCGCCCACGTTCCTGCATTGACCAATCCGACGCTTTTACCTGAGCCACCATGACCAATTGCTTGGTTCTCAAGCAAGATAACCTTGACGCCTTTTTCGGCCAGATGAATCGCCGCCGATAACCCTGTATAACCGCCGCCAATGACACAGATGGTCGCTTGAGTGTCGCTAGTCATTTGACTATAGGACTCAATATTGGACGCAGTCATGTTCCATAAACATTGCTCTTGTAACATCTCACACTCCCTTGTGTCACACGTCACTAATTGACGTTGAAGTAGCCGTGTCGAGCTTTTCTACTGACGGCTCTTCACGCGGTATAAATTTATCAAGAAACGCCCATAACAAACCAAACAAGGGCGACAACCAGCAGGCAAAAGCAAAAGGCGCATAAGTCAATGTGGCTATGCCCAATGTAGCGGCGACAAAGCTACCGCCCATGTTCCAAGGAATAAGTGGCGACAACAGCGTGCCACTGTCTTCGATAGAGCGCGTGAGCGTCGTGCGCTTGTAGCCCATCTCTTTATATTTGTCTTTTAATAAACGCCCCGGCAGCACCAACGTCGTATAAACGTCTCCGATTAAAGTACCGACACCAAGGACGCTGGCATAAGTCGTCAAAATCAAACCAATACGCGACTTCACCGCCTTATCTATTTTTGCCATGATGGCTTTTAGGGTGCCGTAATGCTCAAGTGAGCCAACAAAGGCAAGAGCAAAAATGGTCAAGGTAATGACCCATGTCATAGACATCACACCGCCTTTTGACAGCAATTTATCCACAACTTCAAACCCTGTTTCACTGACGAAGCCGTTCTGTAAAACGTTAAAAATCTCACTAACCCCGACACCTTGCATAAAAAAGGCAATAAATGACGCTACTACCACGCCGCCTAAAACGGTCGGTATCGCTGGCATTTTCATAACCGCAGCGACAACAACCACCAGTGCGGGTAATAAGGTAATGACACTTAAGTTGTAATTATCAGCCAAGTTGGTTTGTAAGGCGCGGATAGAAGATAAATCAATGCTGTCATCGCCATAACCCATGCCAATCCATGCATAAATTGCTAAGGCAGTAATCATGGCTGGGACAGTGGTCGGTAGCATGCCTTTGATATGATCCCAAAGCTCCACGCCAGCTGCCGCAGGTGTCAGGTTGGTGGTATCTGACAGTGGCGACATTTTGTCGCCAAAAAAAGCACCAGAGACGATAGCACCGCCTGTAAAATGCGCTGGAATACCAAGCCCCATACCGATACCCATCATCGCGAGACCAACCGTACCCACAGTGCCCCATGAGGTCCCAGTAGCAACAGAAATAATGGCGCAAATAATACAAACTGAAAATAAAAAGGAGGAAGGAGAAAAAATACTAAAACCGTAATAAAGAATGGTCGGCACCGTCCCTGCAATAATCCATGAGCCAATGAGCATACCGACGCCCATGAGAATAATCATTGCAGGTAAACCGATTTTAATAACTTTTAAAAACCGCTCCTCCATACCTTGCCAATCACGGCCGCGCAGCTTCATAAATAAGCCAGTGATTAAAATGCCACAGGCCAACGGTATATGCGGAGTAAAGTCTTTAAATACGAAAAACTGCACCATCAGAATCATGGCAGTCAATACCAGAGGAGCAATATCAAGTAAAAAGCTAGAAGACGGACCATAGCCGTCATTAGCGGGGTCGTACGGTTTGTCATCGATCATGATAATTCTACCTTCCTTAGTAGTCGTCCATGGATATCGCAATCAATCCTTGATTGCTTATAACGCTTAGTCTGCTAAGCACACGAGGAGTATGCTTAGCAATTTATGTAAAACAATTTGTATTCAGTAAATCTATACAGAAACTACAAAATAGAAGCTACAAAATAAATCAAAAGCTAAAACGCTAACTGCTCAAGCAAATCTGCATTAACCAAAGCTAATACCTTGGGCAAGTGGCAGCTCTGTTGAATAGTTGATGGTGTTGGTTTGCCGACGCATATAAGCCTTCCATGCATCTGACCCTGACTCACGTCCGCCGCCTGTTTCTTTTTCGCCACCAAATGCACCGCCGATTTCAGCGCCACTGGTGCCGATGTTAACGTTAGCAATGCCGCAGTCACTGCCGCGGTCGCTGAGGAAAGTTTCCGCTTCACGCAAATCATTGGTAAAGATACATGATGATAATCCTTGTGGTACATCGTTTTGCATCTCGATTGCCTCATCAAAGTCTTTATAGGTCATGACATATAAAATCGGCGCAAAAGTCTCACTTCTAGCCACATCATTTTGCTCATCAAACTCGACAATGGCAGGCGTGACATAATAGGCATCAGGGTATTTATCTACTAATACACGCTCACCGCCTGTCACTGTACCGCCCGCTTCGCGAGCCTTTTTTAACACGGCTTGCATATTATCAAAACTGTCTTCATCAATCAGTGGGCCGACCAAATTGCCTTCAAGTGGATGACCAATACTGACGGTCTCGTAAGCTGATTTTACCCGTGGCAAGATATCATCTTTGATAGATTCGTGGACAAATAGACGGCGTAAGGTCGTGCAACGCTGACCCGCTGTGCCAACCGCTGAGAATATAATGCCGCGTAGCGCTAAATCCAAATCTGCCGTGGGTGCCAAAATCATGGCGTTATTACCACCAAGCTCAAGCAAACATTTACCAAAGCGCTCAGCGACTTTTGGTCCTACTTCTCGGCCCATGCGCGTACTTCCAGTGGCACTGACCAAGGCGATGTCTTTGTTTTCAACCAAGGCATTACCGACATCGGTTTCGCCCAATAGGATTTGAGATAAATGTGCTGGTGCATCGCCAAACTTTGCCAAGGCTTTTTCAAATAAAGCTTGGCAAGCTAAGGCGACAAGTGGGGTTTTTTCTGAAGGTTTCCAGATGACAGGGTTGCCACAAACGATGGCCAGCGCTGTATTCCAAGACCAAACGGCGACAGGGAAGTTAAAAGCAGAGATGACGCCGATGACGCCGAGTGGATGCCATGTCTCACGCATGTGGTGACCTGGACGTTCTGAGGCGATGGTTAGACCATAAAGCTGACGCGATACGCCCACGGCGAAGTCACATATATCAATCATTTCTTGTACTTCGCCAAGGCCTTCTTGTTTGATTTTTCCGGCTTCTAGCGATACTAAGATACCTAGATCTTCTTTATGCTCACGCAGCACTTCACCCAACAGACGAATCAACTCACCACGTTTGGGAGCAGGCACGACACGCCATTCTTGAAAGGCTTTTTTGGCATTTTGGATTTTAGTATCGACGTCGGCGACTTTATCTAATGTCACTTTACCGATGACTGAACCATCAATTGGGGTGGTGACGTCAAAGTCGCCATTTTGATAGTGTGCTTCTTCTACGCCCATCGCAGACATATATTGCTTAATCATAATCAATCCCTTGTATATTGGTATAGTGGTTTATTACATCCTTGACTGACTTATAAAACTACCTTGCTGCCTACTAAGTTGCAAAATAATAAATTTCTTGCAGTCATTCCTTTTTGGAATGACGTGGTAATAGGTCAGCTATCATCTGGCTATCTACAGCTTAACTTTACTAAATATTGGAGGTAGACAAGCAGTGCTCAAGGCTTTGCATCTGCATCGCTTCATACAATGCCATCTCATCATAAATAGCAGTGCCTAAATCACGTTCAAACTCTTGTTGGCTTGAGCGACCGTCATAGTGACTTGGCTGTGCCTCTTGCAGATTCGATTGAAAGATACCGGCAGCGCTGACAGGCAAGAAATCCTCATAAACGATGGGTTCAATGCGAAGTACTTCGTCATGAATCAGAGCAGTCAGCTTAGCATTAGGCAGTTTATTCAAATCATCACGGGTTAAGGTGGTGGCTAACAACGCTTGACCGTCTTCAGAATCAAGAGTGCCATCCGTCAGCTGATAATAAAAATACGCCAGCCCCTCATCGTGTAGAGACTGATAATCATCAGGAAAAGCCGTAAATACCTCGGCTAAAATTTGATTGTATTGAGCCGTGTTGTCCTCATTTGGGGTAGCACCAAGCTGGCGGCGAGCTTCGCTCAGCAATTCATCATAAAGCACCCTGCCCTTTTGCGTTAACGCCACACCGCGTTGTTCAATCTCTCCAAAGCGAGCGGTATGATGCCCTTGCTCATAGTCCTCTTTGGCACCATCTGAAGTATCGGCAACTTTAAAACCAACCGCTTCTTGTAGCGCTTTAAAACTGGTTTGCCTTAATAAGATAGGACAAGCTCTATGCGGTGGCCCTTCGATGATGGCTTTTGATGGTATGCCTCTTGCTTGCATTCCTTGTTGCACCGCATCAATATCTAAGGTTCGAGGTGTTAAATGATTGATATGCGGGCCCTTAAAGCCGACCACATCAGCGACCAGCGGATGCTGATTTAATAGACGCTGATAGAGTGCTTTTGCCACCGGTGTTTTATCATGCCAGCGAAATGTCTCTAGCGCTTCTTGCACAAACTGCTGTGCTTGCTCAGTAGTCAAACCACCTTGCGCCTCAAAATTCTCAATAAGCTCAATAGCCCCAGCCGTGAAAATCTGACGCTGCGCCAGTGTGGCCATGGCTTCTTGTTTTAAAATTTCATCAGTAATCAAATCTAAACGCAATAACGAAGTAAATACGCGAAAAGGGCTTTTATGCAATGAATGCGAGTCAAGCGCGCGAAAGGCAGTTGAATGTACGGGTACGCCAGCAGACGCTAAATCGTAGTAGCCAACAGGGTACATACCCATCACTGCAAAAAGCCGACGCATCATACTTAATTCTGCTGCGGTACCTAGCCTGATTGCTCCGTGGCGCTCCATACTTAGACGCTCAATCTCGCCCGTATGTAGCAGTTGTGATTTGACATCGGGATGTGTGGTTAATACCTCGGCATTGACATTACTGACCAAATCGATCAAGTCGCCGTACAGCGGCACCTCGTTTTGATACATGGCTGACATAGCCATAGAAAAATGATGGCGGATATCATCACTACAGATAAAATTCTCATCTAGACTGACGCTATTATTTTTCACAAAAAAACATCCTTTTAATAAAGTTAATAAATTTTTAAGCAATTAATATTTGATTTCGAGCATTTAGTTATGGCGATGCACTATAAACCCTAAACATTTCTAAGCATTAAGCGACCGGCAATCCATCAGGAAGTGCGATGAGCACCTCTTTCAGAATATCCAATCCTTCTTTTAAGGTGTCAGGCTCTATGGTGAGTGGAGGCAACAAACGAATGATGTGGCGATATTGTCCACTTGGCATCAGCAATAGACCACGTTCGCGCGCTTTGGCTAATACTTGTGCCATCACACTTGAATGCACATCATGCTCAGGATGACGCAGCTCGATACCGCGCATGGCACCGATACCGGTAAGACCAAATAACCAAGGCGAGATACCTTCTTGCTGCCATTGGCTGATAGTCGCCTCAATCGTCTGGGCATAATGCTTAGCTGACTGCCAAACGTCATCAGCTTGCATGATATCAAGCGTGGCATTGGCGGCGGCGCAAGCAACTGGATTGCCCGAATATGTACCACCCAAGCTGCCTTTAGGTAGACCATTGACCACACTAGCCTTGCCTATGACCGCGCCTAAGGGCAAGCCGCCTGCGATACTTTTGCCAAGTAAGATAAGATCAGGCTCAACTCCTAAATGGGTAAAAGCAAACGGCGTACCAGTACGACCATAGCCGGATTGGATTTCGTCCATGATGAGTAACATCCCATGCTCATCACAAAACTGGCGTAGATATTGCGCAAAGGTGGGCGACAATAATTGAAAACCGCCTTCCCCTTGTACGGGTTCGACGATAATGGCACCGATATTGTCGATATCGGTTTCTACCATAAACAACCGCTGTAGCGCGTCAATCGCTTGCTCGTCGCTGATATTGTTATCAGGGCTGGGAAAAGGAATGTGATAAACACCGCTGGCCAGTGTACCAAGGCCGCGCTTATAAGGGGCGACCTTACCATTGAGATTGACGGCAGCCAGTGTGCGTCCGTGAAAGCCGCCATCAAACGCAATGACACCCGTGCGACCTGTTTTCATGCGGGCTATCTTTATGGCGTTTTCGGTCGCTTCTGCACCGCAGTTGGTGAGCATGCCTGCCAGCTCGCCGCTGATGGGCACAAACTCACACAATCGAAGCATAAAGGTTTGATACGGCTGATGCGCTGCCGCATTGTAAGCATAATGAATCAGTGACTGGGTTTGATGAATGATGGCGTTAACGATGTGAGGGTGGCAGTGACCAAAATTCAAAACACCAATACCGCCAACAAAATCTATATAGCTGTGGTTATTGTCGTCCCAAACTCTGGCATTTTTGCCTTTGATGAGCGTGAGCGGATGCACCATCGTAAAGGCATCCGTCACGTTATAAAACTTGTCCATGATAAGTCTCTATCTCTTCCTTGAGTTAGACTCATTTCAACAAAACATCACTTAGGCAGCAAACGAATAATAGTTGTGGTGGCATTCCTTTTTGTCATTACCAGTAAATTAATTTTCTAAACGAATCCTTTAAAAACAAAAAAAACTGCGTATGAAGGCAGTTTTTGAGGTTTGCTTAGCTTGTTAGATTCTCACAACAAATCACTTTGCAGGATAAAAATAACAAGACCCATGCTATAGAGAAATGCTTTAAGTTATAAAGAAACACGATAGAGGGATATTATAAAACCAACCCTAACGCCTTTTCACGCTCATCTGAGATTGCCAAATAAGCAGTAATCCATTCTAAAACTGCTTTCACCTTATGCGATTGCCCCGAAGAAACAGGATAAGTCACATAATAGCTGCCGCGACCCTTTGCCGCATAATCCCACGCCATGACTAAAGCGCCTGATTGTAGTTCGGGTTCCACCAAACGTAACGGCACCAAGGCAATACCATAGCCAAGTAAGGCAGCAGAAATGCAGGCATGGAAGGTCTCAAAACGCGGGCCCACAAACGTGCCATCGACGCTAACATCTTGTTGTTTGAAATACTCATACCATGCACTTAGGCGCGAGCTTATTTGCAATAATACATAGTCATTTAAACACTCGGTACTCGGTGTTTTATCTTGCAAATACTGCGGCTGACAGACCGCAACACAGTATTCATCGAACAACTTTACGGCCTCCATGTTACCCCACATGCCATCGCCATATAAAAAAGCAATATCGACATTTTGGTCTTCAGAAAAAAACGGCCCCGCCAGCTCTTTAATATCCAAGTTAATAAGGGGATATTCTTGACTAAAGCCACTGAGTGCTGGAATCAACCAACGAGCACAAAATGTCGGATGCGAGACTATTTTTAGCAGCTCGGTATTACTGCTATGCGACATTAAGTTGGTGGTCGCCACCTCAATATGTTTTAAAATCTCTAAGACTTCAAGATAATATGTTTTACCAGCAGGGGTCAGTGAAATCCGATGCGGCGTGCGATAAAACAAAGAAAGGTTTAACATCTCCTCTAACTGCGCCACTTGCTTACTGATGGCGCTTTGAGTCATGTGCATCTCGTGCGCGGCATTGGTAAAACTCAAATGACGAGCAGCGGTCTCAAAACATTGCAGTGCCGTTGTTGAAGGATATCTTCTAAAAGCTAATGGTTTATTGGTGTCTGTTTTCATAGATTGTTTTTCTTTTATCCTATCTCAGTAAAATATCAATAAATATTTGAACTTACGCTATCAAGCATCCCTAGCCGATGGGGTCATCATACCCATATTCAAGCTTAAATAGCGATCTCTCACTATAAGTGCTATGTAACTGGCACTGATGCCATCATTAGGCTTATTTGAGCATTTATTTGACAATTCATTTAATTATTTAGTTGTTAGTTTTAAAGACTCTCCTACAAAAACAACATCGATTGCTGATAAAATACAGCTGTCTAATGATAGGCTCTGACATACTGCGATTGATTTGCTATCTTGCCCTCCTTCTCTTCATCATTACGACCTATTTCCGCCATTATTCTTAAGTTAATGAATTATTTTTAAGCTAATTTTTACTATTAGCGCCTTCTTTATTTGTATTGGATCATATGAAACATAACCTTGAGGTGAGCTCAAACGCTCGCCGAACTCAGTATTTCCAAGTATTTTTGATGGGCGTCAGCGCCTTTATTATGAATACCACCGAATTTGTCCCCGTTGCCCTATTAAGTGACATCGCCCAAGACTTTTCTATCACCACGGCTGAGACTGGCTGGATGTTGACACTGTATGCGTGGATTGTCGCGGCTATGTCATTGCCGTTAATGCTGCTCACCAGTCGTTTTGAGCGTAAAAGCTTGCTCTTGGGCTTGTTTGTGGTTTTTATTGCCAGCCACGTATTGTCAGTATTCGCATGGAGCTTTGATGTATTACTGATTAGTCGCGTGGGCATTGCGCTTTCGCATGCGATATTTTGGTCGATTACGGCAGCGATTGCGATACGTGTAGCACCGGAAGGCAAAAAAGCACTGGCACTTAGTGTACTTGCGACCGGTACTTCATTAGCGATGGTATTGGGTGTACCGTTAGGGCGCTTAATCGGTCAATGGTTTGGCTGGCGGGCGACATTTGGCGGTATCGGTGTGATTGCTTTTATCGTATTTATCCTACAAGCAAGGCTATTGCCAACGTTGCCGAGTATGTTTGAAGGCTCGTTTAGAAAGATTCCAGAACTGCTCAAAAACCCTTTATTGGTTTGTTTGTATCTGCTTATTTTACTGGTTTTTACCGCCCACTATACCGCTTACTCGTATATCGAGCCTTTTATGCGGCAGGTTGGCGCTATTAGTGAAAACGCCGCAACTGTCGTCTTGCTATTGTTTGGAGTGGCAGGGATTGCGGGCAGTGTGATATTCAGTCGCTGGGGTGATCGTTTTAATACCAGATTGATGCTGATATCGACGATATTGATGCTACTCTCTATGCTCGTGCTACTGTTTGCCGTCACCTCTATCTGGGCGCTAAGCTTGATTGCATTACTGTGGGGCGCGGCGCTTATGCTGCTGATTATCTCTATGCAAGCCAAAGTCATCATGGTTGATGTCACGGCGCAAGACATGCTGATGTCAATGTTCTCAGGTATTATTAATTTAGGCATTGGTGCAGGTGCGCTGTTCGGTGGTTATGCAGTGACGCATATATCCATATCGAGCGTGGGCTATGTCGGCGCGGCTATCGCAAGTGTGGCGCTGATATTGATGCTGTTTATGATAAAGCGCTTTCCTGAATTAAGCAGAAGGCTTGGATAGCTAAAAACCTGATAGTAAGTAAGCCTATAAAAAATGCCAGCCACTTAGATGGGCTGGCATTTTGCTGTTTGGTTCATTTAAAAATAGAAAATAAGTAGCCTATTTAAAAATCTACCTTACCACGTAAGGCTTTGGTTTTGCCGCGCTGAGTTTTCTGATCCACTCGTTTGCGTTTGGCATTTCTGCTAGGTTTAGTGGGCCGTCTGGTTTTATTGACATGAGTGGCTTTTGTGATAAAGCTTTGCAGTCGCTCAATCGCATCTATTTTATTGCGCTCTTGCGTGCGAAACTGCTGTGCTTTGATGACGAGCACGCCTTCTTTAGTTATACGGCTGTCCTTGCTGTCTAGTAATCGCTGTTTGTACTCGTCACTCAGGCTTGAAGTATGAATGGCAAAACGTAGATGGATAGCAGAAGATACTTTATTGACATTCTGCCCGCCTGCGCCTTGCGCGCGCATGGCGCTGATCTCCACTTCATTATCATTGAGGCTGATATGGTTGTTGATAAAAATCATAGTATGCTTTTATAGAGTTAGTTAGATTTATGATAGCTCATGATAAAGCATTATAGATTTGTCTGCTACTTTGCCAAGAGTTGACGGCTTCGCTCAATCACTGGCGCATCGACCATTTCACCATCTATTTTAAACACTGCTTGTCCGCTCCGCTCGTATTCCTCTACCACACGCCGAGCAAACGACAATGCTTCGTCGGTCGGTTGTAACGCTTGTTGGACGATCGCTACTTGCTTTGGATGAATACAAAGCATTCCTGACATGCCCATTTGTGACCACAGCTGTACTCGATTAGCTAGCCCTACTTCATCATTGAAATCAGGATAAATGGTATCGATAGACGGCGACAACTGATGTACTTTTGAAGTCAGAATAAACTGATAGCGAATCTTATTGGCAACTATCTCCGCTGATGGCGTCCCTACTTGTACTTGCAGATCATTGCACAGATCCAAAAACCCATAGCTAAACGCGACCAACCCAACTGCTTTTGCCATCTCATCAATTTGATACAATCCAATAGCGCTCTCTATTAGCGCAATGATAGGTAGATTGGTAAGCTGATGTACGCTTTCAATATCAGCTACTTGCTCAGCCTTAGCCAATAACACGCCAGCCAAGCTAGGCATTTTCTGACAGAGCACGATGTCTTTGAAAAATTCTTCGCTGCCGGCTTTATTGATACGTAGCCAAATGGGCTGATAAGTTTGTTTTTCATTCTGATCATCATAGTATTTTTTTAAAGCTTTTCGAGCCTCCGCTTTGTCTTTTTTGGCAACGGCATCTTCTAAATCTACGATGACTGCATCTGCACCACTGGCAAAGGCTTTTTCTATCCTGTCGACTCGCGTCGCTGGCACAAATAGCCATGTTTTATTGTGAGCAATGCTATTTATTTTATGATTAGTCAATGAGTCCACGATTCACTCCTTTTAATTATTTGGACTTATTATGCCACGTTGCAGCCTGTTCTTGCTTCCCACTAGCAGCCAATTCAATGGCAAAGTACGCAGAATAGCTATGCACTTCATTAAAAATAAAATCAAAAAAACCGCATGAAATTTACTCTCATGCGGTTTTCAATAGTAACTCTTATTTTGCGAATCACTTTCTATAAATTGTTTTTATAGATGAACCGATTAAGCCAGCATACCACCATCGACAACGATAGTCGCGCCTGTGGTATAGCTTGATGCATCGGACACCAGATATAATACAGTACCTGCCATCTCATCAGGCTCTGCCACCCGTCCTAGCGGAATCGAATGTAGTGCCATTTTTAAGACTTTATCATTGGTAGTCAATGCAGAGGCAAACTTGGTATCAGTCAAGCCTGGTAATAACGCATTCACACGGATATTAAGTGGACCACACTCTTTAGCAAACGCTTTCGTCATACTAATGACTGCCGCTTTGGTGATTGAGTAGATACCTTGCTTGTCACCTGCTACTAATCCGTTGACCGAAGCTGTATTTAAGATAACACCGCCGCCTTGTTCTTTCATCATCTTGCCAGCAGCGGTCGACATAAAGAAGTAACCACGAATGTTTACCTCCACCGTTTTATCAAAAGCGGCTAAGTCTGTGTCTAATATATGACCGTAATACGGGTTGGCTGCAGCGTTATTGACCAAGATATCAATTTGACCAAACTCACTTTTGATATGTTCAAAAATCGCGTCAATTTGTTCCATGTCGCCCACATGACAAGCAAATGCACTGGCCTTGTGACCGTCAGCTTTGATGCTATCTGCGACTGCTTGGCAAGCATCAATTTTGCGGCTAGAGACAATCACGTGTGCGCCCCTTGAAGCCAGCAAACGGGAAATAGACTCACCAATACCGCGACTGGCACCTGTCACTAGCGCAATTTTACCCGTTAAATCAAATAAATCCTTCATCGTTATTCCTTATATTTTTGCACACTATATACGTAAGCGTAAAAGTCAATCTTATGCCAACATGCCACCATCCAGGGTAAATGCATGACCATTCATAAAGCTACTCTCGTCGCTAGCTAACCATGCAATCGCTGCAGACACCTCATCCACCTCTCCCAAACGGCGCAGTGGGCTGGCCTTAACGGTTGCTTGCTGCGCACGTTCATTCATCATTGCCATGGTATTACGCACCATTGGCGTATCAATGAAGCTCGGACATACCGCATTAAAACGGATATTGGCGCGCGCATATTCATGGGCCGCAGATTTGGTCAGCCCCATCACCCCATGTTTAGCGGCACTATAGGCTGAGATCATAGGTGCGGAACGCAGGCCTGCAATAGATGCCACGTTAATCACATGACCACCGCCATTCGGTATCATACAATTGACAGCGGCACGCATACAGTGCCAGACCCCTTTTAAGTTCACAGCGACATTACGGTCAAAGTCATCATCACTTAGCTCATGCATAGGCGAGGGTTTATGGTCGATACCTGCGTTGTTTACCACCACATCTAGGCCACCTAATGTCTCCATCGCAAAGTCGAACAACGCACGTACCTCATCACCGCTGGTCACATCTACCTTTCTAAAAGTGATGCTGTTGCCTGCATCTTGACCTTGCTGGGCAACAGACTCACCCATTTCTTCTGCCATATCACCGATCACGACTTTAGCGCCGCGACTGGCCAATAGCAATGCGCTTGCAGCACCAATGCCTGATGCGCCACCAGTGATCAAAATACGCTTACCCGTTACATCTGATGCAATTCCGTTTGTATTCAGTGTCATGATTTATCCCTCTACCTTAAGTACCAGTTTGCCGAAGTTCTCACCTTTAAAGAGCATCATAAGCGTTTCAGGGAACGTCTCGATACCCTCAACGATATGATCTTTTACTTTGATATCGCCTGACTGAATCCAGCCAGCAATCTCTTTCATGGCGATTGGATATTCTTTGATATTATCGAACACCACGATGCCTTCCATGCGAGCACGATTGACCAATAGCGATAAATAGTTCGATGGGCCTTTTACCGCTGTCGTGTTGTTATACTGGCTAATAGCACCGCAAATAACGATGCGTGCACGTAGATTAATTTGAGTCAGCACGTCATTTAAAATATCACCGCCAACGTTGTCAAAATAGACATCGACCCCATTTGGACAGGTTTTCTTTAGGGCTTTTTTCACGTCTTCGTTTTTATAGTCTATCGTTGCATCAAACCCAAGCTCGTCGACTAAGAACTTACATTTCTCAGCACCACCTGCGATACCGACGACTCGGCAGCCTTTGATTTTAGCGATTTGACCGACCAAACTACCAACGGCACCCGCAGCGCCTGATACCACGACTGTCTCGCCTGCTTTTGGTTGACCTGTTTTTAATAGACCAAAATAGCCTGTCATGCCCGGCATCCCAAGTACGCCCAAATAGTAAGACAATGGTGCTAAGTTTGGATCGACTTTATGTAGACCTGTACCATCACTGACAGCATATGACTGCACGCCATTATGACCTGCAACATAGTCACCGACAGCAAATTTTTCATGCTTACTTTCAATCACTTCACCCACCGTACCAGCGCGCATGACGTCACCAATTTGTACTGGTGCGATATAAGATTTGGCATCGTTTAACCAACCACGCATCGCAGGATCGATAGAGATATAATCAATTCTAATCAGCAACTGACCATCGGTGATAGTCGGTAATTCTGTCTCAGTATAATCCCAAGTTTCAGCACTTGGTTCGCCGACTGGTCTTGCTTTTAGTCGCCACTGCTTATTTATTGTTGTCATTACTCTTTCCTTAGAGTTGTTCTTAAAACCAGTCCGCTTGCATATCAGTACAAACAGCATTGGTGTTGGTTAAAATTGCTATATCACGGTTGATCAACGGTAGTTCCCAATCAATGAAATATTTGGCCGCTTGTATCTTACCTTTGTAGAAGTTCTGTTTATCAGAATCTTGCGTGGTGCTGCCCTGCTCTGCAATTAATAGTTGCTCGGCTTTACTGGCTTGGCGAATCCAAATCCAACTCAGCACGATTGAGGCAAAAATATTCATTAGCGCTTGGGCGTTACCTGTGAGCGTAATTGCCTCTTCTGTCTGCAACACTTTGCTCAAATGCACCAATACTTCATGCAAATGACCCATATAAGGTGTTAATTTACCCGCGAGTGCAGCAGTCTCAGGCGTAGTGATACTTTCTAGATCTTGCGTAATTTCACGTTTTAGAATCTGAATACCAAGACCACCTTTTTGCCATAACTTTCGGAATGACAAATCTAATGCCTGTACGCCGTTTGTGCCTTCATGAATAGGATTCAGACGATTGTCACGCCAAAACTGTTCGGCATGATATTCACGTGTATAACCAGCACCACCCAATACTTGAATACCCAAATCATTGGCTTTTGGCCCATATTCAGACGGCCATGCTTTTAGTACTGGCGTCAGCAAATCCAATAGTTCGGTCAGCTCGTTTTTTAGGGTTTCGTCTTCACAGGTATTGATACGGTCAATTAGGTTTGAGCCGTATAAGCACAATGAAATACCGCCCTCAGAATAGGCTTTTTGTGCCAACAGCATACGCTTGACATCACCGTGCTGAATAATAGCCGTTGCATCATCTTCAGGCTTGTTGTTTGGTGCGATTCGACCTTGTGTACGGTCTTTTGCGTAATCGAGCGAATACTGATAACCGCGATAGCCAATCATTGCAGCGCCAAATCCCACCGCAATGCGTGCCTCATTCATCATTTTGAACATATAACGCAGACCAAAATGCTCATCACCGATCAGGTAACCGTAGCATTCGCCCGCATCACCGAAGCTCAATGCCGTCGAGGTCGCCCCTCGATAGCCCAGCTTATGAATCAGACCTGTCAAATGCACGTCATTGCGCTCGCCTACAGACATATCATCGTTCAAGCGATACTTAGGTACGGCAAATAAAGAGATGCCTTTTACCCCACTAGGGCCACCGGGAATCTTGGCCAATACCAAATGGACAATATTTTCAGATAGCTCATGATCCCCTGCTGAGATATAAATCTTGCTGCCTTTGACGCGATAGGAACCATCGTCTTGTTTAACTGCGGTGGTTTTGATGTCGGCAAGTGACGAGCCAGCGTGTGGCTCTGTCAGTGCCATGGTTCCAGTAAACTCACCTGTTAGCATACGCGGCATAAAGGCGGCTTTGATATCCTCACTGGCAAAATGTGAGATAACATTAATTGCAGCAGTGGTCAAAAATGGATAGGCCGTCGTTGATGGGTTGGCTGCCATAAAATAGCCTGCCACAGCTGTCATCACCGTTTCGGGCAGTTGCATGCCGCCATCTTCAAAACTATAACGGCCAGCGATAAAGCCCGACTCGCGAAACGCATCAAAAGCGACTTTGACATCGCTTATCATGCTGACTTTTTTGCCATCGAACTGCGGTTCATTCTTGTCTGCCAAGTGATTGTGCGGCAAAAATAAATCCGTCGCGATCTTATTTGCGGTATCTAATACCGCATCAAAGGTCTCACGGCTGTGCTCTGAAAACTTCGAGTGCTCAGTGAGGGTTTCTGTTCCCAATACATCGTAAAGCTGGAACGGTAATTCAAAGTCGTTGATCAGGGTATCTGCTGCCATAGTCGTCTCTTTTAGTAAAGTTCAAATATCGTAAGTCATGAAAATCCGTTTATCTTACTGCCATCTGTAATGACTCTATCTCTTCTATTTACTGCATCGTTGAGTAATGCAAAACAAAGGTCATAAATGCTTATCAATTGATATTAATCTAATTTAGCGCTTTGCCGTATTGTCATTTATGACATATTCATGGTCAAATGAGACAAAAATTTAAGAAAAATTCATTAAGAACACCCTATTTTTAACAAGCGCACCTAAAGACACGAGAGACTTATGCCTTATTTCAAACCGTTCAAAGTAATCATTCTTGGCTTCGATGGTGTGCTAGGTAGTGTGCTCGCTGGTGCATTAGACCTATTTTCATTCACAGGGGTGAGCTGGCAGCGATTTTTAGATGAAGACGTAGAGCCTAGATTTAAGGTACAGATCGCAAGCTTGGGTGGCGGTGCTATCAGATGTAGCAATCGCTTAATGGTTAATGCCCATTGTGATATCCGAGACGTGACAGAGTGCGACTTGTTACTGGTGCCAACCATTGGCGATTCCATTGATAAGGTGCTCAGGCAAAATAGTGAGCTACTCCCGCATCTAAAACGACTGGCCAATACCAACGCTGATATTGCGAGCAACTGTAGCGGGGCTTTTTTCTTGGCGGAAGCAGGATTATTAGACAATAAAATAGCCACAACCCACTGGGGCTATGCCAATAAGTTTAAGGCAGACTTTCCACTGGTGGACTTACAAGAGAACCAGTTTGTTACCCAATCGGATAACATATTTTGTGCGGCAGGCGGCAGTGCCTTTTATGACTTAGGATTGTTACTAATAGAGCGCTACTGCGGACGGGAGATCTCTACACAAGTGGCAAAAACTCAGATTATTGACAGCAAGCGAGGCAATCAGAATAGCTATACCAACGTGACTTTGCACAAGCCGCATTCCGATCAGTTGGTCAAACAAGTCCAAGAATTCATTGAGCAAAACTTCCAGCAGCCCATTCAAGTCAGTAGCTTGGCTGCCATGGCAAATATCACTCCACGCACCTTGAATAGGCGCTTTCAAGCCAGTGTGGCGATGCGACCAGTTGAGTATATTCAGGCCGTCAGAATTGAGCAAGCCAAACGCTTACTCGAGTTGGGTAATGTGACCATCAAATCGCTTGCCGATCAAGTCGGCTATGAGGACATCTCTTCATTCACGCGCTTGTTCAAACGTGCGACAGAATTGACACCCAAAGAGTATCAAGACAAATTTTCGCGGCTAGCGATTTAGTAACGGCAATCATTAGTGCTTAGCATTTAAGCAGTCTGCCATAAACCTTCTACATTGATAGCATCAGCCTTGATGGTTGGATAATCGGTAAATGACAATTGATAGCCGCTCACTGTATTAGGAATCAGCTGGCAAGTCGCCCCAAGCGGAAAGCTGTGTTTTTTCCCGATATGACCAAAACGCATGCCACTATAAATCGGTAACCCTGTCAGCTTATGCAATTGATGAATCACCGTGGCGACATCATAACGCTTGTCGTAGCTATCTTCGCCTGTACTGGACAACGCGCCAAACACAATTGCTTGTTGATCTTTGAACACACCTGCCAGATACAAGTCATACAGCATGCGCTCAATGCGATACGTTTGCTCGCCCACATCTTCTAAAAACACGATACCGTCATCAATACGTGGTAAGTACTCACTACCTGCCAGCGCCGATACGACGCTTAAGTTACCGCCCCAAATAGTACCAGTTAATACTTTGGGTTCACCCGTTGTCAGTATGGTAGGCAGTTGCTGACTGGTTAAAGCTGCATCTCGTATGGTGATAGTGAGGTTAGGATTGCTCAAGGCCTCAGCAAATTGCCGACAACTGACTTGATCGGGTGCTGTTTTGCCAAACTCACTATAGAGCATCGGTGCTGCAAGTGAGCTCATCGACCCTTTCGCCAGTAGCGCACATTGAATAGCGGTCACATCACTGAACCCTGCGAGTATCGTGCCGCGCTCCTTCATAATCCGTCCTAGCGTTGTCCAGTCAACCATGGGTAATATACGCATAGCGCCATAGCCACCGCGCACGCCTAATAGCAGTTTTGGGGCGGCTATCGCACCAGTAGCGAGGTTTTGTAAATCACTGGCTCGCTGCGAATCAGTACCTGCAAAACGTAAATACTGCCGCGTGGTAATCGTAGGATTATCGACTTTAAAACCAGCACAAACCATGCGATCCAATGCTAATTGATTGCGCTCGTTGCTACCACCGACATTGGAACTGGCAAAAAGCCGCGTCTCAATCGTTGGCGTTATACAACTTGTCTGTGTTGGAAGCGTTTGTGATGATGAGCGCTCATCCAATAAAGAAGTTGGCAGATCATCCTTGGTAAGTTGCGTACTATTATTTTTCTCAATGACATCGGAGGCCAGCGACTGAGTCATATTTTGGGTTATTAATAACCCTGCCCCTGCGCTGAGACCTACTAGACGTAAAAACTGGCGACGATTCAAGCCAGCTGCCGTTTCAATCGCTGTATGACCATTTTTATTTTTATCATCTGTTAATAACTGACTCTTGGAAACCATCTCTCGCTGCCACCTTATCGTTTTTATTTTGATATATTTTTAACCCATCTTTATCTTTGCAATCTGCTTGCTTAAACATCACAGCAGCATATTGTAGACGTTTTTTTGGCCATGATAGTTGCCCAACCCTTGCCTATATTTAATTTTTCGCTATGGTACATAGCAAAAACCTAGCCGTATTGGCACATCCCGCGACTTTGTTGTAGTATGAGAATACCGATTTCGGTTAAATAAGGATAATAATAATGGCTGAGAAAACGACTGATAAACAGAAAAAAGATGACATATTGGACACCGATTTAGAGTACCTCATCAACGAAGAAGAAAAACTGCAAGAAAAGCTAAAAGATAGCAGCCATCTTGAGCGTTTTGCCAAAGATTTGATGCTATTCATGAGCTTGATTAAAGATTATTATCAAGGAAACTATCGCGATATTCCCTACAAGACCATTTCAGCGGGCGTGGTTGGACTGCTTTATACTCTCAACCCGATTGATATCATTCCCGACTTCATTCCCTTTATCGGTCATATTGACGATGCACTAGTGCTAACCTTTTGCTTGAAGTTGGTCGAAAAAGATTTGCAAAAATATCAAACTTGGAAGAAAAGACAAGCAGCTGCTAAAACCGCTACTAACTTGAAGAAAAACACGTAGTCTTGTGCAAGCTATCATACTGAAATGATCATTCTAAAAAGCCACGACTGATAATCAATGTATAAGCCGTGGCTTTTTTATTCACTAATAGCAACTATCTACGTGCGTTAATCTGGAACATCATAACGCGCTTTTTCTGGATTGAGACCGAACGAATAAACAAAGGTTGCAACGATGCTATTGATGATAATAAAAGGCAAATCGATAGCAGCATGTCCGAGTAAATAACGCCCAATCAGCCACGAGACAATCAGCATGATAATAAAGAAACCACCCAAGTAAGCTAAGATGGCGGGATGCTTAAGATTATAAGGCTGCTCAGGTTCAGGCTTATTATCCAGTACATAGGTTCTGACGGCCCAGCCTGCTGCATAAGAAAATCCGCCCAATACCACATAACTAAAAAAATTCATATTGCTTAACTCTAATGGCATGTCTGTTTATGGCAAAATACTGTTTAGAAAAATACTATCGATCATAAATACTGTTTATGAGCCATGCTTATTTAGATGCTCTCATTAACATTATCAATCACAATATTGGCATGCGGATTGGCTAAAATATCGGTATTAACATCATCACACTCGACACGATAGATGGTATTTGCACCGCGATAAATATAGGATAAATATTCACTGTCTAATAATGGATCGATATTGGCATAGACAGGCTTAACATGAGCCAGTACTAGCACTCGATCAGGACGCCCAATGACTGCATCAACATTGTCAGGGTCAATAGAGAAAAACTGCGGTATATCGCTATTTTCAATCACTTCTAGCGGCTCAGGATCATCCCAAACACGCTTTGCACTTGCTGGCTCTTTCATTTGCATGACCCATGCACCATCTTTTTGACTGACTTTTATTTGGGCAGGCTCATCATGGCTGACAGTGTAGCAACCTTCAAATATTGATAAATCTGCTGCCGTCTCAACCTTGTTGGTATCGGCTTGAGTATTGCTATCATTACAAGCACTCAAAAACAGCGCACTACTCGCCGTTATAGCAACCATAAAAGGAGTCAATTTTTTATAAAAAACGTTTGAGCGTAAGGACATAATAGGGTTATCCTGCATTCGAGCGTATTGAATACTCACAAGTTGATTATTCACAAATAGGCACTGATGATTGAGTAAGCGAACAAAGATTTTCGCTATATAAATAGACGCTTTATCACAATCTAGCTTATTTTAACAGAAAATGGCAGGGTTACTATTATGATCTGTGCTTTTGCGACTTTGTGCATTACGATTGCCCACATCAACGATAGATTTGTTATACTCATTCTCAAAATATAAAGGGAGAGCCAGTGTAAAAAACAACGCTAGCAAAATCTCTCTAACTCTCCTTAAGTTTATCAATTTTCAGGTCAATAATTTTTTATGTCAGACAATCGCACCTCAGCGCAGCAATTCACCACCAATAACGCGATGAATCCGTTGGCCGCCAAATCAGAAACCACCGTGGCCTATACAGATGGTGCCTGTAAAGGCAATCCGGGCGCTGGTGGCTGGGGCGCACATCTCATTTTTAGCGATGGCCGTACACAAGATTTGTACGGCGGTGATAAAGAGACGACCAATAATCGCATGGAATTAATGGGTGCGATACAAGCATTAACCCATAGCCCGCATGAGCACAACCTCGAGATTTGGACAGACTCAAGCTATGTCAAAAAAGGCATTACCGAATGGATAGAGGGTTGGAAAAAAAGAGGCTGGAAAACGGCAAGTAAGAAACCCGTCGCCAATCAAGACCTTTGGCAACAATTAGATAAGCTATGCCAGCAGCGCGATGTTGATTGGCATTGGGTAAAAGGTCACGCAGGACATGCGGGCAATGAAAAAGCGGACGAGCTGGCAAACTTGGGCGTGACGTCCAGCAGTGAAGAATTATCGACCATAGAATCGCAAGACACAGCTAAAAAAAAAGGGCAAATAATGCCTAATACAGCTCAAAATGCTTCTCACGATGATTGGCTAAGTTTCGACCCACTGGGTCTGGATATGACAGATGATGAGCTTGACGAAGATGTCATAGACAGTGATAACGATACAAACTTAGCAGATGACATGATGAATAAAGAGGCTGTAATAGAAGCCGATCGTTATCAGCATAATGCTAGCAAACTAATGAGTAAAATAGAGATGCCAGAAGCCCAAACGTCCATGACTGAAGCAACGATAAATGACCATGTACCCGCTACCGTTACTGGCATAGAAGAAGCCGATACACCAAAATTCGACGGCGACACCAGCCGTGCCAATCCGCATTTCATACCGCTGCTGCCCAAACCTATCCATCGGCATGAGTCTGATCGCCAGCTCATTATGGATACTGAAACCACAGGTCTTGATCCGCTAAAAGGCGATCGTATTATCGAAGTCGGTATCGTAGAGATGGTCGGGCGTAAATTTACGGGCGAAAAACTCCACGTTTATATCAACCCACAGCGCGGCATGGATGATGAAGTCATTCGCATTCATGGTATTTCTGAGGCATTTTTGACCGACAAGCCAACCTTTGATCAAGTCGCTCAGTCGCTCTATGATTTTATGGACGGCGCAGAAATCATCGCTCACAACGCCACCTTTGATATGAACTTCTTAAATATGGAGTTTGCCAAAGTTGGTATGAATGACTTTGCTGAGCGCGTACAAGTGACAGACTCGCTGGTCATGGCAAAGCAGCAGTACCCTGGGCAAAAAAACACCCTAGATGCTTTAGTACGTCGCCTAGATGTGGGCAAGCAAGACCGTACTTTTCACGGGGCCTTACTTGATTCAGAGATTTTAGCCGAAGTTTATCTGGCGATGACTGGCGGGCAAGTGACACTTGCCATCGAAGAAGATACGCAAACAGACGGTGGACAGACAGCCCATGCCAGCTTTGCCAACTTAGCGTCTTTATTGCTAGAGTCATCGATAGATGAAAATACCAATCAAAAATGGTATGCATCGCTCGCAGAAGCGTATCCTGAGCTAAAAGCCAATATGTAGTCGCCATTTAAGCTGGTGATATCAACCTTTGTACAATAACATTTGTATAATATAGGCTTAATTATTGTTATATTAAGCGTTAAAACATCACCAGCAAGTGCTTTTTCGATCATCATTTAAACCCTCGCCATTATCATCAGTACATTATGGAAAAACACCTATGAACCAGTCTGCGCAAATGAAGTTAACGGCCCCAACGCTGAGTGTTACTGATTTCAACCTACCATCGTTACATTTGTTGCATGATGAGGTCATCGTAACCTTAAAAGATACTGAGATTCATCTGAGTGAATTTAATGATGATAATAGTCAAGCTCCTTTATTATTAGATTCTATCACTGTGCTAAAGCAGCTGTCTTGTATCTTTGAGCTGATATCTTTAGTTGGTGCAGAGGCTTTGAGTACCGCTATTGTCAATGGTTTACAGCGCCTATATGATAATGGCGATAATAATGATACCAGCTTGATTATGGACTTATCAGAAGCCATTATGACACTGGATCGCTATATCGAGTTTGTACTTTTGACAGAGTCGATAGAGCCAACGTTGTTACTGCCTGTCATCAATAAACTTAATGCTCACGGGCAAGAAACCCCTATCACAGCAGACTATTTTTCGGCTTTTGGTAGCAGTAGTGTCATCATTGCCAACCCTGAACAGAACTTCCAACCACTTAACGAGCTTAACCTAGACACTGAACTACTAACTTATGCTTATCGTAGTGGTCTTGGAGTCGCTCTGCTTAATCAAGATGGTAACGTTAGCCCAGACGATCAGCAGAAACTTGACGCCATGAGTGCAGCGTGTGCTTTGATAGCATCAAACACCAGCAGTCTATTCTGGCAAGCAGCTACTGCAGCTGTCACGGATATTGCCACGATATTACCGTTAAACCTGAGCCAAAAACACACACTGATTTATTTAGAGCAGCAGTTTCAAAGCTACTTGCCTGTGATGGACAAACGGTTTGCTGATTTGGTCAGTTTTGCTTGCCAGCGTGACAGTGATGCGGCGCAACGACTGCGTGAACAATACGCCAGCAACCAATTAGAAGGCTCGCAACTTGAGCAAATGAAGCGTTTCTTATTCGGTCCTAATCGTGCACTGACCGATACGCTGAACACCATCATTCAGACCCAAATCAATACCATCAAAGAAAATGTGGATAGCTACGCACGCGGTGATTCATTAAATCCTGTCGATATGCAAACGGCACAGATTATCGAAGAGCTAACAGAATTGAGCTCAGCGTTACGCTTGCTTGGTTTATCAAATGCAGCCAATAGTCTCAGCGTAGCAGCAGAAGCTGTTAGTCATTGGCAAACGCCCTCGCCTGACGATTTTGATCACTTGCTGCTGGCATTGATGCATGCGGAAAACGCCACCATTGCAATGGCAGAAATGCACACACCAGGGGCAATCTATTTGCCCCTGAATAACCCGCATATCTCTTTACATCAGCTCAATACGGCTAATGATACTTTGATACAAGAAAGTCGTTCCGCTATTGCCAGCGCAGAACAAGCCATTAACGATTATTTGGCTGAGCCAGAGCGCGATATGCTCAATATCCAGAATATACCTGAGATGATGCGTCAGGTAGCAGGGGCTGTACGCTTCTTACAGCTACCAACACCTGCAAGCATGCTCAGTCAATTGGCCAACTATCTTCAGCAGCGTATCGAATGTGGACAACGTATTGAAGACAGTACGCTCGCTTGTATCGCTGACGTCATTATGGCCGTCGATCATCATCTAGATGGTTTTGAGCATAATCGTCCGGTCAGCAAACAAGCGCTAGATGTAGGGCAGCAGAGCTTGAGTCATCTACTCGCAGCCTAATTTCTATCTTGCTTAAGCAGTAAAACGATATATTTGTGGTCGCTGCTCTGCTGCCACAAATACTTATTTATACACTTCAATTTAAAGAAGTCTGTATCAACACTGATGCGTACTTACCTTAATCGGTTTGGAATTTTATCTATGACCAGTGCTTTTATATTTAGTGATGACACTGTTTTATGCCGCCAGCTACCTAATGGATGGTGGCCGGTGCAGCTTGAATTACCACCGTCCGCTACACATTCAGACGAGGAAACCCAGCTTGCTTACCGAGTTGGTCATGTCACGCTACTCGAAAGCCTAGCACCGCGTCACTGGTCGTCTGATATTAATCCTACTAACGCGAGTGTAGATGCTCTGAAGTATGCCGACACTCTAGAAAGTGCCGACGGCTTGATTAACACTGCCCACACCTTTACTGCGCAAGCGGCTAGCGCCATTACTTATGACTATGCAATTGCACATCATATTGCATTGCCTATCATCGCTGAGGCCAGCGGCAATGCTTTTGTTCCTTACCGCCAGCTGATTACTCAGTTGCCCGTGGCTTTGTCCGATCAGCTTAGCCAAGCAATACAGTTATTGCGCTGGCAAACAGATACGCAGTTTTGTAGTCGCTGCGCTGCCCGAACCATTCATGCCAAACGAGATGAGCGTGCCATGGTCTGTCCAGTATGCCGATTGCGCCAATACCCACGTGTACAGCCCTGCGTCATCACGGCTATCACTCGACCGAATCCGCAAACTGGTGAAATGCAGATTTTGCTAGCCCATCATCATCGTTATGGACAGCAAAAAACCCCTTCACAAGCACTACAGTATGGTTTGATTGCAGGTTTTGTAGAAGTGGGTGAAAGTTTAGAACACGCGGTTGTGCGTGAAGTGGCAGAAGAGGTGAATATCAGCCTATCAGATATTCGGTACGTCAGCAGTCAGCCTTGGCCGTTTCCCTCTAATTTAATGCTGGGCTTTCGAGCTTCTTATGCAGGTGGTGAACTTATCATTCAAGAAGATGAGCTATCGCATGCGGATTTTTTTGATCTATCAAATTTGCCAAAAATACCTTCAAAAGGTAGCATTGCTTACGAGCTAATTGCACAAATTGCCAATGAGCAAGGTCTATCACTTTAATCTATAATATCAATGCAGCATTCAGCATTTACCAATATCGTTATTATCCTATTATTCTAATGTCAGCGCTAAGCGCTTAGCACTGATATGAAGGTTTTAAAGCATATGCAAAGCACCACTAGTAAAAATAGCACCCACATCCGTCTCACCAATTTGCCAATCTTGTTCGACACTTTGGATATAGAGCGCTTACCTGCGGATATACAAGCGAAAATCTCACATATTGATGCTTGTCTACCGCAAACACAATGTGGGCTTTGCGAGCACCCAGACGGCTGCTTGCCCTATGCCGCTGCTATCGTGCTAGAGAATGAACCATACAATAAATGTGTACCCGGTGGTCAACCCGTTACCAATGCCATCGCTCAAATTATCGATATTGGTAGTCATGAAGTGATACTGAGCGCTGCGCCTTCTCAGTGGCCAATAGATGCTACCTCTGAACGTCCGACCGAGGTACGTGCTGTTATCCGTGAAGATGACTGTATCGGCTGTACCAAATGTATCCCCGCCTGTCCAGTCGATGCTATTGTCGGTACTGGTAAGCACATGCATACTATCTTTACGGATTTATGCACGGGCTGCGAGCTTTGTATTGCACCTTGCCCAGTCGACTGCATCGATTTGGTCACTATTGAACGGGAGCTTTCTAGCTCTGAACGTACCACAGAGCAAGAAGATTTAAGACAGCGTTATCATACTCATTTAAGACGCGTCACCGAGCAGCTGGCTGATAGTAGCAACAGCAGACCTGTGGTCAGCATGGTCGAAGCAAAACTGAATAATGCCGCTAGTCAATCGTTGAACATCAGCGAAGCACAAGCAAAAAACACCATCGCCGCAGCGAAGCTTCGTAGTAAAATTAAAAAGCTAGAAAAGCAGCTAAGTGTCCGTGCAAATGAAAGCAAACAAGTAAAGCTTGACGCGTTACAAATGGAGTTAAGTCAGCTTTAACAGCGTAATTATCATTTGTTAGACAGTCTACCTAGCATCGCTAAAATGCATTTATTCCGATATCTTGTATCAATTATCACTTATCAATAGCCAAAAAATAGTAAGAATACCATGAGTAAAACCGTCAAACACAAAACTGCTGATACTCCGCCATCGAGGCGAATGCCCAATCGTGATGTGCGTCCATTTTTTGAAAAACTGGCAGCGACGATTGATGAGCCGGTTACGGAATTGAATTATAAAAGTAATTTTGAGCTACTGATCGCGGTAATCTTGTCTGCGCAGGCGACGGATGTGAGCGTCAATATCGCCACCCAGCAACTATATCCCGTAGCAAATACGCCCGAAGCAATCTTGGCATTGGGTGAAGACGGTCTAAAATCTTATATCAAAAATATTGGCCTATATAATGCCAAAGCCAAAAATGTCATCAAAACTTGCCGAGATTTGATTGAGAAATTTGACAGCACCGTCCCTGATAACCGCACAGACTTAGAGTCTCTCGCGGGCGTTGGGCGTAAAACCGCCAATGTGGTCTTAAATACTGCCTTTGGTCAGCCAACCATGGCAGTCGACACTCATATCTTTCGGGTGGGTAATCGTACGGGACTGGCCACTGGAAAAAATGTCTTGATCGTTGAAAACAAGCTGGTCGAGCGTATCCCAGAAGATTTTATCGTGGATGCGCATCATTATCTTATTTTACACGGGCGCTATACCTGCCAAGCTCGTACACCCAAATGCGGTGCTTGTCCTGTTTATGACGAATGTATGTTTAAAGACAAAGCCAAGTTCTTGGAGCTATAGTTTTTAGAACTATAACCACTCTATTTATAAAAGACTTTATGGATCTACTTTATATGAATAAAGACCTAATCTCGTGGTTACAAGATGCAATAGACGCCCTCTTACCTTTGTAAACGTTATTTTAAAAATCAGGAAGCCAGATGCATACGCTGACCGCGCTATTATTCGATAATTTTGAGACTTTAGATCTATTTGGACCTATCGAGATGTTTGGTTGCTTGCCTGAGCATTATCGTCTGCAATTTGCCTCTTTAAGCGGTGGAATCATTCATAGTAAGCATGGCGTTGCAATGCAAACAATCGCTGTCAGCGAGTTGGATCATCAGACTGATATCTTGTTGATGGTTGGCGGCATGGGTACTCGCCAGCAAATCAATCACAGATCATTTTTGCAGACGCTGACAACCTTGGCTGGCAATGCTAATTGGGTACTTAGCGTTTGTACAGGTAGCGCATTATTAGCTAAGGCTGGCGTCTTAGATGGCAAGCGTGCAACGTCTAATAAACTGTCATGGCAGTGGGTGATAGCACAATCTGACAAAGTCCATTGGGCTGAGCAAGCACGCTGGGTTGTCGATGGCAAATTTTATACATCCTCAGGTGTCAGTGCAGGTATGGACATGGCGCTTGGCTTTATCGCTGACAGACATGACATCGATACGGCACGTCAGATTGCCAACTATACTGAATATCGCTGGCAAGAAAATAGTGAGATTGATGACTTTTACCACGGTTAATCCATGTCTAGTTACCGCTTAGTATTATCCATCGCTAGAGTTTTACCTCGATACACGGTAAAATGTGCTAATTTTTTTATTCGTTTTCGCCTTTTATTTTTATATACATTTAATAATGACTGAGTTCATAGACTACAGTCCCTGCAATTAAGCGATCCCATTATGCGTGAATACAACTTATTTACCTCAGAATCTGTGAGCGAAGGTCATCCTGATAAAATGGCTGACCAAATATCAGATGCCATCCTTGACGCTATCTTACGTGAAGATTTGCATGCACGCGTGGCATGCGAAACCTTGGTTAAGACAGGTGCTGTGATACTAGCAGGCGAAGTCACCACGACGGCAAATATCGATGTTGAGCGTATCGTGCGTGATACCGTAAACGGTATTGGTTACCACCATTCAGACTTAGGCTTTGATGGCGAAACATGCGCGGTCATCAACATGCTCGGCAAACAATCTCCTGAAATCGCTCAAGGTGTCGATCGTAGCGACCCTGAAGAGCAAGGCGCAGGTGACCAAGGTCTCATGTTTGGCTATGCCAGTAATGAAACTGAAGTATTGATGCCTGCCCCTATCGAATTTGCTCATCGCTTGATGGAACGCCAATCTGAGCTGCGCCGCGCAGGTGAGCTACCTTGGTTACGTCCAGATGCCAAAGCGCAAGTGACTTTAAAATACGATGGTAGCAAGCCTGTTGCCATTGATGCTGTGGTGTTATCAACGCAACATGATCCAAGTATCTCGCAAAAAGATTTGCAAGAAGCGATAATGGAATCTATCATCAAACAAGTATTACCAGCTGATTTACTGCATGCTGGTACGCGCTATCATATCAACCCAACGGGTAAGTTTGTGATTGGCGGTCCTGTTGGTGATGCAGGATTGACAGGTCGTAAAATTATTGTTGATACGTATGGCGGTATGGCGCGTCATGGCGGCGGTGCATTCAGTGGTAAAGATCCATCAAAAGTAGATCGCAGTGCTGCGTATGCCGTGCGTTATGTGGCTAAAAATATCGTCGCTGCAGGACTTGCTGAGCGCTGTGAAATACAGGTCAGCTATGCTATTGGTGTCGCTGAGCCAACATCTATCTCTGTAAATACTTTTGGTACGAATAAAATCAGTAATGATGAAATTATCCGTCTGATTCGCACCCATTTTGATCTGCGCCCTTACGGCATTACCCGTATGCTAAATTTATTACAGCCAATGTATCAGCAAACGGCGACTTTTGGTCATTTTGGTCGTCCCGGCTCTGAAACTGCCTTTACGTGGGAAAAAACAGATAAAGCTGAGATCTTAAAAGCAGACGCTGGTTTGTAAAAATATCAGGTTGCACCCCTTACAAACCATCTTTATAAATTTAAAATTACCGACACTTATTAGGAGTCACTTATGTCTCAAGACAACAACACTCAAGACAACAATGTTGACGCTAACATTGAGATTACCCCTGAAATGCAGGCATTTTATCAACGTGCTGATGCCATCATTGGTGTCGCAAACAGTCAATTAGGGCCTGAGGCTCATTCAGGACAAGTAGGCGCTTCTTTATTATATGCAGCCGCACGCTATAGCGCGTCTGTCGCTTCTATCGGTTTCGTCAAAGGCGATGACTTTGCCAAAGAAAAAGATGATATCGTAGAGTTTTATGTCAAACAGTATCGCCAAATGCTGAGCGATAACTTGACTGATTATGCGCAGAACTTTGATAAATATGTTCAGCTTAATCAAGATGACAAAGCAGCCAAATAGTTCTATTGCCTTTAGCTAGCATGTCTAAAACTGATAGTAGTAACTCAAACCCAAGCTTAATCATAGGCTTGGGTTTTTTATTAACCATGATTTAGTAGATGACTGCTGATAAATAGGCTACTATCAATTAGAGTCGCCTTGTTCATCACATGGTTGCAACCGGCTATCGATAACAGGGATTTACCGAACACTATTTATAAGGACATATGATTATGAACCACTTATTCAAATCATGGCGATCATGCCTGTCGTTAGTAGGGTTATCAGTAACTATTGCCTTGACTGGCTGTAATAATATCCAAAGCATCGATACGCCTGACACCGCCCCTATTCATACCACTGGGCACAGCCAACAGAACAGCGACAACCCTTTTATCAAGTGTCCATCTTACAATCCTGAGCAAACGATGTGCACTGCCCAATATGACCCTGTTTGTGTCAAAGTAAAAACCAACTCAGGATTTAGTTATCGCACTGCGGGCAACTCATGTTCGGCATGTGGCACAACGGCGGCAGTGGGTTATGTCAAAGGACAGTGCTCATAACCTTGCTTCTTAATCCCCTTGCTTCATAACTTTGTGTAAATGCTCTATATAAAACTAAAAAAGACAGCCAAATCATATAAAAAAGCACCCGCTTAATCGTAAGCGAGTGCTTCTTTATCATCTTTTAGATCAATAAAATCTAACCTTCAGATTTTTCAATATCAGGTGGGCCTGTCAGCAAATTTTCATCACGAAACTCATTGGCTGAATTATGCTCTGCTGACTCTTCGGTGACAAACCATTGCTGGTTACGATACAGTATCAAACGGTCTCGGCTCAAGCCACGTAGTAATGAGTACATCATAACAACTATCACAATCGCAAAAGGAAAACCTGACACAATTGAAGCTGCTTGTAGCGCACTCAAGCCACCTGCTGCTAATAATACGGCTGCAATGACACCCTCTGTACCTGCCCAAAAAAGACGCTGTATTTTAGGTGGATTAGCATCCCCACCTGATGTCAACATATCGATGACAAAACTGGCCGAATCAGATGACGTGACAAACCAAAGCACAATCATCACAACGATAAGCAAGTTCACAGCCGATGTCAGCGGATAAGACTCCATGAGCTTAAAGATGGCGCTACCTGTATCCGCCTTAACAGCTTCTATCAAGCCAGGGCTAATGAGGTTGGGATCAGCAGCTGCCATTAATTCCATATTAACTGCTGAACCACCGAAAGCGGTAAACCATAAGAACAAGATAGTGATAGGGATTAATAACACCCCTAAGATAAACTCACGAATAGTCCGACCACGAGAGATGCGAGCGACGAAGACACCAACGAACGGTGACCAGCTTATCCACCATGCCCAATAGAAAATCGTCCATGACGCCTGCCAGTTTTCTTGACCATCATAAGACTCTGTCCAAAGACCCAATGGCACAATTTGATGTAAATAATTGCCAATGTTTTCTACAAAGCTATTAAAGATAAACTGGGTCGGCCCTAAGATAATTACAAAACTGAGCAATATCACAGTAAATAATATATTGGTATCACTTAAGCGCTTAATCCCTTTATCTAGTCCCATGAATAGAGACAGAGCTGCCAACATAGTGATTAAGGCAATCAAAATAATTTGCACTGTAATATTATTGGGTATACCAAATAACGTCTCAAGACCTGAGTTAATTTGCAATACCCCAAGACCTAAAGTGGTCACTACCCCAAACATCGTACCAAATACCGCCAGTGTATCTACCGTATGACCCCAACCACCATAGATTTTTTTACCTAATATAGGATATAGTGTCGAACGGATGGCCAAGGGTAAACCCACTCGGTAGTGGAAATAAGCCAATGACAACGCGACCATGCCATAGAGCGCCCACACATGTAAGCCATAGTGGAGGAACGAGATATTCATCGCTTGCTTAGCGGCAGCCACTGTTTCAGCTTCTCCTAACGGCGGCGCCATAAAATGATACAAGGGTTCAGCCGTACCCCAATAAAGCAGCCCAATACCGATACCAGCTGAAAATAGCATACCGATCCAAGATACTAGATTGTATTCTGGTTTCTCATTTTGATGACCAAGCCTGATATCGCCATAACGGCTAAATATCATGTAAATACTCATCACCAACGTTAAGTTGACCACTACAATAAAGAACCAGCCAAAGCGTAAAGACACGAATGCTTTTGCCTGACCAAATACCAGTTCAGCCTGCTCATTAAAAAAAGCACCAAAAATGATAAACACAAGAATTAATAGGGCTGAAGTTAAAAACACAGGTTTACTTACCCGTGGAAAAGGGCCTAATCGGCCAACTTTTACATGATCCATTTAGTCGTCTCAATTTTTGAAGGGGCTCACCTTACCAAGATACTACACAACTATCAAATCGAATCAGACACTTTATAACCTTGCTATTGGTCAACAAATAAAAAAATCCTAAGATAACGATGCATCTTAGGATTTTAAATAACAATTACTATATTGTACTTTTACGTAAAACCAATACAAGCTAACTGCATGATTAGTCTCATAAAAAACAGCTCTAAAACAGACATATAAAGCTTTTTAATCACCTTTCACAATTTTAGGTGGACCTTTCAACAAGTGCTCATCTGCGAACTCATTGGCTGAGTTATGATCTGCTGATTCTTCAGTAATAAAGTGCTGCTGAGCTCGATACAGTATCAATCGATCTCGGCTCAAGCCACGAAGTAGTGCATACATCATCGCAAATACCACCAAAGCAAAGGGCAATCCTGCTACGATAGCTGCTGCTTGTAGCGCACTTAATCCACCTGCTGCAAGCAAAATTGCTGCAATGATACCCTCGGTAGTTGCCCAAAATAAACGCTGGATTTTGGGTGGATTGGTATCACCACCTGCGGTCAACATATCAATCACAAAGCTTGCTGAATCTGATGACGTCACAAACCAAAGTACAATCATAATGACGATCATCAACGTGACTGGTTGAGCCAAAGGGTAAGATTCAATCAATTTAAAAATCGCACTACCAAAATCTGCTTGCACCGCTTCTATCAAACCCGGACTGACGAGAGCTGGATCAATAGCAGCCAGCAGCTCCATATGAACAGCAACGCCACCAAAGGTTGTAAACCAAAAGAACAAGATCATCATAGGAATGAGTAGCACGCCAAGCACAAACTCTCTAATTGTACGTCCACGGCTAATACGAGCAATGAATACACCAACAAATGGTGCCCAGCTTACCCACCATGCCCAATAAAATATCGTCCATGCTGACTGCCAATTTTCTTGACCTTCATAAGACTCACCCCATAGACCTAGAGGTACAACCACCGAAAGATAGTTGCCGATATTTTCTAGAAAGCTATCAAAGATAAAAAGTGTCGGACCTAAAATAACCATAAAGCCGAGCAAGATGGTCGTCAGTCCGATATTAATATCGCTCAAGCGCTTAATGCCTTTGTCTAACCCCATCATAACGGAGATAGCGGCTAAAATAGTCACAAAAACAATCAGCGCTATCTGTATCGTTAGATTATTAGGAATACCAAACAATCGCTCAAGCCCTGAATTAATCTGCATAACCCCAAGACCAAGCGACGTTACCACACCGAACATCGTACCAAATACTGCTAGGATATCGACAGCATGTCCCCACGGACCATAGATTTTTTTGCCCAATATAGGATAAAGCGTTGAGCGAATCGACAATGGCAGCCCACGGCGAAAGTGAAAATAAGCCAAAGACAATGCCACAATAGCGTACAGTGCCCATGCATGCAGACCCCAATGCAAGAAGGTAATGTTCATCGCTTGCTTAGCGGCAGCGATAGTTTCAGCCTCACCAAGGGGCGGTGCCATAAAATGATATAAAGGTTCTGCCGTACCCCAATAGACGAGTCCAATACCGATACCAGCAGAGAACAACATACCAATCCATGAGAACAGACTATACTGTGGCGTCTCAGTTTGCGCGCCCAAGCGAATATCGCCATAACGGCTCATCGCAAGATAAATACAAAGCAATAATGCTAAATTTACTAAAATAATAAATAACCAACCGAATTTATTGGTAATAAAACTTTGTAAAAAGCTAAATAATGCACCGGCGGTTTCAGTAAAAAATGCACCAAAAATGATAAATCCAACGATAAGTAGCGCTGAAATAATAAACACAGGTTTACTTACCCGTGGAAAAGGGCCTAACCTGCCAACTTTTACATGATCCATTTGTTTGTTAGCCTTAGTTTTTTAGGAGGGTCACCTTAACAAGATACCCTCCAACTATCAAATCTAAATAACTATCTACCATTTCATTATTGATAGAAATAGAGCAAAACTATTTGATGGCCCAACCTACAATAGTGCAAAAGTTTAGAAAATTAGAGAGCAATGACTACTGCGGTATCAGTTGTAATAATCCACTATTATTGCCATCTTCTAGTAGCCAAACTTGTCCATCTACATTTAACACACTACGAATACGCTCGCCCATATCATAACGATAGCGCTCAGTCGCGTTGTTATTTTCATTAAGGTCCACCACTATCAGCGCTTTTGATGATAGACCACTGATCAACACCTTCCCTTGCCACGCTGGGAAATCATTATATTTTCCAGCGTTATATATACTTATCGATGAGGGTGATATAACAGGTGTCCAGCTAATCTTGGGAGCAGAAAAATCAGGGTGCGTATCGTGATCGGGAATATCCGTCCCTGTATAATTACGCCCATTCGAGACGATTGGCCAGCCATAATTATTACCTTTTTCAATGAGATTGAATTCATCACCGCCCCGTGGTCCCATCTCGTGCGCCCAAAGCCTACCTTTCTCATCGAACGCCATACCCAATACATTGCGATGACCGATTGTCCAAAATTGCGCGGCTATGTCATTACTATTATCTGCAAAAGGATTGTCTGCTGGCACTGAGCCATCAGGATTCAACCTAATAATTTTTCCCAAATTGACGCTCATATCCTGTGCTGGCGTTTTTTCTTGGCGCTCGCCTGAACTGATATATAAATATTTTCCGTCAGGTGAAAAAAGCAAGCGATGACTATAATGCCCCTGCCCTTTTACTTTCGGTGTTTGCTCCCAAATGGGCATAGTATCTTGCAAACTTGGCGTGGCTGTATCCATTCCTATCAATGTAGCTTTGATAACTTTAGCACCAAAATTATTACTATCAGTACCATCACCTGCTTCAACGTAGCTGATATATACTTGATTAGACGTGACAAAATCTGGTGCAAGGATAATATCGCCAAGACCGCCTTGCCCACCATAAGCCACTTTCGGTATACCAGTAATGGTTGTCTTAGCACCTGTTGCCATATCAACAATGAATAACTCGCCTGTCTTTTGGGTAACAAGCAATTTTGATGACTTATTATTAACGGTAGGTAATGCTGTCATTGCCCAAGGCTCATCAAAAGTGGCAATCTTCTTGGTTACAAATTCAGGTTTTTCGGCACTTGCTAGCGATTCGTTAGCAGAGGCTTGCCCTTCTTTATAATCTGTCAGATCTTCATGGGTATTGATTGCAGTTTGATTGGAGCAAGCAGGAGCACTAAACAGCAGTGCTGTGATAATTATCGGTAACATTAATGGCGCGCTTAGGTGCTGCGTACTGATGATCGTCATTTTATCGTCTCCGTGAGTGTTGACATCTGATTCTTGATGCTTAGTTTATTTATAACATAGTCAAAGTTCTTAAACCGTAAATAATAATAGCGCACAAAAAAAACCCTTACCTGCCTGTATAAACAATAGGCAAGTAAGGGATTGATTTTAAACCACGGTTATTTAGCGTTGGATATTAGCTCATTCTAAGTTTCTCAAAAACCAACTCATCATCTGCGCTAACATCGACTTTGATGATATCGCCAGCGACAAAATCACCTGCTAACAGTTTCAATGACAATGGGTTTTCGATCTCTTGCTGGATAGCACGTTTTAGTGGACGCGCACCATACACAGGATCGTAACCAACTGCCACCAGCTTGTTCATCGCATCGGCTGATAGCTCGATATCCAACTCACGCTCATGCAAGCGCTGACGTAAGCGATCCAACTGAATCGAAGCAATACCTGCCATCTGTGACATACCAAGCGGATGGAATACCACAATCTCGTCAATACGGTTGACGAACTCTGGGCGGAAATGCTGCCCAACCGACTCCATCACCTCAGCTTTGATCTCCTCGTAGCTTTCGCCGACCATCTCTTGGATTTTATGCGAACCCAAGTTGCTGGTCATAATGATGACCGTGTTTTTGAAGTCCACCACGCGACCCTGTGAATCCGTTAAGCGACCATCATCCAATACTTGTAGCAAGATATTGAACACATCAGGGTGTGCTTTTTCAACTTCATCAAACAAAATCACACTATAAGGCTTACGGCGTACAGCCTCAGTTAATGCGCCACCTTCTTCGTAGCCAACATAACCTGGAGGCGCGCCGACCAAACGGCTGACACTGTGCTTCTCCATATATTCACTCATGTCGATACGAACAATCGCATCTTCAGAGTCGAATAGGAAATTCGCCAGTGATTTAGTCAGCTCAGTCTTACCGACACCCGTTGGTCCTAAGAATAAAAACGAACCTGAAGGACGATTCGGATCAGACAAACCAGCACGGCTACGGCGTACAGCATTGGCTACCGCTTCAACTGCCTCATCTTGACCGATAACACGCTCATGGAGTTTTTCTTCCATCGCTAGCATCTTATCGCGCTCGCCTTGCATCATTTTACTCACTGGAATACCAGTCGCTGCGGCAACGACTTCGGCAATTTCATTATCTGTGACTTTATTGCGCAGTAGTTTTACACCACTGCCTTCGCCTATCTGCTCTTTTTGTTCCGCCAAGTCAGACTCAGTAATGCGACGCTCTAGCTGCGGAATCGTCTCATACTGCAGCTTACTCATGGTCTCATAGTCGCCTTCACGACTGGCTTTGTCATAAGCGATACGCGCTTTATCCAGCTCGTCTTTTAGCTGCTGACTGCCTTTGACCAACGCTTTTTCTGCTTGCCAAATCTCATTGAGATCTGCGTACTCTTTTTCCAATTCTTCAATTTGTGCATCAAGCACTTTACGCTCTGCTTGTGCGCCAGTATCTTCTTCATTTTTGAGCACTTCACGCTGCATTTTTAACTGAATCAAGCGACTATCAAGCTTACCCAGTGATTCAGGTTTGCTGTCCATTTCCATACGCAAACGACTTGCTGCTTCATCAATTAAGTCAATCGCTTTATCTGGCAGCTTGCGATCGGTAATATAACGATGGCTCATCCGTGCAGCAGCAATAATCGCGCTGTCTTGGATATCAACCCCATGATGCAGCTCATAACGCTCTTTTAGACCACGCAAAATCGCAATGGTATCCTCGACCGTTGGCTCGTCGACCAACACCTTTTGGAAACGACGTTCAAGCGCCGCATCTTTTTCGATATACTGGCGATACTCATCCAATGTCGTGGCACCGACACAGTGTAGCTCACCACGTGCTAGCGCTGGTTTTAGCATATTACCGGCATCCATCGCACCATCGGCTTTACCAGCACCTACCAAAGTATGCAACTCATCGATAAATAGAATGACATTGCCTTCTTGCTTTGATAAGTCACTGAGTACCGCTTTGAGTCGCTCTTCAAACTCACCACGGAATTTTGCGCCCGCAATCAATGAGCCTAGATCTAACGATAACACTTCTTTGCGGCGTAGTCCCTCTGGTACATCACCATTGATGATTTTTTGTGCCAAACCTTCAATAATAGCCGTTTTACCAACACCAGGCTCGCCAATAAGTACAGGGTTATTTTTGGTACGACGTGACAGCACTTGAATGGTACGACGAATCTCTTCATCGCGACCAATCACAGGGTCAAGCTTACCAAGTTCCGCCTGTTCAGTTAAGTTAATCGTATATTTATTCAGCGCATCACGCTGATCTTCAGCATTTTGATTATTCACGGTTTCATTACCACGCAATTGTTCAATCACTGTTTTTAGTTTGCTCGCTGTTACGCCAGCACTCTCAAATATCTTTTTGGTCTCGCCTTGTTCAGCGAGTGCCAACATCACCCATTCAGTCGCGATAAAATCATCGCCTTCTTTTTGTGCTTGACGATCTGCCAAGTTCAAAATTTTAACCGAATTCGGGTTTAAATTAACGTCACCTGTTGGCTCACTAATCGTTGCTTGATTGTCGAGCGCCTTTGCCACGCCATTTTTTAGCGCAGGAATAGACGCGCCTGCCTGTTGGCAAATAGATAGATTAGACTCGTCTTGTAGCAATACTGCAAGCAGATGCACAGGGTCAATACCTGTATGGTCACGTCCTAATGCTAAGCTCTGTGCTTCTTGAATGGCAGATTGCAGCTTCTGGGTAAATTTTTCGAACCTCATAATTGTGTCCTTTTATAATTAGTATTTTCAGTCAGTTGATACAACATAAAATGATAAAAGAGCGACGTTTAAAACATCACGTTTATCATCAACTTTACCACGTATCAATCACCATTATTTGTTATCTATATAAGGTATAACGTACAAGATTTCAACCCACTTATTAAAGTTGTCAATCACTATTTATGACTTATTAGTAAATACCAAAAAAAACAGTAAGATTGCAGAGGTACAAAAACCTTACCAATACCAATGATATCATCATAAACTATCAATAGGCATGTTAAGAGGATATTTCAAGAAAATAAATAAAAAACAATAAAAGTAAGGACTTAATAATAATATAAGATAAGTAATAGTTGGGTATAGAAGATGTTGTAATACAGTTCTATCGCTAGATAATTTACTATATGATAGCCAAATTGGCTTAAAACTCACTCTACGATTTCTATCGATGTACCAACCTTAACTGCCCCCATAATCTCATCCATCTCACTATCAGTGACCGCAATGCAGCCATCAGTCCAGTCACGTTGTTGGTTCATCCACGCTAGATGCCCAAAGCCATTCATCTGCCCGTGAATCATAATATCGCCACCAGGATTGATGCCACGTGATCGCGCCCGAGCTTTATCCGCAGCATTGGGATAGCTGATATGTATAGAGCGATGGGCAATAGAGTTCTCATTCTTATAATCTAAGGTATACACACCAACAGGTGTGCGCTCATCGCCTTGTTGCTGTTTATGACCAACCGGACTATCCCCTAGCGCAATATGATAAGATTTAACCACTTTATCACCACTTAATAGCTGCAAAATACGATCGGATTTATCGACAAAAACTTTATCGATAACCACCGTACTAGAAATAGGCTGACCTTTATTACCTGTAATCTTCGCATCTGAAGAGGTGGTTTTGACATACTCTATTGCACTGGTGCTCATAATGGTAGCTAGCCCCAATCCTATCGCGACAAACAAACGATGCGGCTTTTTGCTAAAATTTAGAGAAAAAAATGACATAGGCTTTGATAACTCCGTTTGGCGTTCAAGAATGAAATGACAACATCACACGCTATTAACTTATCAAAGCACCATGCCAGCTTTTGTGAAAATTTAATGGATAACATTACACCATACGAATCGCGCCATCTAAACGAATGACTTCTCCATTGAGATAAGCATTATCAATGATGTGCATGACCAACTTGGCAAACTCATTAGGATTGCCCAGACGCTTAGGATAAGGTACGCCCGCCTCTAGTTGCTCGCGCGCTTTTTCAGGAATAGTCTCCATCATCGGCGTGGCAAATACCCCAGGCGCTATCGTCATGACGCGAATACCATGACGTGCCAGCTCACGCGCTAGTGGTAAGGTCAGACCGACAACCCCCGCTTTAGACGACGAATAGCTTGCCTGCCCTACTTGCCCATCAAACGCAGCAATAGAAGCAGTATTAATAATGACGCCGTTATCAGCGTTTTTTCCTGCTCCGCTGTCTGCGTTATTGGTATTCGCTACACGCTTCGCAATACTGGCTGCGACCAAACGTGCCACATTAAAAGAACCGACAAGATTAATATTAACGCCTCGACTAAAGGCATCAAGATCCGCTGGGTTGTTATCACGGTCGAGCAGCTTTTGCACAACAGCAATACCCGCGCAATTAATAGACCCTTGCAAACCGCCAAATTCTTTTTCAGCCGTATCAACAGCCGCTTGCACTTCATCACCACTGGTGACATCGCAACGTGTAAAGCGAACGTTATCGCCTAGTTCAGCCACCAACGCTTGACCAGCTGATTCATTCAGATCTGCGATGACAACTTTACCGCCTTGATTCACGATAGCCCGAACCACTGCCTCTCCCAAACCTGATGCACCGCCTGTGACCAAAAAGCTCTGTTGTTCAATTTGCATAATTATTCCTTTCATTAATATTTTTACTGTTATTTTTATCAGTTATCGATTTTTTATCTTAACCTGACGATATGAGTGCGTTGCTTTTTATCTATGCCGCAGACAAACTGCGTAGCAAAAAGCGCTGAATTTTACCACTTGGAGTCTTCGGCAATGCTGCCACAAACTCAACCTCACGTGGATAAGCGTGAGTCGATAGACGTTTGCGTACGAGCTCTTGAATCTCCTTGGCAATCTCATCCGTTCCTTCGATACCGTCTTTTAGCACTACATAAGACTTAATGGTATGACCGCGCACCTCATCTGGCACACCGACAGCAGCAGACTCTGCGACTGCCTCATGCTCAAGCACCGTGTTTTCGACATCGGTAGGGCCAACGCGGTAACCTGCCGTAATAATGATGTCATCATCACGGCCTGAGAACCAATAGCTGCCATCACTGTGACGCTCAACCACGTCGCCTGTTAAATAATAGTCATCCGCGAAGGCGTCTTTTTCGTTCCAGCTATAACCGCGGAAATAAAACGCTGGCGATTGACTGACCACTACGGCAAGCTGCCCTTGCTCGCCATCAGGTAAGATGTTCATGTCATCATCTAACACCACCAATGTGTGCCCTGGTAGCGCCATGCCCATCGAGCCAACCGGACATTTATGTGCTAACGCATGGTGCTCACAGCAAGTCATTCCCGTCTCGGTCTGCCCATACTGATCACAAACTTTACAGTTTAAATAGGTTTCAACCCAGTTGACCACTTCGGTATTTAAGGTTTCACCTGCTGAATTGGCACAGCGTAGGGATAATTTAGTGTCAGTGTCTGATTTTTCAAACACGCCACTCGATTTCATCATACGAAATGCCGTCGGTGAGGACGCTAAATTGGTAATCTTATGACGTACCATAAAGTCGCGGGTATTGGCAGCGTCAAAGCCAGCTTCGTTAAAATAGGTGGTGACACCTAATAATAAAGGCCCAGTAATCGCGTAATACAATCCATACGCCCAGCCAGGATCAGCCATGTTCCAGTAGTTATCATCCGCTCGCAAGTCAATCGCATAGCGCATATAGAGATAAAACGCTGAGAGCGCGCTTAATGGCACACTAACGCCTTTTGATTTACCCACTGTACCTGAGGTAAACATTTGCAGAAAGGGTGCATCGGTATCTAATAAAACCGCGTCTACTGTTTGCGGCTGCGTCGCCATCATCTTGGCATAATTATCATCGCCCCAACTGTTTTCACTATCAGCTTGCGCGTCATTCTCGCTGCCAACCATGACCATTTTGGTCTGCTGAGCCAAGTCTTCAAATTTTCCACGATTTTCTTGATTGGTAAAAACCACTTTGGTATTGGCTTTGTCCATCCGATACTTAATCGAATCATAGCCAAAGGCAGTAAATAACGGTTGATAAACCGCGCCAATCCGCCAAGTCGCTAATACAATGGTGAGCAGCTCAGGGGTGCGAGGTAGCATGGTCGCCACTTGGTCGCCAATTTTTACGCCATAAGACAGCAATAAATTGGCGACTTGCGCGCTTGCCTTATCAAGCTCAGCAAAAGTCATGCTCGTCATATTGCCCGCTGTATCTTCATGTACTAGCGCCAGGTTATCGCCACGACCGTCACGCACATGGCGACCACAGCACGCCATATAAGCGTTTAAACGATCATCTAAATGCTTACCAAATATCTCAGTTAATAGCGCATTCATATCAAAGTTATGATAGTAATCGCTGTAGCTCATTGGCGGCTGTGCAGGATGGTTTGAAGATGTATTTACAAATGATGGGTCTGAAGAAGAGGTGTTCATAAGCTAATCCTTTAGCAATATCAGGTAACTGGCGAAATAAGAGATTTATCAGCAGAAAAACAGTCATATCCTAGCAACTGTTTATTCTTCTTGTTCGCACATATTAATGTACATATACTCTATTAGTAACGCATTTTAATATTTATTTCAATACATAACGTATCATTTTTATAATCCGATCACAAAATTCTTAATGGCATTTTATGTTCAAGGACTCAGCAGCCCCTTAAAAATCCTAGCAGCGCTTTTTCTTCACAGCTTTGATACTGTTTAGTACGCCCCCGGCGCGCTTGCTTATAAGGCTCAAAGAACTGTCCCGCCAAAAAGCGCTCTATAATCACTGGATTGATATAAGACGATCGGCAGACAGCAGGGGTATTGCCCAGCTCTGCTGCCACACTTTTTACCATGTTAGTGACCAGTTGCTGGCGCTCATCGCTATTGGGATCACTGGCTAATATTGCTTTGCCCTGAGCGCTCTGTAACTCATCGTGCAAGTAACTGGCAGCAAGGACACTGGCCATCCAAGTACGAAAGTCCTTTGCGCTATATAAATTACCGCTATACATCTCACTGTCACGACCATGACCGCAAGTATGCGTGCGTAGATAGTCATTGATATCGCTACTGTCGACGACTTGCTTATGACCATCGTCATCTAAATATTTAAAAATCTGATAACCAGGTAGCTCAGAACATGCCTGCACAATCTCAATCAAACGCTCATCTTGCAATTCAATATGATGCTCTTTGGCACTTTTACCGACAAAATCAAACGCCAGTCCGTTATCGGTTTCGCTCACGTGCTTACTGCGTAAAGTACTCAAACCATAGCTTTTATTAAGTTTCGCATAGCGGCTGTTACCGATACGAATTAAGGTCGTTTCTAATAACTTGACCACTGCCGATAAGACATTGTCACGCGATAATGATTTAGCCTTTAAGTCTTTTTCGACTTGCAAGCGTAAATTCGGCAATGCTCTGGCAAAACCTATCATGGCATCGAACTTGGCTTGGTCACGTACGCGATCCCACTCAGGGTGATATAAATACTGTTTACGCGCTTTGTCATCGCGCCCCGTCGATTGCAAGTGCCCTTTATCATCTTGGCATATCCAAACCTCTGACCACATCGGCGGTATCACTAGCGCATCAAAACGCTGACGCAAGGCTTTGTCTTTGATCGTTTTGCCTGCGGTATCTTTATAAGTAAAACCACGCCCCCAACGCCTGCGCGTAAACCCAAGCTCATCATCACTGACATAGCGCAGATTAGCAAGACGAGCGAGTTTTTCATAATCATGGCGTATGTCATGCGTGGTGGTTTGGTCATCTAACGTCGCCATAATACATACTCGATTGATAAAATAGTCGTTTTAGCATAATGAATTGCGATTGTTTTTGCTGTTTATTTGCCACGAGCAAAGTGTAATCGATGTGTAAAAAAATACTCTTTGAAGGGTTCTAAATAATGAGCTTTTGAGGCATAGTTTAGAACTACTCACGACTTAAGTTTATAAAAAATGAACCATTCACCTGTGGAAATAAAGCCACTAGCTCTCGCCGATTACGATCTTTGGTTACACTTATGGCAAGATTATCTAAAATTTTATGAGACCAGTTTGCCATCAAGTACCATCCAAAACACGTGGCACAGTTTGCTCGATAGCGATGTACCGATTTATGGTTTTGGTGCTTGGCAGGACGATAAGTTGGTAGGTATCACACATGTGGTGCTGCATCCCAATACGTGGAATACCACTGAGTGTTGTTACTTAGAGGATTTATACGTCAATGAACAGGTGCGCGGACAAGGCGTAGGACGGGCACTTATTGAGCAGGTCTATGCCTTTGCCAACGACAAAGACTGCAACCGTGTGTATTGGACGACGCAAGAGGGAAACACCGCGGCACGCAAACTCTATGACGCGATCGCCACTCAAACAGACATGGTGCAATATCGTAAAAATCTATAACTTTACTAAATATTATACGACTGAAACTTACCTAAAAATGCAACCATAAAAAAACGCCAAGCGTTAAACACTTGGCGTTAATCTGTTGCCTATTAATCTAAAAATAATTATTTACCGTACAGGCACAAATAAGCAGTCTCTACTGCCACTTTTACTTGAAACTTCTGATTGGCTTCAACGGTAAACTGTTCGCCCGCATTAAAGGTTTGCCATTCATCACTCTCTGGTAGCTTGACCGTCAATGCACCGCTGACCACACTCATAGTTTCAAATTCGCTGGTGCCAAACTCGTATTCACCAATCTCCATCACACCGACAGTAGCTGGCTTGGTCGCCGTTTGGAAAGCAATAGAAGTAACTTTGTTATCAAAATAACTATTAACGCTTGGCATAATTTTCCTTAATTAAGTGTTGGTTGATATTTTAAATTTCTTTAGAGTAGTCTTTTTAGCCTTACAGTCCCGCTTTTAGGCTCGCTTCGATAAATTGATCGAGGTCGCCATCGAGTACCGCACCAGTGTTAAAAGTTTCAACGCCAGTACGCAAGTCTTTGATACGTGAATCATCAAGCACATAAGAGCGAATTTGACTGCCCCAGCCCACATCAGACTTACCATCCTCGACCGCTTGCTGAGATTCCATGCGTTTTTGCATCTCAAGCTCATAAAGCTTGGCACGCAACATTTTCATCGCCGTCGCCTTATTACCATGCTGGCTACGCTCGTTCTGACAAGTGACCACTACCCCACTTGGCTCGTGGGTAATACGTACAGCAGAATCGGTCGTGTTCACATGCTGACCGCCTGCGCCCGATGAGCGATAGGTATCGATACGCAAATCCGCAGGATTGATATCAATCTCGATATTATCATCAATTTCAGGCGACACAAAAACGGCAGCAAATGAGGTATGACGACCGTTATTGCTGTCAAATGGCGATTTACGGACTAAGCGATGCACGCCGATTTCGGTACGTAACCAACCAAAAGCATAATCCCCTTTAATCTCAATCGTTGCTGATTTAATACCAGCCACGCTACCAGAAGACACCTCAATGACCTCAACTTTAAAGCCATGCGATTCCGCCCAGCGTGTATACATACGCAAGAGCATCTCCGCCCAATCCTGCGCTTCGGTGCCGCCACTACCCGACTGGATATCCAAGTAGCAGTTATTAGGATCCATTTCTCCACTAAACATGCGACGGAACTCTAAATCCGCAACGCGTTTCTCCGCATTGTCGAGCTCTGCTTGCACATCTGCCAGCAAGGATTCATCCTCTGCTTCTACTGCCAGCTCCAGCATAGCAGACGCATCTTCTAATGTCGTCTCAAGTGATACCACGACATCAATGACGCCATCAAGCTGGCTTTTTTCTTTATTGATCTTAGTCGCACGCTCTGGATCATTCCATAGCTCGGGATTCTCTAGTTCCAAATTGACTTCTTCTAAGCGTTCTTGCTTACCATCGAAGTCAAAGATACCTCCGCAAGTCCTGCCCACGCTCTGATAAATCTTTGATTCGTTCTTGATACGGATTGATTTCCATAAAGTTTCCTGTCTTTTTAAATAAATATCTCACTGATATGGCGCTATTTTAAATGAGATTGACGATAAATAGTTGGCTAATTATGACTGGCTTTATATTAAATAATGTTAAACAGCCTAAATCGACCAATCCTCTACTGCCCAGCGATGCGCTAAAGCATGCGCATGCAGCGCCTCATCAGGAGATATACAAATAGCCACATCTGCCCACTCCAGCAATGGAATGTCATTTTTGGAATCTGAATACGCATAAGTTTTATCAAAAGTCGTGCCTGCTGATTGCTGCTTATCTAGCCATTTATTCAGATGGTAAATTTTACCTTCTTTAAAGTTTGGCTTGTCGGTAAGTTTGCCCGTATAGCGCTCATTTTTTATCTCAAGCGGTGTCGATAGCACATTGGCACCTTCGACACCAAAACGCTTGGCGATAGCCGAAACCACAAAATCATTGGTCGCAGAAATAATCACCACCTCATGACCTTTTTCAACATGCTGACAGAGCACTTCCATCGCTTTTGGGCGTATGTGCGGCTCAATTTCACTTTTAATATAGTCTTCTCGTAGCTCATGCAATCTATCCATCGGCAAGCTACTTAAAAATTGCGCCACAAATTCATTATATTCTGTCGCATCAAGCGTACCTTCGATATAGTCTTGGTAAAACTTTTGATTGGCCGTGCGATATTGCGCTTCATCGACGAGTTCGTGTTTGACGATATATTCGCCCCATAAATAGTCGCTATCGACGTCGAGCAAAGTATGATCTAAATCAAAAAGTGCCAGCTCTTTTGGAGAAATTTGTGCTTGTGTTGCCTGCATAATGAGACCTTACTGTTATTTGTTGGAAAATAGAAATACAAATCGTTTTTAATAACCGTCGCTTTGGAGACAAATAATGGTATGAAAAAAATTTCTTAATAATTTTTCGTGAATGCTACTGTTCACCAAACAAAATTATGGTAGCTTTATTTATATAACTTGTGATTAGGGCATGTCCCCAATCTGAACGAAAACGCCTAAATGGGCTAAAAATGGTGATACGCCCTAGTTGTTTTGCTTACTTCATAATAAAAATAGAGAATCCCATGGAAGCGCCTGATGTCAAAACTGTCGTGCCAAATAAGACGCGTCGCCCTGCCCGTTCAATCAAAGAAATCAGACAACGTCAGCTGGGTAAAAGCTATCAATCACCTTTGGACCGTATACTGTATGCGTTCTTAAATGGTTTGATGTATGGTGCTGGCGGTTTACTGATTGATCTTGCTATTGTGGTTATTCGCTCAATAGCTGGTATAGGTAATGGCGACGTTTTTTGGTTATTCACCCCGTTTATGTTGGTCGTGGGCGCAATCATGGGTTTTATCGTTGGTAAAAATGCTGGTGCTGAGAGCGTCAATGCTCTCAACATCAACGAAACAACCAATCATAACGCTTACCTTAATGACTACTCTATACGCCATGATATTTTTCGCGGACTGATTATTGGTATTATCATTTTTGCCATTATTTGGCTGGTCATGATGCTGATGGCATAAAGAGTCTCTATGTAAGGCGCGTTTGCATCATTTGCATAAACATAGAGAATAGTTCAATATCAGACAGTTCACTTATGTTTTATAAACTTGTTCTCAATCAGGCATCGCTACTTCTGTTAAGCCTGTTTTAAATTTTTGACAACGTTCCGCATAGTGTAGCGCCGACAGTTTTAACATTGCTGCTTGCTCATCCGTTAAGGTTTTGACCACCTTGGCAGGTGCGCCCATGACGAGTGAATTGTCTGGAATCACTTTGCCTTCTGTGACAAGTGCTTTGGCACCAACGATACAATTTTTACCAATTTTGGCATTATTTAATACCACCGCACCAATACCAATCAAGCTATTATCACCGACTTCGCAGCCGTGCAGCATCGCTAAATGACCAATAGTGACATAGTTGCCGATTTTGACCTCAATGCCTGCATCAGTATGAATAACGCTGTTTTCTTGCACATTGCTATAATCGCCGATGTAAATGCGCTCATTGTCACCGCGAATCACCGAACCGAACCACACGTTAGCCTGATGACCCAAATAGACATCGCCTATCACTCGTGCTGAGTCTGCGACCCAACCATTAAAAGGTACCGCGAATTCGGGCACCTTGTCTAAATATTGATAAATCATAACAGCTCCTTGTTATATACATAATCGTAATGGAACAGGTTAATCATGAAAATTAGTCATGAAAACCAGATATCTCGATTTGCTGTCCATTGTGGCAAAGCCAAAAGAGAAAATCCAGCGCTATTAACGGCTAATGATTAAAGGCATACCTTCAATCTAAAAATCGGCTGGCTATCTGTGGGTATATTGTATATAATGCGCAAAATCTGTGCCTAAGCGAGCGGACATGATGCAAGTTACCTATTCACTATCTAGTGGGTTTTGTAGTTTCCATCAATAATGTCTTCTCGCTTTTTTGTGGAAAAATTTTGGGTTTTGGTGTTTTTTAGTATTCGTCAATAGCAATTTTTGCGATATAAAAAACCATTTCTAACCTAAAATTTAATCATGAAAATCATGGCACTCACCAATAACAGCGGAGGCAACCCTTGAATTCATCGGCAGAAATACAAGCAATTTTGGCACTAGCAGACGGTACAATTTTTCGCGGTGTGAGTATCGGCAGTCTCGGTCATCGTGTCGGTGAGGTGGTGTTTAATACAGCCATGACAGGGTACCAAGAAATTCTAACGGACCCAAGTTATGCGCGTCAGCTGGTCACCCTTACCTATCCGCACATTGGCAATACTGGTACCAACGCTGAAGATACCGAGTCTGGTAATGGTCATCAGGTATGGGCAGACGGTCTTATCATCCGTGATGCGACGATGGTCACCTCAAACTTCCGTAACTCAGAATCGCTCGCAGACTATCTACAGCATAATGATACCGTCGCTATCGCTGAAATTGACACGCGTCAATTAACTCGTCTATTACGAGATAAAGGCGCTCAGAACGGTTGTATCATGACAGCATCAAATGGCGAGACCATCAGCACTGACGATGAGCAAAAAGCGATTGAGCTAGCACAAGGGTTTGCAGGCCTAGAAGGCATGGATCTAGCAAAAGAATGCTGCACAACAGAGCGCTTTGAGTGGACAGCGGGCACATGGGATTTATCAGATACCCTACTCAACCGTGATATCCCTGGTAGTCATGATAGCGGTACTGGCGGCTTCTTTAAACAACTAGGTACTCATATCGACTCTAAATACAATGTCGTCGCTTATGACTTCGGTAGCAAAACCAACATCCTACGTATGCTGGTTGATCGCGGCTGTCATGTAACCGTCGTTCCAGCACAAACGCCAATCGCAGATGTGCTAGCGATGAACCCAGATGGTATCTTTTTATCAAACGGTCCTGGCGACCCTGCAGCCTGTGACTATGCTATCGATGCCGTACGTCATATCATTGAAAAAACTGACGTGCCAACCTTTGGCATCTGCTTAGGTCATCAGCTGATTGGTCTAGCTAGCGGTGCAAACACCATCAAAATGAAAACGGGTCATCACGGTGCCAACCATCCGGTACAGGATTTGGCGACTGGTACAGTTATGATTACCAGTCAAAATCATGGTTTTGCGGTTGATGAAGACACGCTGCCTGACAACGTTAAATCTACCCATCGCTCATTATTTGACGGTACCAACCAAGGTATTGAGCTGACCAACAAGCCAGTATTCAGCTTCCAAGGTCACCCAGAAGCCAGCCCAGGTCCACATGATGCTGCGCCACTGTTTGATAAGTTTGCAGATATGATGGCAGCCGCTAAAGCTTAATGCATCAAAATTGGTAATGAATAATAAATATCAAGCTTGAATCACTGATGGTGGTTCAAGTTGAATCGACTAGAATACTGTCAGTTTTATTAAAAATATAGATTAATCAAAATATAACCCAAACGAAGGTAGCCCTAACTATGCCAAAACGTACCGACATAAAAAGCATTCTTATCATAGGCGCAGGTCCTATCGTCATCGGTCAAGCATGTGAGTTTGATTATTCGGGTGCACAGGCCTGTAAAGCGCTAAAAGAAGAAGGCTACCGCGTCATCTTGGTCAACTCAAACCCTGCGACCATCATGACTGACCCTACCATGGCTGATGCGACCTATATCGAGCCGATTACTTGGCAGACGGTTGAGCAAATCATTGCCAAAGAACGCCCTGATGCGATCTTGCCAACCATGGGTGGCCAGACAGCGCTAAACTGTGCCTTAGAATTAGACAAGCATGGCGTATTGACCAAATACAACTGCGAATTGATTGGCGCGACCAAAGACTCTATCGAGATGGCAGAAGATCGCAACTTGTTCGATAAAGCCATGAAGCGGATCGGCCTTGAATGTCCTCGCGCTGAAACGGCTGAAACCATGGAAGAAGCCTTTGCTACCCAAGAAAAAATGGGCTATCCGTGTATTATTCGCCCCTCATTCACAATGGGCGGTTCAGGCGGCGGTATCGCGTACAACCGTGATGAATTTATCGAAATCTGTGAGCGCGGTTTTGATTTATCTCCAAACCATCAGCTACTTATCGATGAGTCATTAATCGGTTGGAAAGAGTATGAGATGGAAGTGGTTCGTGACAAAAACGACAACTGTATCATCATCTGTGCCATCGAAAACTTTGACCCAATGGGTGTGCATACAGGCGACTCAATCACAGTCGCACCAGCGCAAACTTTGACCGACAAAGAATACCAAATCATGCGTAATGCTTCATTAGCCGTACTGCGTGAGATCGGTGTTGAAACAGGTGGCTCAAACGTACAGTTCGGTATCAACCCTGACACAGGACGTATGGTCGTCATCGAGATGAACCCACGTGTATCACGCTCATCGGCACTGGCGTCAAAAGCCACTGGTTTCCCGATTGCTAAAATCGCAGCAAAATTGGCGATTGGTTATACGTTAGATGAATTGCAAAATGATATCACTGGTGGCAAAACACCAGCCAGTTTTGAGCCTGCGCTTGATTATGTTGTGACCAAGATTCCACGTTTTAACTTTGAAAAATTCGCACAAGCCGATAGTGTTTTATCAACCCAAATGAAATCGGTTGGCGAAGTCATGGCGATTGGTCGTAACTTCCAAGAATCCATGCAAAAAGCCTTGCGCGGTATGGAAACAGGCAATGACGGTTTTGATGAGCAAATTGACTTATCAAAAGTGCCAGCTGATAAAGCTCGTAGCGAAATTATTAATCGCTTAACCATCCCAACACCTGAGCGCATTTATTATATTGCGGATGCTTTCCGCGTCGGTATGAGTGTCGATGAAGTGTTCAATTTCACTAAGATCGACCCATGGTTCTTGGTACAGATCGAAGACATCGTGAAAACTGAAGCACAAGTTAAAGCACTTGGTTTTGGCGGTTTGACCGAAAAGAACTTACGTAGCTTTAAACGTAAAGGCCTATCAGACTTACGTTTGTCCAAATTGCTGGGTGTCTCACAAAAGCAACTGCGCAAAAAGCGTTGGGATTTAAACGTCTATCCAGTCTATAAGCGCGTCGATACTTGTGCCGCAGAGTTTGCGACCAGTACCGCTTATATGTACTCAACATACGATAGCGAATGTGAAGCTAATCCAACAAATAACAAGAAAATCATGGTCATCGGTGGCGGCCCTAACCGTATTGGTCAAGGTATTGAGTTTGACTATTGCTGTGTACACGCTGCTCTTGCCATGCGCGAAGACGGTTACGAGACCATCATGGTCAACTGTAATCCTGAAACGGTTTCAACCGACTATGACACCTCAGATCGTCTGTATTTTGAGCCAATTACCTTAGAAGACGTGCTAGAAATCGTCCGTATCGAAAATCCTGATGGCGTGATTGTTCAATTCGGTGGTCAAACGCCATTGAAACTAGCCCGCGCGCTTGAAGCGGCTGGCGTAAAAATCATTGGTACTAGCCCTGATGCGATTGATCGCGCTGAAGACCGCGAACGCTTCCAACATATGATTCAGCAATTGAATCTTATTCAACCAACCAATGCTTTAGCAACGAGCTTAGAAGATGGCTTGGTGAAAGCGAAAGATGTGGGCTATCCGCTGGTTGTACGCCCATCTTATGTACTTGGTGGTCGCGCGATGGAAATCGTCTATAACGAAGATGAGTTAAGACATTACCTACGTACGGCGGTACAAGCATCAAACGAAGCGCCAGTATTACTAGACCGCTTCTTAGATGATGCGATCGAAGTCGATGTTGACTGCGTTTGTGATGGTACAGATGTGGTGATTGGCGGTATCATGCAGCATATCGAACAAGCAGGCGTGCACTCTGGCGACTCAGCCTGTTCATTGCCGCCTTACTCATTGTCTGATGAGCTATGTGATATGATGCGTGCACAAACCGTCGCCATGGCAAAAGAGCTTGGTGTCGTTGGTTTGATGAACGTACAGTTTGCTGTAAAAGGTGAAACGATTTATATCTTAGAAGTGAACCCTCGTGCCGCCCGTACCGTGCCATTCGTTTCTAAGTGTATCGGTACTTCTTTAGCGCAAATCGCGGCTCGCTGTATGGCTGGTACCTCGTTAAAAGACCAAGGCTTTACTACCGAGATTGTTCCGGCATTTTTTGCAGTAAAAGAAGCGGTATTCCCGTTTGCTAAATTCCCTGGTGTTGACCCAATCTTGAGCCCTGAGATGAAATCAACGGGTGAAGTGATGGGTGTTGGTAAAACCTTTGGCGAAGCATTCTACAAAGCCATTATCGGTAGTAATGAGCGTCTGCCAGGTCTACCGACCGAAGGGGAAACCAAGACCGTCTTTATCTCTGTACGTGATAGCGACAAAGCACAAATCGCTCCGATCGCGCGCCAGCTTGCCGACTTTGGTTTTAACATTGTATCAACCACTGGTACGCAAAAAGTATTGGCCGATGCCGGTATTGAGTGCAAGCAAATCAATAAAGTTACCGAAGGTCGCCCGCATATCGTCGATGCATTGAAAAATGGTAAAATCGACCTTATTATAAATACCACTGAAGGCAAACAGGCTCAAGAGGATTCATTCTCTATCCGCCGTAGTGCCCTACAGGGCAAAGTATTCTACGTCACGACTTTGGGTGCGGCAGATGCGGTTTGTAAATCTTATGCCATTGACCTTCCATTTGAGGTCTATAAGCTACAAGATTTGCACGAACAAGCAAAGACTATCGCTTAGCTCTATTGACTTAGCAGCATAATTTCAGTAGATTAAGCATGACTGCAACGCTTGTTTAAAAGCTGAGGCAAAACTTGTTATCGATTTTTATATAACAGTAGTGCTTTAAAAAACGTATTACTTTAGAAAAATAAAGTTTTAAAAAGATAGACCTAAAAAGCATAGTGGCTAAACTGCGACTATGCTTTTTATTACTTAAGGTTAATGTGCATTGTTTGTCAGTGTATCTATGCTCACAGATAAGCGCATGTTTAGTTGTTACGTAATCTAAAACCCATTCTTTTTATATCTCATACTCATTGCAACAACACTGACACCATCTCACTATTCACTAAGAGTAGGAGATGGTGTGATGTTATTGGTTTAAGGAAAAAACATGCAACGTTATCCCATGACTCCGCAAGGACATGCGGCTCTAGAAGCCGAATTAAAACAGTTAAAAAGTGTCGATCGTCCACGCATCACTGCTTCTATAGCTGAAGCCCGCGAACACGGCGATTTAAAAGAAAACGCTGAATATCATGCAGCGCGAGAGCAGCAAGGTTTTTGTGAAGCGCGTATTCGTGATATCGAAGCCAAACTTGGCGGCGCGCAAGTGATTGATCCTGCGACACTGCCCAAAGATGGTCGTGTGATATTCGGCGTGAGCGTCGTTATCGAAAACATGGACACCGGAGAAGAAAAACAATACAAAATTGTTGGTGATGACGAAGCAGATTTTAAAGCGGGTAAAATCTCAGTCAACTCGCCAATTGCTCGTGGTCTGATTGGTAAATCTGAAGGCGATGAAGTGCGTATTGAGACGCCAAAAGGCGTGGTCGAATACGAAATCATGAAAGTGATTTACGATTAATTTGACTGATTTGATAAATATCTGGATAGAAAGCCTTTGATAACAAAAGCTTTTTGACGCGAATAAGCCAGCAGCTTGCTTAGCTGATAAGCGTAGAAAATAGTACACAACCTCATTATTCATACAGCAGAAGTTACACAACGCTGCTTTTTTAGTCCGTTTGTTTTAGCGCATAATTGCTCGAGTATAGACGCTGAGCCTTGTGATTATTACGAGTTTTGAATTATAAGCATTTAACGTTAAGTGCTTAGCAACTGACTAAAATAATGATGGAGAGATAGCGGACGTTGGCTATCATTAGTACCTTTACCCTCGTTATTTGACATGGTTTACATGCTCATTTGACGGGGGTTTTTCTTTTCTAGGCGTTGTTTTTTCAGCCTTTTTTAAGCTTTGCTTTCTGCTACTGCGTTAGCGGCTTTATTTACTGTTATTTTAAAGGAATATATTATGACCTTACACATCAACATGCCAGCGTTACTGACTATTCATAAAAAAGCGCTTAAACCGCAAACTCTCGTTAAAAAAAGTGCGATAACTACTGCCATTTCAACAATCTTAGCAGGCGCTTTATTAACGGTATCTACCGCACATGCTGCGCCTGAAATCGCCATCACTTCGTCTGCTGGTAGTAGCACTACCGTCGTTGAACAGTATTCTGATGGTAAAACTGCGACCATTACAGCGACACCACACGGCATCACCATGCAAGATGGCATGCCGTATGCGGTGACTCAAGTAACTAACGTTCCACGCTATACGGTTCGCCAAGTCGCCAGTAATGGTGCGAGCAATACGGTCGTCACCCAAGGCAGCACCACGGTCACGAGCGTGCCTGTGACCGACCCGACTACCAATAATGTTACCAAGGTTGATGTCATAGCCGTGCCGACGACTAGCGTGACACAAGTATTGCCCGTTACAACGGTGACGCAATTGCCTGTCATCAAACCTACCACAACAGTAATCACTAGCCAGCCTGTAACCAACCAAATAAGCAGTCAAATAACCACGACGACTTCTTTGGATGCTCTGCAATTGACCCCAACTTTTAGCACGCCTGACGTGGTGAATGCACAAACCAAAGTGATGAAAATATTAAAAAATAAAGATGGTCGTGAAGTGGCCGTACCTGCGAACCATATCGCACCTGGCGACATCATCGAATACCACACTACTTATACCAATACCACGGCAAAACCCGTCACTGACATCAATGCCATGGTGTCACTGCCAAATGGCGTGCAATTGGTATCGTTGAATAGCCCACTACCAACGCTTGCGACAACTGGCGGCGACAGTTATCAGACTATCCAACAAGTGGGTAATACTGTAGTCATCACAGAAAATTACTCTGGACTCAAATGGAACTTGGTAGATCTTCCTGCTAACGCACCGCAAACGGTTGTTATACGTGCGAAGGTTCAGTAAAAATTAGATTTTAAAGTATTGTTATTTAATAAATCTTAAAATTAATAAAAGGTCTTGCCGGCTAATTTCCTAGTCAGCAAGACCTTTTTGATGAGTATACCTTATTTCTTAACAACCAACCTTTTGCTATAGCACTATTAATTCAAAACAAATATCCGGTAATTATTTGCATGCATAAACCCACTCCTCTCTATTCATTGGTTTTTATCATTTATAGCTGTATTTTTAGTTCTATATCTTTGGCTGAGGCTGCCGAACCAGAATTTGACGCTAGCTTTTATATGTCGAAAATTTGTACTGCATATATGAGTAAAGACGGTCATGAGTATTGCGATGATGGTTATATCCTTAAAAGCGAAACGTTAAATAATGGCGAAGTAATAGAAACCGTGCTTATGGATGGAATAGGTCGTTACGGCTGGAACCATACTTCGCTTAAAAAAATCGATAAAGATACTTATCATGTTTACGTTGGCTGTGGCAATACATGCGGTGCTAATATGCTATTTGGTCGTGGCAGCAAGGAGCAATACTTTGGCCGTTATTTCACCTTTGACCTAAACAGTCGATGTAGCGTTGGATATAATAATGATAAACAATTATGGACGGCTAGCCGATTTTTTTCAGATAAACAAATCGATTTTCCTTCGACCTATGACCCTGATGCTTTTGCAGCTTACCCCAAGTACAACGTCGAGTTTGATAAAAAAGGACGTCTCATTGTCAAAGAATACTTCTCAGAAGAAGTGGTTCAAACGTTGCCTAATCCCTGCTCTGCTAATTAAGAATACCCTAAATCGCACGACAACAGTTGTCGTATGAAATAAAAATTTTATCAATAATTACAATGACTTATAAACCAATTTGCTAAAATAATAACCTATAAATGAATTGGTAAATCGCGCTTATGGCCACCATCAATTATGAACGTCTGCAAGGCAAGCTCAATATCTTAGCGGACGCTGCGAAGTACGATGTTTCTTGCTCATCATCGAGTGGTACCCGTAAAAACCAAGGCGGTGGTCTTGGTGATGCCTCCGCCACTGGTATTTGTCACAGCTATACCGAAGATGGTCGCTGCGTCAGCTTGTTAAAAATACTCTTAACTAATCACTGTATCTATGATTGCGCCTATTGCACTTCTCGTAAAAGCAATGACACGCCGCGTGCCGCTTTTAGCGTTGAGGAAGTGGTCGATTTAACCATGCAGTTTTACCGCCGTAACTATATCGAAGGGCTATTTCTCAGCTCAGGTATTTTTAAAAGTGGCGACTATACGATGGAGCGCTTGGTCGAGGTCGCTAAGATATTACGTACCCGTGAGCGTTTTAATGGCTATATCCATTTAAAAACCATTCCCGGTGCGTCAAAAGAGTTGCTGTTAGAAGCAGGGCTTTACGCCGATCGCCTCAGCGTTAATATTGAAATTCCGACCAAATCAGGCTTGGCTTTACTAGCACCAGAAAAATCACATGATGAATTAAAAGCACCGATGGAAACGGTTAAAACTGAAATAATTACTATCAAAGAGAGCCGTAAAACCCATAAGAAGGCACCGAAATTTGTGCCAGCAGGTCAAACCAGTCAGATGATTGTTGGCGCGAGTAACGATACTGACTTGCAAGTTATTCAGTTATCGAGTCATTTTTATAAACAGTATGATCTCAAGCGTGTCTACTACTCTGGCTATGTACCGATGTTGTCCGACAGTCGCCTGCCAGCGATTGGAACGCCCGTGCCGATGATACGCGAAAACCGCCTTTATCAAGCGGACTGGCTGATGCGTTTTTATGGTTTTGGCGCGCATGAAATCGTCGAGCCTGACTCGCCATTTTTGGATTTGGACTGCGACCCAAAACTGGCTTGGGCAATCCGCCATCGTGAGCATTTTCCCGTTAATATTCAAACTGCTAGTTATGAGATGATTGTCCGTATTCCCGGTATCGGTACAAAAACGGCTAAAAAAATAGTGAAAGCACGCAAGTTTAATCAATTGACGCTTTATCATCTGAAAAAAATGGGCGCTGCGGTCAATCGCGCCAAATACTTCATCGCAACTACCGGAAAAAACGAACATTTAGCCCATTTAACGCGTGATAACTTCCGGCAATATGTATTGGCACAGACGCAGACTAAGTATAAAGACCAGTGTAATGGGCAATTGGCTTTGTTTTGAGCATCAAGATTATTAATAAAGTGAGCCACCACTATTAGAGCATCTTGAGACAGCAAATTAGGATAAATAATGTCGCAGTCATTGTCAGAAATAGCTGAAACCCAAACTTATCATCTGGGGCAATTAACACCCAGTATTGTACTTTATGAGCCAAGTCTTGAGGGTTGGCTAAGTGCGGTATTTTATGTCTATGCTAGTCGGTTACAAGACCATGAATCCTTACAATTAACTGCTCAAGATCGTTACGTTCCCTCACTAATTACCCAATCGACCAGCGTTAGCACTGATGAATACAAAGCCGAGCGTGTATTAGTAAAGCTCAATAAACTTTTAGGTCGCTCAGGTATGCGTCATGTCCTTTGGGGATTTTTATCAGAAAAAGACAATATTGGTACGATTTTATTTCAAGTAGTCAAATATGCCATCGACTACCCTAGCCGCCATATCATGGAAGATTTGGGTAATCTCGATGTCTTAGAGCTGGTGCAAACCGTCAAATCTGTCGGTCGTGAGAAACATCGTATGGAAGCCTTTGTACGTTTTGAGCATACTACTGATGATATTTATTTTGCGCGCGTTGAGCCAGATTTTAATGTGTTGCCTTTGATTGGGGAACATTTTCGTCAGCGCTACCAAGACCAACACTGGGCGATTTATGATTTAGCCCGTGGCTATGGCATTTATTATGATAAAAGCAAAAGTAAGCCATCGCGACCTGCTGCCCTGCAAACCATCACTGATTTAGATGATGCCGTACTGCGCAATCCTACCAGCATTCATAGCGAGGACGAGCAGCGCTATCAAAAATTTTGGCAAGGTTACTTTACCAACGTCAATATCAAAGAGCGTAAAAACCCGCGTTTGCATAAACAGTGCCTGCCACAGCGTTATTGGAAATACTTAAGCGAAAAACAAGTACTTCCCAATGCTGAGCATCTACAGAAACGTCGCTAATGGTTTCGAGCGATTCTCCTATCCTATTAATGCTTAGATTTCCTTGAAAACAACGCTTATCTAACGCTATCTTTTATCTTGATGGTTGAGTTTTGGCGGCTTTTAACTGACAATAGCAACTTATATTATGAACTGGTCACCAATGCCATTATGAAAGTTATGCGCTTATTGTCGTCTTTAAAGCATGATGAATCCGAGCGCGGTATTTTTCATCTTGGGCGCGCATTGGTCAAAAACGGCCATACCTCTATCATCGTCTCCAGCGCCGACGAAGACAACGATCTGGTCAAACGTCTAAAGCGTGATGGCAATAATTATCATCAGCTACACATGAATAAAAAATCTTGGTTATCGTTACTACAAGTCACGGCGCTGCGGCGTCTGATTGAAAAATACAATCCTGACGTCATTCATGTACACTCACGTACGCCAGCATGGATACTGCATTTGGCATTGCGCCGCGCCCGTGTCAAGCGGATACCAAAGCTAGTGTCAACTATGTATGGCTTTTATCCGATTAATAAATACTCACAAGCTCTACTCAATGTCGATACCATTATTACGGTATCTGATAGTGTCACCAATTATCTAAAAAAAGGTCTGCGCCGTGAAGATGCAGACCCTAAAGTAATCAAACGCATCTACCGTGGTATCGATACGCGCCGCTATCCTTATCGTCATAATCCGTCTGTTTATTGGCTACGGCATACCTTTGCTGAATATCCTGAGCTTGAGCATAAAAAATGGCTGGTATTTCCAACTATTATTGGCAACGAATATGGTCAGGAATGGCTGATTGATATTTTGGGTAACTTGCAAGAGCAATTCCCTAACATCCACGTCATTATCATGGATGATGATTATCGAGATGGTGATGTCGCGCATGAAGATTTCCGTCAACGCACCAATACACTAGGGTTGGCTGATCGCATTACTTATGTAGGCAGCAAACGTAATGACATGCGTGAATGGCTATCAGCGGCCAATATCGTGATGGCACTTGCTAATGAACCTGAATCAATCGGTATCAATGCCTTACAAGCGATTCATTTAGGCACGCCCGTTATTGGTTGGGATCAGGCCGCATTTAGTGAGATTTTACAACCGCTATATCCGCAAGGATTGGTCAAAAAATACAATGCCAATGCGCTATGCAAAGCAGTCAGAAACCAATTAGAAAGCGTCACGCGCCCTGAAATGACCAACAAATTCACCATGCGTGAAATGATTGAAGAAACGCTCGCTGTCTATCAAGGTCTACACGACGACTCACTCGCAGAAGAACAAGCTGCGAGCGACGCCGCTGCTGTCAGAAGAATCAAAAATACGCTCAAAAAATCCTCTAAACTCACTCATAAAAAACCTGAGTCTGCTTATATAGCGCTTGAACCAGCAGATAAGCAGACTAAAGTAAAACTTATTAAAGAAAAACCTAAAGCGATGAGTATCTCAAATCCGCTTACTGACTCAGAAAAGGTTCAAGAGCATAAAGACCTGTAGACCTATTACTGTGTTACTTAGGTTACTATCTAACAGCCTGCTAAGGCATGTCCTCATAACGACTCCTTTCGTACCAAAAAAAACGCTGCTTCTATTTTTAGAAGCAGCGTGAAAGATTACCATGACTATTTGAACATCAACTTAAACGGCTATTAAACGTTAATTTAGTAGGTCGTCGGGGTATGCGCACTAACAATGCGAGTCACGCCATCAGTAGGGTTGATAAAAGTATGCGGTCGAATGGTATCAATCACGTAGCTGTCACCTTGGTTTAATAGATATGTAGTTTCATCGATACGGATAAGAATTTTACCTTCAATGACCGTGCCAATCTCTTCACCTTCGTGGGCAATTTTTTCTTCAGTTGAGCTGTTTGGTTGATACACCTCAATCAAAAAACCCAAATTCTTGGTGGTGCTACAGTTATATACCTGTCTTAGTGACACTCTGCTACTCGGTTCGCTCAGCTCCAACAAATCCTTTGGCGTTACCACGACTCTTGCCTTTGGCTCCTTCCATTCATCACTAAAAAACGTGGTCAAATCAGAGCCCAACACCGCCAAAATTGCCTTTAGCGTATTCACTGCTGGGCTAACTTTATTGCGCTCGATGGAGCTGATAGAAGTATTGGTTAATCCTGACAATTTCGCGAGCTTACGTTGCGAGTAGCCTTTTGCGAGGCGCAGCTGATTGATCTTTTTACCGATATCCTCTTCTGCCGACTCGTCAGTTTCGGCTGACATCGCTGTCTCATAGTCTGTCAAATCATCATCACCACTGATATCATCCATGTCGATGTCAGTGGTGATGTCCGTGTCTTTACTGCTGGCGGCATCACTATCTGTACTACTATCGACGCTATTATTCGTCTCAGCCTCAGCGCTGGTAGTGTCTCTATGAGCTTCAGTAATGCTATTCCGTGTGTGGTTTGCTGGCATAGTGAATGAATTCCGTGAATAGAAATTTGGACAAGCTATCTTGTGCATAATTTAACTCAGGATGCCATTGTACACCAATCATAAATGGATGTTGCAATAAGCTGATGGCTTCGACTAAACCATCAGGCGCTAGAGCCTCAACCAATAAACGCGCACCTACTTTATTGATTGCTTGTTTATGTAGCGAGTTCACGTGCCATTTCTCACCAAAGGCGGCAAGCCTGCCATTTGGTTGAATAATCACGTCATGCACTGGCTGATACTGCACCTCAATTGGTTGTGTATTGTCCTCTAAATGTGGCTCATAAAACCCCTCTACTTCCCGCCAATCAGGATGTAGCGTGCCACCAAAATGCACATTCATCTCTTGCAAACCTCGGCAAACCGCCAATAGTGGGGTGCCAGTCTTGTCTGCATAATCCAATAACTTAAAGCTCAGCTCATCGCGACCCAAGTCTTGTTTCGCTTCGATATGCGTCGCGCCATAACGTGTTGGTGCCACGTTACTATAACTTCCCGTTAACAAAATCCCATCTGCGATGGTCAGTAGCGCTTCAAAGTTTTCGCTATCAGCAGCAGTGTTTGGCAGCAGTATGGGATTGCCCCCATAAAAATTCACGGCATCGATATATTTTTGATACACCGCTTGTGCTGGCTGCCCATCAACCATCTTATGACAAGAAACAATAGCAATAATAGGTCTAGAATTTTTCATACCGTCTTCCCTAGTTATAACAAACAGACCTCATTGTCTATATTGTTCAATCCTTTATTTAGCTAAAATTTAACACAGCATCTAACAAAATGTAAACTATAAATTTCAATATTGCCGATATTAATATTAATATCGTAAAAACGTATTAATTTAAGATAATTTTAAATAAAAATTGACAACTATAGTTTTCATCCATATATTGGAAGTTATCAGCGAGACACTAGAGCAGAGTGTAATTTTTACAGTTAATCGTAGCGCTCTAAAAAGATATATAGGTAAGTATTTAATATCATTAATAAAATTAACTTTTTATAATTATTAGATATGCGTCTTTTGATGAATATAGACAACAACCAAGCACCGTCTTACCAACTACTGCTCTATCAAGTGTTAGTTATAAATTTCATCACTGGCCCATACACACTCACTATCAACACGTAATAACAGTCGTAACCACAATCCCAGTAATTCTAAACATTCATAGGAAGAATAGACATGACGACAACCAATGGAATGGTCGAATCTGCAAACAACACAGAATACGTTTATGTTGCGGCAGGTGATATTAATGGCTTACTTCGTGGTAAGCGCATCCCTTTCAATCAAATGGAAAAAGCAGAAAATGGTGCGATACGATTGCCTTTATCTATCTTAGGCGTCGATATTTGGGGTGCTGATGTCATCGAGTCTTCTCAATGTAATGGCGATATCGATGCCATTGCCCGTCCTACTGGTCGTGCCGCCTATCCGCTTCTCAATACCAGTGCGCCTTCATCGCTATTGCCCGTTTGGCTTTATACAGAAAACAACGAACCTTATTACGGTGATGCTAGACACGTTTTGGATTACATCAGCAAAAAATTCCAAGATCTTGGTCTAACTCCTGTGATGGCCACTGAGCTAGAATTTTATTTGGTTGACTATACTGAAGGCGAAACCCCAAGACCACCTATCCGTCCCAAAAGCGGTCTAAGACTGAATAAAACCTCAATTCTGAGTATCAATGATCTATTACAATTCGATGAATTTTTAGACGAAGTTTATGCACAGTGTGAAAAGCTCGATATCCCAGTAGATGCTGCTTTGGCTGAAAATGGCTGTGGTCAGTTTGAGATTAATTTATTACACGTGGACGATCCACTAAAAGCCGCCGACGATGCTATTTTGTTCAAACAGGTCGTCAAAGCAGTGGCAGCGCGCCGCAAACTCACCGCGACATTCATGGCAAAACCTTTTGGCCTACAATCGGGGAATGGTTTTCATGTGCATTGCAGCTTACTAGATAAAGACGGCAATAATGTCTTCGATGATGGGTCAGATGAAGGCTCGGATATCTTACGCCATGCAGTCGCTGGATTATTAAAGACCATGTCAGATTGCACATTATTATTTGCCCCACATGTGAATTCTTACCGCCGCTTTACGCCCGGTACGCTCGCACCAAACAACGTGTCATGGGGTTATGAGAATCGCACAGCAGCCGTACGCATCCCTGGTGGCGATACCAAAGCACGTCGTATCGAGCACCGTGTCTCTGGTGCTGATGCCAACCCTTACCTGGTTTGTAGTGCCGTATTAGCAGGTATGTTATATGGCATCGAAAACAAGCTGGAAGCGCCAGAACCCATTAATAGTATTACTTACGACGAAGCAGAACTTAAGACCTTGCCACTAGACTGGCTCTCAGCCATCCGTAAATTTGAAAGCAGTAATGTGATTGATTCGCTGTTCCCAAGCGAGATGATTGAGCTGTTGATTGCCGTCAAAAAGCAAGAAGCCAAACGCTTTGCTCAGCAAGTAACCAACCTTGAATACCTCACCTATTTACAGGATGTGTAATATGTCAAATAGCAACGCGACACCGACGACCAACAAGCCGTCTAATAACACGCGCAATATCCCGCACTATTCAGACAAAGGTCAATATCCTGACAGCTATTACGCTGCCAGTCGTAACCCTAAGCCTGATAGACCGACGCTAGAAAATGACATCCAAGTAGAAATCTGTGTGGTCGGTGGCGGCTATAGCGGCCTATCCACTGCCCTACATCTCATTGAAACCGATCATGAAGTCGTGGTACTCGAAGGCGCGCAGATTGGTTGGGGTGCCTCAGGTCGCAATGGTGGTCAGATTGTTAATGGTCTCAATGCCAGCCTACAAAAGATTAAAAAATCTTATGGTCAACAAAACGCAGATTTCGTCGGTCAGCTAGTGACTCGTGGCGGCAAAATTATTCGCCGTTTTGTCAACGACTACGATATTAATTGTGATCTCAAAGAAAAGAATATCTTTGCGGCGCTAAACAACGGACAGCTAAAAGACTTACAAGAAACGCATGCACTGTGGGAGAGCCATGGTATGCATGATCGGGAAATGTTAGATAAAAATGGCATTCAAGAACATATAAAATCAGATGCTTATGTAGGCGGCGTCATTGACCATTCAGGTGGACATATTCACCCACTAAATCTTGCATTGGGTGAAGCAGCGGCTATCGAACAAGGCGGCGGAACTATTTATGAAAACACTCTAGTGGTTGATATTGAGTATGCCGACGACTCTATCAAAGTCATCACTGAATTTGGCTCTGTCACTTGTAAACAAGCGATTCTGTGCGGTAATGCTTATCTTAATAAAGTTATTCCTAAGTTGACTGACCGTGTCATGCCTGTATCGACACAAATCATCGCGACCGAGCCGTTAGGTGACTTAGCAGACCAGTTACTGCCCACCGATGTCTGTGTCGAAGATGTACGCTATATTCTTGATTACTATCGTCTGTCAGCAGACAAGCGCATGTTGTTTGGTGGCGGTACGGTCTACGGTGGACAAGATCCCGCCGACATCACGGCTAAAATCAGACCAAACATGAATAAGATTTTCCCAGAGCTGCGTGATGTCAAAATTGACTACGCATGGAGCGGAAACTTTGCCTTATCTTTTTCTCGCGTGCCGCAAATGGGTAAACTGCATGAGCGAGTATATTTCGCCCATGGTTATAGTGGTCATGGCGTGACGGGTTCGCACTTGTTTGGACAAATCTTGGCTGATGCCATTAATGGCAAGACCAAAGAGTTTGACGCTTTTGCACAAATTCCTTGGATTCCGTTCCCAGGTGGTCGAGCACTGCGAGTCCCTTACTCGGTCATGGGCTCATGGTGGTATGCGCTAAAAGATACCACTGGCATGTAAACGCATAAAAGCCTTGAATAATAAACACTGAATGAAGTGCTTTTATTTCAAAAGCTGTCGTTACATTGACCTGTCATAGCAATGGATTGTTGTGATGGGGCTCGATAGAAAGTTAATTCGCTACTGTCTATCGAGCGTCAACCATAGAATAGAGCTTGTTTAAAAAAACAATGATGTTTTACAGGGAGCGTAAATATGAACATGAAGCTCAATGATGCTGTCGAAGGACAGTATCATAATAAGCGAGTATTTCTCACCGTGCTAGGCGCAATCGCTATCTACTTAGCATTTGCGTGGCTATCAACTACCCGTGGCCCAGACGAATCGTGGGGAGCCCTATCCTTATTACCAACCTTGTTGGTGCTCGTCATCGCCATTGTCTCTAGGCGACCGTTCGAATCTATGATTGCAGGCTGTGTCGCGGGCCTCGTGATGCTCAATCCTTTTGATCTGGTTTCACCTTTTGCAGACAATATGTCAATGGTATTGGGTAATGAAACCATTATCTGGATTGTGCTCGTTTGTGGTCTGATGGGTGGATTGATTCAATTGCTTGAGATTAGTGGCTGCCTTGATGGCTTTAGTGAATGGCTACAAAAGATTATTAAGTCGCGACGTCAGTCATTGCTCGCGACGTTTGCATTGGGTGTCGTGGTCTTTATCGATGATTATTTAAACTGCCTTGCCGTCTCCACGTCTGTCAAAAAACTCACGGATGTCTATGGTGTTTCTCGCGAGAAACTTGCCTATATTGTCGACTCCACCGCAGCACCCATGTGTGTGATCGTTCCTATCTCTACTTGGGCCGTGTACTTTGCAGGCCTATTAGAAGAGAATGGCGTGGCCATAGAAGGTGAAGGTCTTGGCCTTTATATCAGCGCCATTCCTTATATGGCGTATGCGTGGTTTGCGCTTCTTATTGTATTCTTGGTGGCTTACGGCATATTAGGTGACTGGGGCCCCATGAAAAAAGCCGAGAAACGCGCCAAATCAGGCCACCCTGTCCCTGAAGCATTTGTAGAAGAACAGCTGGTCTCAAACGTCCAAGCCAAACGCAAATTATCATTCAAAGCCAATATCGCCAACTTTGCTTTCCCGATGATCTTGCTCATTGTCTCAACCATTTACTTCGAAGTCGATCTGTTGCGCGGTGCGTTGCTAACCTGTTTTGTGACCGTTATTGTCTATTGGATGCAAGGTATTTTGAGCTTTGAGACGCAAGTAGAGTCTATCTTTAAAGGCTTTAAAGTCATGCTTTATCCACTCTCAACGGTTATCGGCGGCTTTTTCTTAAAAGCAATCAATGATGAGCTTGGTATGACCACCTATGTGATTGAGGCGATTACCCCTTATATGACGATTGTTATTTTCCCTGCGGTCATCTTTGCGGTCATGGCGTTCTTAACCTTTGCCACATCATCAAGTTGGGGTCTGTATGTGTTGGCAATGCCGATTGTCTTCCCGATATCGCTTGCTCTTGGTGTGAGTACGCCACTTATGATTGGTGCGTTGTTATCCGCGTCTTCATTTGGTAGTCATGCGTGCTTCTTTAGTGATTCATCATTACTTGCCGCGCAAGGTGCTGGCTGCTCACCCATGCAGCATGCCTTTACCCAGTTCCCTTATGCCATGCTGGGAGCCGGTCTATCCGTCGCAGCCTTCTTGGGCTTGGGTTACATGATGGCGTAAGCCAAACCCAGTACTAAAATTATCATTGTTGCCTAACGAACCATCTCTAATTTTTTGTTGGGCAACAAAACCCATTATCTTTACACAGTATTATTCATCTGGTATTAAAAGGATTTAGATCATGCGAAACGTTACCGTTGCTACTACTCAAATGGCTTGTGGTTGGGACATACAAAAAAATATTGCCACTGCCACTGATTTAGTCACCAAAGCCGCCAAAGCAGGTGCCAATATCATCTTGCTCCAAGAGTTGTTTGAAACGCCGTACTTCTGCCAAGTTCATGACTTTGATTATTTCAAACTGGCAACAACCGTTGCTGATAATGCCGCTATCAATCATTTCAAACAATTGGCTAAAGAGTTAGAAGTGGTATTACCGATCAGCTTTTATGAAAAATCAGGCAATACCTTTTTTAATAGCGTGACTGTGATTGACGCCGATGGCGAGATACTCGGCACCTATCGCAAGACTCATATACCAGATGGCACTCCTTATGCTGAAAAATTCTACTTTACCCCCGGTGATACGGGCTTTAAAGTTTGGGATACCAAATATGCCAAACTTGGCGTCGGTATCTGCTGGGATCAGTGGTTCCCTGAATGCGCCCGTAGCATGGCATTGATGGGCGCAGAGCTATTATTTTACCCGACTGCTATTGGTGATGAACCAACCCTCGGTATCAATTCAAAAGGTCATTGGCAGCGCTGTATGCAAGGTCATGCCGCCGCCAATCTGATGCCTGTTATCGCCTCTAATCGTATTGGCACTGAGACCATCAGCCAAAATGGTAATGACAGCACGATGCAGTTTTACGGTGGCTCATTTATTACTGATGGTCGCGGCGAGATCATACAAGAAGCATCAGCGGATACCAGCGAAGTGATTAGTATGACCTTTGATTTAGATCAACTGGCTATCGAGCGTCGGCAATGGGGCGTTTTCCGTGACCGCCGTCCCTCTATGTATGGCACGCTGCTGACTCATGGATAATTGATGCCCTACTTTCAATTATCTCTTACTACTTTTATCGTCGCATGAATGCGATAAGGTGATTTTATGTCCAGATTACTGACTGATACGAGACCACAGCAAGACAACTTTTACATGCCAGCAGAATTCGAGCCGATAGAAAAAATATGGATGGTATGGCCATACCGTGCTGACAACTGGCGACAACAAGCCACTCCTGCTAAGAAAGCTTATGCTGATGTCGCATTGGCCATCCATAATTTTTGTAAAGTTGGTGTACTGGTCAATCCTAATGACTATGAGCAATGCCGCGATAGCTTGCCTGCCGATATCGACGTTATTGCGATGCCCAGCAATGATGCGTGGGCGCGTGATACTGTTCCGACATTTTTAGTTAATAATGCTGGTGAGCTGCGCGCTTGTGACTGGACATTCAATGCGTGGGGCGGAGATTATGATGGCCTCTACTCGCCTTGGGATAATGACGATAAAATCGCAGAACGACTGTGTGAGCAGCTAGATATTAGCCGCTATCGCACAGATGACTTTGTGATGGAAGGTGGTGCGTTTCATGTCGATGGTGAAGGCACAGTTCTCACCACACGTATGTGTCTATTGAGTCCTGGGCGCAACCCACACCTGACCGAAGCACAAATTGAAGATAAACTAAAAGCCTATCTCAATGTGCAAAAAGTGCTCTGGATTGATGATGGGATCGATCCTGACGAGACCACTGGTCATGTCGATGATATTGCCTGTTTTGCGCGGACTGGTGAAGTGGTTTGTTTATACACTGACGACCCTGAGCATCCATTTTATGAAGCAACGCAAAAAGCCTATGAGCAGCTCTCGAATATGACCGATGCAAAAGGCAGACGCTTAAAAGTCCATAAGCTTTGCTGCACCCAGCAGCCAGTGACCTTGCCTGATGACTATGACATTGTCCAATCTGACGATGCCAAACCGCGCTTGACAGGTGACGTCTGTATCGCCTCGTATGCCAATTTTCTCATTTGTAATGACGCTGTCATCGTACCCCAATATGATGATGAAAATGATGCACTCGCCATCGAGCAGCTTGAAAAAGTCTTTCCGCAGCATCAAGTAGTGGGAGTACGCACAAGAGAGATTGTCTATGGTGGCGGTAATATTCATTGTATTACTCAGCAGCAACCAAAGCCATTAATCAAAAGCACCCGCATAAAAATATAGATCCAAATGGATTTTGAACCCAATAATATTTTAAACTAAAGGACATAACTATGAGTGATTATCAAATCAACAACCCTGCCACTGGCGAACTAGAAGCTACTTATCCTACTGCCACCGAACAAGACATCCAGCAAGTCATCGAGCAAGCTGACAACGCCTATCAAGACTGGCGTCAAGTCTCATTGAGTGAGCGCAGTGCACTACTGCATAAAATTGCCGATAGCTATCTGGAACGTCAAGATGAGCTGGCTCGCATCGTCGCCAATGAGATGGGTAAGCCCGTCGCACAAGCCAAGGGTGAAATCGGTCTGGTCGCTGAGATCTATCGTTATTATGCAGACAACGCTGAGCAGCTACTAGCGCCCAACACCATTGACGTTGACTCAGGATCAGCTTCGGTAGAGAAACGCCCTGTTGGCGTCCTACTCGGTATCATGCCGTGGAATTATCCCCATTATCAAGTGGCACGTTTTGTCGCGCCAAACTTTATGGCGGGTAATACTATTATTTTAAAGCATGCGCCTCAATGTCCTAAGACAGCAGAAGTTATCGCTGATATGTTTAAAGAGGCGGGCGTACCTGAAGGCGTTTATAACAATATTTTTGCCACTAATGATCAAGCAGCGACCATTATCCATGACAAGCGTGTACAAGGCATCTCACTCACTGGCTCTGAGCGCGCTGGACAAGCAGTTGCAAAAGAAGCTGGCGGCGCACTCAAAAAAGTCGTGTTAGAACTGGGCGGCTCCGATGCCTTTATCGTTGCGGCTGATGCTGACATCGAACAAGCAATAAAAGGCGCAATCTCTGGTCGCTTTGGTAATGCAGGTCAAGCCTGTAACGCGGCCAAACGCTTAATTGTTCTTGAATCTGTCTATGACAAGTTCGTTGAGGGCTTTACTGATGCTGTACGTGCTATGACGTTGGCTGATCCTCTTGATGAAAAAACCTTTATCGGCCCAATGTCTTCAAAGGCTGCCGCGGTCAATTTACAAGAGCAGTTAGACAGTGCCATTCAAGCAGGCGCGACTGTACTAGTAGAAGGCGGTATGGTGAAAGACAAGCCTGGTGCATGGTTCAAACCTGCGGTACTGACAGACGTTACTGAATCAATGGATGTCTACCGTGAGGAGCTGTTTGGTCCTGTCGCCGTCATCTATAAAGCTCGTGACATCGATCATGCTATCAAGATTGCCAATGACGTACCTTTCGGTCTTGGTGCCTCTATCCAAACGCAAGATGCTGCACTAGCTGCTGATATTGCTGATAAATTAGAAGTGGGCATGGTGACTATCAACGCACCTTCTGGTACGGAAGCAAACACACCGTTTGGTGGCGTTAAACGCTCAGGATTTGGTCGCGAGCTTGGTACGCTTGGTATCACTGAATTCTTAAACTATAAGCTGATTCGCGATAAGTCGTAATCGACAAAACGATTTTCAGAATAATAAAAAGCCTAACATTCACTGTTAGGCTTTTTTTAGGCAATTTTATTAAAAAATAACCCATCGAAAAAACTATTGCTTAGGTTGGTTGTCTTTTAACCATAATTGATTGACAATTTTTAATTCACGTAGCTCTTCTGCCATAATTGACTCGCTAATACCTGGATATTTCACCCTTGCATAGCCATATAACGCAATACCTAAGACAGTCCAACCAAAGAAAATCCACCACTCGATAGCGGTTAGTGCTGATGGCATACCTGGCATATACAGCATGAGTATTCCAAAACTTAGCGCAATCGTAACCATGCCAACAAGCTTACCTGCTGGTATTCTAAATGGGCGTACCATATCAGGCTCGCGGTAGCGCAATACTAAGAAGGATATAGCAACACAGGTATAAGCAATAACGATACCAAAGCCACCTGCATCTACGATCCACACCAGCATTTTACGACCAAACAATGGTGCTAGTGTCGCCAAACCACCGATTAATAAAATGGCATTCGATGGCGTATTATACTTTGGATGCAGCTTACTCAAAAATGCGGGCAACATACGTGCTTTTGACATGGCATAAAGTAGGCGGCTACCACCAATCAAAAAGGCGTTCCAGCTTGATAAAATACCAAGCACACCGCCAATCACTAACAATATACCTGCCCACTTGCCATGCCAAGCATTGGTCATCGCATCAGCAGTGGCGAGCGTTGAGTTTTCGGCTTGTAAGAGTGGCAAGGTCGTGCCAACGCTCCAAGCGATACCCACATACCACATTACCGCAACGACAATGGATAAAATCAAAAACTTACCAATATTAGGACGAGTCAGATCAATTTCTTCTGCCGCTTGCGGAATAACGTCAAAGCCGACAAACATAAACGGCACCATGACAATAACGGCCATCATACCACCAATACCACCAATGAATGCAGGCGCTTGTACTGAGTTTGAGCCTTCAGGATTAAAGAGTACTGCACCAATGAACAGCAACGTACCAACAAATAAAATACCCAATACGGCCGTTTTTTGGAACCATGCACTGACTTCCATACCGCGGATATTTAGCCATGTGACAATCACTGAGCCCAGCATCCCGACGCCCACCCAAGTGGCATAAACATCCCAACCAGCGATGGTCCAGAGATACCCTTGATTGTAATTGGGGATAAAATACTCTACGACTGTCGGCAAGGCAACTGCCTCAAACGCGACCACCGAAAAATACCCAAATAGAATACTCCATGAGCAGATAAAGGAGACATTCACCCCCAGCGCACGATGCGTATAGGTATGCTCACCACCCGTAATCGGCATCGATGCGGCAAGCTCAGCATAAGTCACACCAATCAGTATCACTGCCAAACCGCCTATCAAGAACGCCAACATCGCGCCCCACGTCCCCGCAGATAAAATCCAACCACCAGCCAAGACTACCTAGCCCCAACCGACCATAGCACCGAATGCTAAGGCGATAATATCTAGCGTCCCTAACGATTTCTTTAATTCAGACATAACCTGCTCCTTGTCTGTGTGTCATCCGTGTTAACCCTTGACGGTTACACTATTTTTTGTTTAGTGGGATAGTACCCATCATAATTATCATATATACCTTTTGATCCACGCTGTTAGGCACTACTTGTTTACTATTCAAATAGTACAAACAGCAACGGCGTCTTGACTTGCAAGGCGCCGTTGTAAAAAATGTACTCAAAGCGAGTGCCATATGGGCAATCTTGCTGTTCTATTAGAGATAGCCTTTTAACCAAGATCGAGGCTTGATTAAAAGTGATGTATTTGACTATAAATAAATACTAAATACTTATTAAGCAGTTAGGATACCTTTGATGATATCTAGACCTTCTTGTAGCACTTCATCTTCAACCGTCAATGGCACCATCACGCGAATGGCGTTGCCATACATACCGCAAGACGCTAGTAATAAACCTTGCTCAAATGATTTTGCTTTCAAATTAGTAGTCGCTTCCACATCAGGCTTGCCTTCACTATCGATTAATTCAAACGCTAGCATGGCGCCTTTATGGCGAATATGACCGATACTACTTAAGTTTAAGCCCTTTAAGAAAGCTTCGATTTTGTCGCCAATCTCAATACTGCGCTCAAGCAGATTTTCTTCTTCGATGACTTCCATAACCGCTAATGCAGCCACACAAGCCAGTGGATTACCAGAATATGTACCGCCCAAGCCACCTACCTGCGGGGCATCCATGATATCAGCACGGCCGATGACCGCAGAGATAGGATAACCACCCGCCAAACTCTTTGCGGCAGTCATCAAATCAGGTTCAACGCCTAGCTGCTCAGTGGCGAACAACGTACCTGTACGCGCAAAACCACACTGTACTTCATCAAAAATCAAGACAATGCCATGCTCATCGCAGATATCGCGCAAAGATTTGGCAAATGATGGGGTTACTTGATGGAAGCCACCCTCGCCTTGTACTGGCTCGATAATCATCGCTGCTACTTCACTTGGATCGATATCCGCTTGGAAAATCATCTCAAGGCTATGCAACGCTTGTTCTTCGGTGACATTCAACTCTTCAGCTGGGAATAGCGCATGGAATACAGGTCCTGGCATTGGACCAAAGTTCTTTTTGTACGGCAGCACTTTACCTGTCAAACTCATGCACATAAGCGTGCGACCATGCCAGCCACCAACAAAAGAGATGATGCCTGGACGACCAGTTTTCGCACGAGCAATCTTGATACAGTTTTCGACCGCTTCTGCGCCAGTCGTCAAAAAGAAAGCTTTTTTCTCACCGCTGATTGGTGCTTTTTCACACAGCTTTTCCGCCAAATCCACATAGCACTCATAGTTGATCATTTGCGCCGCAGTATGCGTGAATTTGTCGAGCTGCTCATGGACACGCTGGGTGATTTTTGGATGACTGTGACCGGTGTTCAATACTGAGATGCCACCGACAAAGTCGATATAACGCTTGCCTTCGATGTCCCAGATTTCTGAGTTCTTTGCTCTTTCGGCAAAGATAGGATAAGCAACGCCAAGCCCTGTTGGCAATACAGCTTTACGGCGCTCAAGTAATGATTGATTGGTAGTCGTCATGGGAATGTCCTTTTCTATATTTTTAACATAAGAGCCATCTGATGATTGGCGGTTCATTTGAGACTTAATGATATCGAACGGCGTTTGTTTGAGATAAAACACCGTAGATATCTATTAGGTTTTGTTAAATTTTTTGTTAAATGCTGAGCGAGGCTATTTATTAGCTGATATCAGAGCACCAATATTTGGTCGTAATATAGTCTTCGATACCATATTTTGAGCCTTCACGGCCAAAACCAGACTGCTTCACGCCGCCAAACGGGGCAACTTCTGTAGAAATCAAACCAGTGTTATGACCAATGATGCCGTACTCAAGGCCTTCAGTCACGCGCCATGAGCGTGCATAGTCGCTACTATAGAAGTAAGCGGCCAAGCCATAAATGGTATCGTTGGCAGCACGGATTACTTCTGCTTCATCTTTGAATGTAAATATCGTCGCAATTGGACCAAAGATTTCTTCAGAAGCGATATCCATATCACTGCTAATATCAGTGATAACAGTCGGGTTATAAGTCAGCTCTGAGGCATCATTGGTACTGCCGCCAGCGATAAGCTTCGCGCCTTTGTCTAAAGCATCTTTTAGTAGCGCTTGCACTTTTTCTAGCGCCTTTTTATTAATCAAAGGACCAATATCCACGCATTCATCCATGCCGTTACCGACATTTAATTCAGCGACTTTTTTCACAAACACATCTAGGAATTCATCTTTGATGCTGTCTTGCACGTATACACGGTTGGCGCAAACACAGGTTTGACCAGCGTTACGGTATTTAGAAGCAATTAAGCCTTCAGCTGCTTTTTCTAGATCAGCATCATCAAAGACGATAAATGGCGCGTTACCACCCAGCTCTAACGATAGCTTCTTAATAGTCGGCGCGCATTGTGCCATTAGCGTACGACCGACTTCTGTAGAGCCCGTGAACGATAGCTTATGAATACGAGCATCACCAGTTAGAATTTCACCAATGGTTGATGATTTACCCGTTACAATCTGGAGCACACCTGCAGGAATACCCGCTTGCTCTGCTAAGGCACCCAGTGCCAATGCTGAAAATGGCGTTTCGGTGGCTGGTTTGACGATAATCGTACAACCTGCTGCCATAGCAGGTGCGACTTTGCGCGTGATCATCGCGGCTGGAAAGTTCCAAGGCGTAATAGCGGCGCAAACACCGACTGGCTGCTTAAGCACAACGTGACGTAATTGCGTACTATTGGCAGGAATGACATCACCATAAACACGCTTGCCTTCTTCGGCGAACCAGCGAATAAAGCTATTGGCATAACCGATTTCGCCGCGTGACTCAGTGAGCGGCTTGCCTTGCTCAGCGGTCATGATAATCGCGAGATCTTCTTTATTGGCATCAATGAGATCTGCCCACTTTTGCAGCAGTTCTGCACGCTCTTTAGCCGTTTTTGCCGCCCAAGCAACTTGTGCTTCATGCGCATAAGCAACCGCTTCGTTGACATCTTCTGTCGTGAGGCTAGGCACTGTGCCGATAAGGTCGTCGTTAAAAGGGTTGTTTACATCAAGCGAAGCATTGTCGCTAGCAACGTGCCAGCCGTCTTTAACGAAGCAAGATTGTTTGAGTAAATCTGGATTTGATAACTGTAGCGTATTTGACATGTTGACGCTCCTTGTCATATAGAGGTATGTGTATGAGAATGGATATAGCCGGAGCTATTAAATAATTATTGATAATTGTTTTTTTGTTCAATATACTGAACAGGTATTCTATATACGAGACATCATTATAAGAACGATATGACGCGATTTGCAACCCTTAATCGCATTATTTTGATAATTATCTTGTACTTTTTCATTTTATTTCACTTTTATAGGTTACTTATGAGCTCGACTGCCGTGCCTGCGCTAGACAAAACCTTTCAGATTTTGGACTTGATTACCGATAGCGCACAGCCGCTAACAGCCGCTCATATTGCCAAAGAACTTGGGCTTCCTCGCAGCTCTACGCATAATATTTTGCAGAGTTTGCTGACCAAGCACGTTATCTATAAAGATCCGGAAAGTCGCTTTTATTTGGGCTCGTATTTGATGTATTGGGCTGGAAAATACGAGCAGCAGCAAGGCGTCGTACAGTTGTTTAAGGATTTGATTGTGCAGTATCCGGTGCTACTTCAACACACGGTGACGTTGTCAAAACTGGATTTGGGAGAAGTGGTGTTCTTAGCTTGTCATGAATCGCCCGCCCCGCTTGGTTTTACTTTTCGTGCAGGCGTTCGTGTGCCTGCGGTATTTTCAGCGACAGGCAAAGCCATGCTATCCACGTTGTCTATGGACAGCATCAAATCATTGTATAAAGAGAAGTTCCCGACACCCATGACCCAACACGGGGTCAATAACTTTGCGGATTTATCCTCTGAGCTCGCAGCGATTCAGAAAAGTCGAGTGTCACTCGATGACGGGCAACTGCGTGATGGGATGTACTGCTTGGGTACCTATATCCGTAATGCATCCGGCACGGCGGTCGCTGGTATGGCAGTGAGTTTTTTGCAAGGAGAATATGAATCTAAGCGTGCTGAAGTTAGTGCGGTATTGATTGAATTGGCCGAACAGATTGAGCGACATTTAGGCTTTACTGCTCACTCATAACTGCTGACCTATAGGACATGGTTGTAGAGTTTATTACGACCAAACCCTGCAACCGATTTTCTTTAACTACAAAGCGGCTGAGATTTCAGCTACTTTGATGATTTCTACCATTCTAATTACTACTGCTATCAGCTGCCATAAGTCCTGATAAAAATGCTTGCAGATTATCATTGAGCTTTGGCAAGTAATAACCCCCTTCAACTAAGACAATCAATGGCTTGTTTAAAGCGATCATCTTTTTCGCCAATATCTCAAAGCCCTTTGTACTGACCGCACATCTCGCTTCTGGGTCAGCTTCATAAACATCAAAACCTAAGACATGAACAATAACGTCAGGATCAAATAGCGTCATCGCGTCAATGGATTTATCAACATACTCAAAAAATCCAGCTTCATCGGTGCCATGTGGCATTGGGAAATTAATATTGTAGCCTTCGCCCTCGCCAGTCCCTTTTTCAAACGCATGCCCTGTCACTGCTGGATAAAAATTAACAGGGTCACCATGTACTGAGGTATAGAGCACATCGCTACGATCGTAAAATATCTCTTGGATACCTTGCCCATGATGCATGTCAGTGTCTATGATAGCGATTTTTGCGTATTTCTGTCGTAAGTGTTCAGCGATGATGGCGGCGTTATTAAGATAGCAAAATCCGCCAGCTGCACTCTTACGCGCATGGTGACCCGGCGGACGCGAAAAGCAAAGCTGTATGCGATTTTGAGCGCGCTCAGTATCTGATGCATTATCGTCTAATAAAGCTTCGGCAGCATTAAGTGCGGTCTGCGCCGACCAATAAATCGATGTCCATGAGTGCTCACTAATTGGTGCGCTATCATCTGCCTGATACTTAGCGGCTTTTGCCATGATGCCAATACCCGGATTATCATACGGCACAAAAATTCCAGTCTGCACCTGCGCGCCTAAATCTTCCTCAACCGCCATCCATTCATCATAGCCATGCTTGAGAAACTCCACATAACCAAAATCATGAACGGCTAAGATTGGCGCGATGCCAATATCGATGGCAGCGGTCACTTCTAAACCCAACGCTGCTGGTGCTTTTAACAATTCCACCATGCGCTCTGGTATCTCTAACGGCTCGTGCATCTTGCCATAAGAAAAATAGGGTAACGGTCTATGCAAACTTAGATTTTCATGGCTGTATATTTTCATGCTCAACATTCCTTGTTTGACACTACTTGGTTTTAGATTGTGTTGTTTAAAAAGTTCCATTTTCTAGCTTTTATATTTAGCATTTATCACTGTAAAGATACTGTGGCAAGCACTGCACTAAACAATCCCATCCGCTTTTAGCTTGGCGATCATCTCGCTGTCATACCCTAAATCAGCAAGTGTGCCATCGGTATGCTCGCTCAACTTCGGTGGCGGCGTGCGATAGCTGACAGGTGATGCCGATAATTTGATGGGATTGCCAAGGGCGCGTACAGGACTACCTTGTGCCGCGAAATTGACGATCATTTCACGGGCCTTTGCTTGCGGCATTGCCAAGGCTTCAGCCACGTTATGAATCGCGCCGCACGGTACACCTGCCTGATCCAACACCTCTAGCCAATATAAGCGTGGTTGCTTGGCAAACTTCTTAGTCAGCTCATTGCATAGCAGTTCACGATTGGCAACGCGATTAGGATTGGTCGCAAAACGCTCATCAGTATGCCAGTCGACTGCTAATACGTCGCACAGTTTGGCAAACTGATGGTCATTGCCGCAAGCTAAAATAAAGTGAGCTTTCCCTTCAGCAGCAAACACTTGATAAGGCACAATGTTGGGATGCTGATTGCCCAGTCTTGGTGGAATCTTATCTGAAGCCAAATGGTTCATGCCGACATTGGCCAGCATAGACAGCGCACTGTCGAGCAATGCGACATCCACGTGTTGACCAACGCCAGTATGTTGACGCGCCAATAGCGCCGCTTGGATACCAATGGTCAGTTGTAAGCCCGCGAATAAATCAATCACTGCGACGCCAACTTTGTGCGGTTCGCCATCACTAGGGCCCGTAATACTCATCAGCCCTGACAACCCTTGAATAATATAATCATAACCGGGACGCTTGGCATCAGGACCTGTCTGCCCAAACCCTGTCAATGACGCATAAATTAAGCGCGGATTGTCTTGTTTTAGGCTGTCGTAATCTAAACCGTATTTTTTGAGACCACCGACTTTGAAATTCTCTACCAAAATATCACTGTCAGCAATGAGCTGCTTAATAATGGTCTGCCCTGCTGGCGTAGTGATGTCTACCGTGAGCGACTTTTTATTGCGATTGATGGTAGCGTAATAAGCGGAGGTGTCATCGCTGAATGTTGGTGGTGCCCAGTGGCGCGTTTCATCACCGATATGGGGACGCTCAACTTTGATGACTTCTGCGCCCAGATCAGCGAGCACTTGCGTACAAGAGGGACCTGCCAACACTCTTGATAAATCTAGCACCTTGATACCATGCAATGCACCTTTTGGCATATTAGTCATATCTGTCATGAGATTCCCTTACTCTGTGGCGTATGCTTCGATCTTCTGATTAGAAAATTGCTATTCATCATTTAGTTTTTTGCGTTGTTTAATGACACACTGATACATAAATGGTGAATAACAACTGAAAAACGTACGCTACTGTTAATGCTCTTTTTCAAAAAGCCAAGCAGCAACGTACGTAATAAAGTACAACTTTGTCAAACATTCTTAGCGAAAAATATTTAGAAGAACGCTTGAATGCCTGTCTGTGCACGGCCTAAAATAAGCGCGTGAATATCGTGTGTACCTTCATAGGTATTGACGGCTTCTAAGTTCATCACATGACGGATGATGTGGAACTCATCAGAGATGCCATTACCGCCATGCATATCACGGGCAATACGAGCGATATCTAGCGCTTTACCGCAGTTATTACGCTTAATGAGCGAAATCATTTCAGGTGCAGCGTTGTCTTCATCCATCAAACGGCCAACACGTAACGCAGCTTGTAGACCTAACGTGATTTCCGTCTGCATATTGGCAAGCTTTAACTGCACCAACTGCGTGGCGGCTAGTGGACGACCAAACTGTTTACGATCTAGTGTGTACTGACGAGCCGCTTTCCAGCAGAATTCAGCCGCACCCATCGAGCCCCAAGCGATACCATAACGCGCTTTATTCAAGCAGCCAAATGGTCCTTTTAGACCACGGATATCTGGGAAAGCATTGGCTTCAGGGACGAATACTTTGTCCATGACGATCTCACCAGTGACTGACGCACGCAGTGAGAACTTACCTTCAATCTTCGGTGCAGACAGTCCTTTCATGCCTTTGTCTAAAACAAAACCACGAATATCACCCGCATCATCTTTTGCCCAGACCACAAACACATCCGCGATAGGACTGTTGGTAATCCACATTTTATTTCCCGTCAGCTCGTAACCACCATCGACGGCACGCGCACGCGTTGACATCGATGCAGGATCAGAACCCGAATCTGGCTCAGTCAGACCGAAGCAGCCGACGTACTCACCTGTGGCAAGCTTTGGCAAATACTTTTCTCTTTGTTCTTCTGTGCCATACGCCCAGATCGGATGCATCACTAGGCTTGACTGCACGCTCATCGCTGAGCGATAGCCTGAGTCGACCGCCTCCACTTCCTTAGCAATCAGACCATAAGCAACGCTGGACAAACCAGCACAGCCATAACCTTCAATCGTTACGCCAAGTAAGCCCATTTCACCCATTTGACGCATGATATTACGATCGAAATGCTCATTGCGATTGGCCTGAACGATACCGGGCATCAATTCCTTTTGAAAAAACTGACGGGCGCTGTCCGTGACCATACGCTCTTCTTCAGTCAGCTGGTCGCGTAATAAAAAAGGATCTTCCCAATCAAAGCGCGGGCTGGTAGATGTTGCCATGTGGATCTCCTTGATATCAGTCATCCTGACTGACGAGTAGTGATGAATAAATCATTTGGTCTAACAAGTCATTGACTTCGTTATTCCGCTGTGCGAAACTTAGTTTCATAATATAGAACTATTTAAGCAAACTTTCGCCGCCCTGTAAACCTTTATCAAAAAAAGATGAGTATAAAATGACAACACCTGTATCGACAGCTGCCCCTTTATTGGAACGAATGCATGGCCTAATGGGCCAAAGCAAGGATGATAATGATCGACAGTTTGTGACGGCACTGGGTCGAGGATTGGTCATACTGGCTGCATTTGAACATCATGAGCGCCTTACCCATCAGCAACTGTGTCAGATGACAAACCTGCCAAAAGCGACCATTACTCGCCTGATTCACACCTTGACCACGCTGGGGTTTTTGCGTACAAATGAATACGGGCAGTATCAATTGGGCAGTAGTGCTGTGCGCCTAAGCGCGACCGCGTGGAGTCGCCACGACATGGTGGCGTATGCTGAGCCACTATTACGGCAGTTCGCCAGTGAAAATGAGGTATCGGTGAATCTAGCGACCGAAGTCGAAGGAGAGATGCGCTATCACGCCTGCTGTCGTAGCCCTGCCCGTCTATCAGTTAACTTGCAGGTTGGCTCAGCGGTGCCCGTTGCACGTACTGCCATTGGGCGGGCTTTTTATGCGGCAAGCTCGCCAGCAAGGCAGGCGGTAATCAGTAGCAATTTGAAAGAGAGTTTATCTGATGAAGATTACATTCATGCACAGACAGCACTCACTCAGGCAGCCCAGCACTATGAACAGTACGGTTATACCGTCTCTGATGGGGAGTTTTCTACTGACATATTGGCAGTCGCGGTGAGCGTATACGATGTCGCCACTGGGCAATATGCTTATTCGCTCAATGCCAGTGTGCCAAGTGCCAATTGGGCAGCGGATGAGTATGCAGCGATGATTGTGCCAAAATTGCAGGTATTGGCGGAGCGGATTGGGCGCGGGGTTTGAAACAGTAATATGATGAAGGTATAAGCCTTATAGCCATTCATAACACTTTTCTATTAATATAAGCTAAAGGGCCGGTTAATTGGCTGACTCTTTAGCCTCCAGTACCCACACCGCATCATGTCCAACAAAATACGTATGATGGTCTACCACTTTTATGTTGTAGACGTGGTCCTCATAAGGGTTAGGGCGGACATCGTTATAGCGTCGCATCTGCTTATGAATACTTTCATCTGTTAATCCCGTTGAATCGCCATACTTTTTGATACTTGCTAAAGCTTTTTTGAATAAACCTTCATCACCAATTCTATTTTCTTTAATTATTTCCCCTTCAAAGATTAGAGGTGAGTGCATCTCTCTTACAAACCTTTCTGCACTATGTGTCTTAGGCGCTATATCTTGACGTAATCTTACATTTAATGTTTTATAAAGCTCAGGATCTATAATAAAGGGTGCCTTTTCATTAATAACCAACTTGGCATCGAAAGTTTGCAGATTGACGGTTTTGATCTCTTCTTTGAACGCTTCTTCTGTATTGGCTAAACTCACAAACTGATAGCCATCATCTGTAAACTTCACAAACTGAACCAGACCGTCTGTCTCTCATAAGTCATGTTCCTCAATACTCTGAGTATACGCTGTACCTTCAGGGAAGTTAGGTAAGGTGCGTACAGGGATAAAAGAATAATCATCAAGCACAATCGTATCACCATGAGCAGACGTTAGATATCCAGCTGGCAAACGCTCCGCCGATAGCCATTCACCTTCCGTATCTTCAGGCTGGTGAGTTACCCAAAATGGGTGGTTACTGGTACATAAGATATAGTTTCTACCCTTTTCACCTTGTTTGGCTACTGTCTCGTTAAAGTATTCAACTTTAAAGATTCTTTCCTTTTTTGGTTATTTAAACGTACTTATGACAGGCTTATATTCTATGTCACCAATGCTACTTTCAAGCTTGGAGAGTACAGACTTTGATAAAATCAAGTCGCCCACTTTAATATCCTGAATCGGTACTAAGCCTTTATCGGTATGGACTAAAGTTCCTGCTACAAACCCTGAATAACTCATAATCATTCTCCTTTATTTTAATATTCAATTATCAAAAACAATGCCACCCTTCTACCCCAACTCATCAAACTTAAGCCCAAACTTTAGCAAATACTTGCGTAATCTATCGCTATCGTTAGGGCTTTTTAGCTTGTCGCGGGAGTTGGCATACAGATAACGCCCTGCTGCTGCTTGGTTTTTATGATTCATACAAACCTCAATCACGTATGCCAATTGAACAGCATCAAACGGATCAATCATTGCAAGAGCACCTTTATCAAGATATTGGCTTAAAACGTTATGGCTACCCTGCTCGATGGTTTTACTATCTAATTCGGTTCTAGATTTGGTTTTGCTTAGGCTATTTTTATTATTAGTCATCTGGTTGGATTGGTGTGAACCTGAACCCTTAGGTAAACCCCAAAGATGTGTTAAGCGCTTGATCTCTGATTGCACATCATCATTGCGAATGACTTTACTCTCAGCAAGTATCGTGAGGCGAATCATACTGGCTGTTAGATCACGAAAGTTTCCTTGCCATGTAGCGTCCACACTCGTGGCGAAATTTTCATACAGCTGCCTCGCCTCTGGGGCAAATCGATATTGCTGCTGCTGTTCGCTGCCCAAGCGCGCCAGCTCATAGTCGATATTGGCAGGCAAATCCTCAAGGCGATCTTTTAACGATGGTAAAAAAAACGTCCACGTATTCAATCGTGCAAACAGGTCTGCCCGAAACTCGCCATCAACGACCGCTTGGCGCAGGTCTTTATTGGTGCCGGCCATCAACTGAAACGACACGTGAATCGACGTATCACTACCCAACGGATAAAAACGCTGCTCCTCGAGTGCAGTGAGTAACATCGCCTGCTCGTCCAGTCCCAACTCACCGATTTCATCCAAAAACAGCAGGCCGCCATCGGCAGACTTGAGCAGCCCATCACGGCTAGACGCGGCGCCTGTAAACGCGCCTTTAACATGACCAAACAGCACACTCATCGCTGTATCGCCACGCAAGGTGGCGCAGTTGACTTCGACAAATGACCCTAGCGCGTATTTGCTGTGGGCGGTATTGTTGGCCTTGGCTTTTTTGAGCGCATAGATTTGGGTCGCCAGTTGCGATTTGCCCGCCCCTGTTGCCCCCATAAGTAGGATGGGCGCGGTGGAGCGAGTCGCCACTTTTTCAATATCAGAGATAAGCTGCTCATAAGCTGCGTTTTGAGTGACCAGATTGGCTTGTAGGGTTTGCCAGTGCTGCGCTTTTTCGGCTTCAAAGCGCGCCCGCAAGCTGTCATAGCGCGACACGTCTAAGTCAATGATTTGATAACGGCCTTGCGGATTGTACTGATCGGGCTTGGGACATGGCGAAGTTTGGATAAAGTCGGCAGGCATAAACCCCGCTTCTACCAGCAAAAACCAACAAATCTGCGCCACATGCGTGCCCGTAGTCAGATGCAGCAGATAGTCGGTATCGGTGTTAAACGCAAACCCTGTGACAAAGTCATACAGCTCGGCATAGACATCAGCAAAATCCCACGGACTGGTAAGCGCCACTCGATGCCCAATCACTTGCGTCTGCGGGCTGACCTGTGCCACATCATCACAGATCAGATGAAACAAGCGCTTATCACGCTTGCTATAGAGAATATGCAGCTCATCGACCAGCAACTCATCATGCAAGCCCAAGCTGACCGTCGGTCGCCAGCGTTGCCAACGCTTGTCATTAAAGCCGTTATCTAACGTAGTGCCAAGAAAGCCGATGACGGCGGTTTTGTTGGTGTGCGGTTTTTTAGTCATTGCTGGTTACTCGTTATTCATTACTCATAGTCTGCACAAAGTGTTGATAAATATTAGATCTGTTTATTTTCACCTTTAGTTTCTATTCGTCCATGACGCATTAGCATCTATAGACAGCATTTTATCCGCCATGATTTGTTGAGCAAGGTGGCGATTGAGCGGATACAGCACGCTAAAATGGTCGTGCCGCGGGATAAAGGCGCAGTGCAGCATCGGATTTTTGTTTTTATCACACATTGGCTTTAAATCTCGATAATTACTACCCAGATTTTTGCCTTCAATAATCCATGTCGGTACTTTAATATCTTGAAGCCAATTGGCAGGCGCACGTAAATCCATCTCTCGTTGCTCATCGCCAGCAAAGTCAACGTCTTGTAAAAACATCGTCTCTTGACTGGCACCAAAGCTAATGACCTCTTTAAATAAATCAGGGTGCGTACTGCTCGCCACTTCGCTGATCAATAGTGCCAGCGTGCCACCTGTACTGTGCCCGCCCAAATAAATGCGACTGCTATCGATATACGGCAGAGTCGCCAGATACTTGGCTGCCGCAATGACATCATCAACCTCACCATAATTCACTTCGATGTTACCTGTATTGTCATTGCCGCCGCGTAATGTGGGAAACATCATTATCACACCAGCATCACGGTAAGGACTGGCGGTTTGGTCATTTTGCTTAGAGCCTTTACGCCAAAAGTCTGCTAGCGTATTGGACTCGCCGCCTGTCAGCCAAACAATAGCAGGATACTTTTTTCGATCTTGCGGATCGGGCGTGACAAATGCGGCTAACGACATGCCGTCACTGTCATAGCGTACGCTATCAAATAGGGCTGCGGGCGGCTTGGGCAATGGCATTTGCATAGTGGGCGCGACTTGTATCGAGGTTTGATAATTGCCGCGTAGCGATGCCAAAGACGGCGCAGCAAAACAACTGCTGATGCTCACGCCTAATAAAATCGCCGTGCTTAATAGGCGTTTGTTAGAGACAACTTAATGCTTTGTTTTATATTGAACCTTCGCCATCATGCACAATCCTTTTATAGAATAAAAACTATATTTATAGAATAAATTATAGCTCTGTTTACTTAATTAAAGTTTATTATTTTATAAAAAAAGAATTTGAAATATTTTTTATTATTCAATATCAGATACTTATGAAAATAAAATTTATCTTTAGTAAAACTGGCACACCCTTAGCAGTATATAAAGTACAGGCAGAACAATCTTACAAAAAACTAAGGAACACATTATGCAACCCATGACACACAATATCATTCAAGATGGCGGAACCCCTATTCGACTATGGACCAAAGGCGTACCTGTCGATCCAAAAGCCCACGACCAGCTGATCAAAGCCTCACAGATGCCCTTTATCTATAAGTGGCTCGCGGTGATGCCTGATGTCCATGTCGGTATCGGCGCGACCATCGGTACAGTATTGCCGACCAAAGAGGCGATTATCCCAGCAGCGGTCGGCGTGGATATCGGCTGCGGTATGATGGCTGTGCAAACCACGCTAACCGCCAATGACTTGCCCGATAACTTGCACGGACTGCGCATTAAGCTGGAAAAAGCCATTCCGCACGGGCGTAGTAAGATACGCGGTCGCGGGTCACGCCGTGATGTGGGCGCATGGGCGAACCCTGATGAAACCGTGATGAATGGTTGGGGCACGCTGGTTGATGATTTTAACTACATTACCCAAAAGCACCCGAAACTTAAAAACACCAATAACCTAAAACACTTGGGAACGCTGGGTACGGGCAATCACTTTGTCGAGGTATGCCTTGATGAGACCAATCAGGTCTGGATCATGCTGCACTCAGGCTCTCGCGGTGTGGGTAACGCCATCGGGCGCTACTTTATTGAGCTGGCGCGTGAGGACATGCGTAAATGGTTTATCAATTTGCCTGATAAGGATTTGGCGTACTTTGCTGAGGGGACTGAGCACTTTGATGATTATTGGTTTGCGGTTGGCTGGGCACAACGTTTCGCCTTTAAAAACCGTGAAATTATGATGGAAAAAGCCATCAAAGCACTGCGTATCATCGTACCAAAGCCGTTCGATGCAGCAGTAAAAGCGGTCAACTGCCATCACAACTATGTGGCCAAAGAAGAGCACTACGGTGAGGAAGTATTTGTCACACGTAAAGGCGCGGTACGAGCGCGCGTTGGTGAATACGGTATCATTCCGGGGTCAATGGGCGCAAAATCCTTTATCGTCAAAGGTAAAGGGAATGAAGAATCTTTTTGCTCTTGCTCACATGGCGCAGGTCGTGTGATGTCACGTACTGAGGCGAAAAAGGTATTTACTATTGATGACCAAATCGCCCAAACCAAAGGCGTAGAATGCCGAAAAGACGCGGACGTCATTGATGAAATTCCAGCGGCATACAAAAACATTGATGATGTGATGAGCGCGCAAATTGACTTGGTGGAAGTGGTACATACCTTGCGACAGGTGGTGTGTGTTAAGGGTTAGGCGTAAGATGATTAGAGGTTATGTATCAGCTAGAAAAAGTAAAAGATTAAAAAGCATAGCCTCGACATCTGAGTTCTTTAAAAAGTGGGAAATATGCTTTTCATAACTCCATTTTATTTAAAATCTTGGCTCTCACCTCGTCCCTCGGCAAAAGCATAAACAATTCATCATTCAAGCATGTGTTAGGATTTACTTTCCTCTAAGAGGAAAATCTAAATATTATTAAAAGAAGGTTAAATATGATTCCTCAAACATTTATTGAAACAGCAGGCGATATTCTAGGAAATACCCAGACAGGTTTATCAACTTCTAAAATTGCTAGTTTATTGTCGGCGTATGCAGTTGACTATAGCATTAATATTCCCTATCCAAGTTCTCCATTCCCAGCATCAGTACCTAATAAAAGGCATGCTTTAAAGAAAAACTTAAGCTCATTTGATCCGAAACAACAATTTAAAATTATAAAAGAACTTTGCGAGCATTCGGAACTTAAAGACTTACCTGAAGTTAGAGATCTTAAGATAAAGCTATTGACACGCTTTAAAGGCTTGAATACCGACATAGACACGGTCAATGAAATTTTAGTAGATGAAACTAGATTCTGGTTAGATGACTATGCTAAATCCCTAGAACAATATAATAACGCTCTAGAAAAATATAAAGGAAATATATTTGAGAGAAACTTGTTGGATGATCTTCGACTATCGTTAGAATTATTGGTAAAAGAAATATTAGAAAATTCCAAATCTCTAGAAAATCAGTTTAGTGATATTGGTGCATTTATTAAGAATAATAACGGTTCCAAAGAACTAGCAAACATGTTTGTAAAGCTGGTTGAGTATTTTACTAAATATCAAAACGAGTATGTCAAACATGATTCACAAGTTATCGAAGAGGAAGTTGAGTTTATTCTTGAAATAACCTCTTCATTTATGAAGCATTTCATTAGAATGAAAAACAGAAATTAAGGACAAAAAAATGAAACTCGCAGAAGCCCTACTTATCCGTAGCGATATGCAAAAAAAGCTGGCGCAAATCAAAGGACGCATTCGCAGCAATGTCAAAGTCCAAGAAGGCGACACGCCGAATGAAGACCCAAACGCATTGATGGTAGATGCCAGCCAAATCATTACCGAGCTGAGCGTGTTGATTGAGCGTATTCATCGCACCAATGCCGTCGCTCAGACCAATGAAGGTCAATCGATGCTGACGCTGTTGATTGAGCGCGACACCTTAGAGATGAGTCACAAGCTATTGATGGAGGCGATTGAAGCCACCGATACCGAGGTTGATCGTTATAGCCCTCGCGAGATTAAGTGGCATGTCATGGTCTCAGTCGCAGGCTTACAAAAACAAGCCGATGATATCGCGATGAAACTACGCAAGATTAATCTTGTCATTCAAGCCAATAACTGGCAAATTGACCTTGTTGACTAATAATGTCGCGTAATAAATGTTAGACCAATAACACCAAATTCTCTGCGAGCTTAGCATAATCAGCAGACTCCCCTTTTGGAACCGACTGGGCGAGTGTCAGACCCCGCGTATCCACAGCAGGGGGTTGAAAATATACTGTAGTGGCTGCTACGCGTTGCGGGCAAACGCTTTTTTTACAACTTATGCCCCGTACCCGTCACTAAGCACAATGCACCTTTTAGACCTTACCACCAGAAACTGACAGTCGGTTTCAATCTTATTTTAAATGCGACCCGAAAAGTATTGGGAAGCATTTTATTATGTCCATTAAAAACATCACCAATCAATAGGCGTACTAACCATAAAGACATTTATCATGCCAGCATCAACACATAAAACCCTAAAAATCGATGGCAGCACAGGCGAAGGCGGCGGACAAATTATCCGTACAGCGTTGTCGTTATCGATGCTCACAGGCACACCGATTGAGATCACCAATATACGTGCAGGACGCGCCAAACCCGGATTGATGCGCCAGCATTTAATGTGTGTACAAGCCTCACAAGCCATATCGGACGCAGTGGTGACAGGCGCACAGTTAGGCAGTACGACCTTTACCTTTACACCAAGCACCGTACAAGCGGGCGATTATAACTTTGATATTGGTTCGGCAGGCAGTACCAGCCTTGTGCTACAAACGCTGCTACCTGCCCTACTATTTGCCAATGCTGACTCAAGCGGTCAATCAACCGTGACCATCATAGGTGGCACGCACAACCCACTCGCGCCGACAACGGATTTTTTACAACACGCCTTTGTACCGCTACTTGCCAAGCTCGGCATACAGGTCGATATTGAGTGCCTGCAAGCAGGATTTGCTCCTATCGGCGGGGGTACGATTAAAGCGACAATCACGCCGTTCATGCGCCGTGCTAATACACTGCCATTTAAACTTACTGAACGTGGCGAGTTGGTCAATATCGCTTTAGTCGCAAGCGTACTCAATCTAGAATACGATATTTGCAAACGTGAGCTTGCTAGCGCAAAAGCCACATTGATTGAGGCAGGTATTGATGAGGCGCTTATTACGACGCGCGGCAATAAATTACACGGCATTGGTGAAGGCAATACTTGCTATGCAAAAGTCACTCGTGAGACTAGTGACACACAAAACCATCCAGAATATCACTGTGAGATGTTTACGTTACTAGGAGAAAAACGCAGCTCAGCGGAAAAGATAGGTAGTCGTTTATCAGGCTTAGTCAAACGTTATGTATTTAACACCGATGCACTGGTCGATGAATATTTAACAGATCAGCTGCTATTGCCGTTGGCTGTAGCAGGCGGCGGTGCGTTTAGCGCGCGGGTTATTAGCGAGCATAGCAAAACACAAGCGTGGCTCATTCAGCAATTTTTGTCCGTTGAGATTACGCTTAAAGTGATCGATGAGCAGAAAACTTTGGTACAAGTTGCCTGTTAAAATCACACCAGTAGCAACACCAACAGTAGCACACTGTTACCCAATTACTGCGATGCGGTGATATCATATGTGTATGATGTAGGCGATAAATCTGAGCCCTTTGTCGGTGTCTAATAATGATGGTCATGTGAGGGTGGTTTTTGCCCTACTTTCTCTTTGAATCATTATCACCTTTTTAATATTTACGTATTACTGTTGAGTGTAGCTATGCCCCAATCTCGTACCAATCTAAATCCTGAACCTAAAACCAGCTCTCCATATTTGGTCGGCTTATTGCTGCGTTATAGCACCTTTGGTGCGGCCATATTAATATTTTTAGCAGGTCTACTATTGCTAAATTGGTGGTTGATTATTCTCGGCGGGTTTGGGGTTTGCTTGGGGGTTTATGACCTCATACAATCAAAGCATTCTATTTTGAAAAACTATCCCGTTGCCGGACACATTCGCTATGTACTCGAAGATTTTCGTCCTGAAATTCGTCAATATTTACTAGAAAATGACAAAGAGCAAGTACCGTTTTCACGCCAGCAGCGGGCGCTAATTTATCAACGTGCTAAGAACGTCAGTGACACCAATGCTTTTGGTACGCTAGATAATTTATACACAAATGGTAAAGAATGGTTTTTGCAATCAGCGATTAGCCAGCCTCTAGAAAATAAAGATTTTCGTATTATGGTAGGCGGCGAGCGTTGTCAGCAGCCACACGATATGTCGGTGTTTAATATCTCGGCAATGAGCTTTGGCAGCTTATCGGCTAATGCAATTATGGCGCTCAATCAAGGTGCAAAAATAGGTGGCTTTACCCACGATACAGGCGAAGGCGCAATCAGCCCTTATCATCGCAAGTTCGGTGGCGATTTGATTTGGGAGCTGGGTACAGGATATTTTGGTTGCCGTGATGAGCAGGGTAACTTTGACCCGCAGTCTTTTGCTGAAAAAGCCGTCGATCCGCAAGTTAAAATGATTGAAATCAAACTATCTCAAGGGGCAAAACCTGGTCAAGGCGGCGTGTTACCCGCCGAAAAAATCACCCAAGAAATCGCCGATACTCGTGAAGTACCGACAGGTCAAGATTGTGTTTCGCCATCGTCGCATACAGCTTTTAGCACCCCGCGAGAATTGGTGGCCTTTTGGCAGCAGCTGCGCGACTTATCCGGTGGCAAACCTGTGGGCTTCAAACTCTGTGTCGGTCAGCCTTGGCAGTTTATGGCCATTGTGAAAGCCATGATCGAAACCGATAACTATCCTGATTTTATCGTCATCGATGGCGCAGAAGGCGGTACTGGCGCGGCTCCTGTCGAATTTATGGACAACGTCGGTATGCCATTGGTTGAAGGATTTTTATTAATACACAATACTTTGGTAGGCGCAGGTATTCGCGATAAAATCAAACTTGGCGTGAGCGGTAAAATCGTCTCTGGTTTCGATATTGCCCGTATGATTGCTTTGGGCGCAGACTGGTGTAATTCAGCGCGCGGCTTTATGTTTGCCGTTGGCTGTATTCAATCACGCTCGTGCCATACCAACACTTGCCCGACTGGCGTTGCCACCCAAGACCCATATCGTCAAAAGGCGCTCGACGTCCCTAGCAAAGCTGAGCGCGTCGCAAGCTTCCATAAAAACACCCTCAAATCCCTAGCCAGTATCGTCGGCGCGGTCGGCTTGCAACACCCAAGCCAATTACAACCATATCATATCGCGCGCCGCCTCGATGACGGGCAGATAAAGCTATTATCGAAGTTCTTTTATTTTACGGATAAGGGAGCGCTACTTAATAATAGCGCCCGCGCAGATGTGTTTAATCAGATGTGGGTAATGGCGAACCCTGATAGCTTTTTAGCCAATGATGACGCCCTCATTGCTTATAATAAAGACTCACGAGATAAAGGCAGAGAAACCAGCACCTCGGTGGAGCAGAGCCTTGGCAACTTTGCGAGCATCACAGGCGGTGGGCAGTTAATAGGCAACGTCAACAATACTTTTCGCGACGTTCCGCTTAACAATGACTAAAAATAGTGATTAGTATTTTACTATCCATGAGCGCTTATATTTACTCTTTATCAAAAAGACAGATGATTGATGCCAAGTTTCACGCCTTCTTTACCTTTATGGGTCATTGCGCTGTTTTCACTCAGCATCAGTGCTTGCCAACCGATAAGCACTGATGCTGCTGACAGCGAGACACAAAAATGGTCGTGTCAGACTCAAGAAGCACCATTTTCTTATAGTGTTTGTAGCATTGACGCTCAAGCCTTAATAGATGGTCGCTACTCATTAAAATTTTTTTGGCAGCAGCCTGATAGTACGCAGTCATTACTTACCTTTGATACGTTATTAGCGACTTTACCAAAAAATCAAGCACTTAACTTTGCTATGAATGCAGGTATGTATAACGAAAATTATGCACCGATTGGTTATACCATCATTGATGGTGAAGAGATCAAATCGCTAAATCTCAAAGAAGGCGGTGGCAATTTTCATTTACTGCCCAATGGTGTGCTGTGGTGGGATAAAGCTGGAGAGGTACAAATTACAGAAAGTAATGCCTTAAATGAGCAGCTTAAGAGCGGCGAAGCGAAGCCTTGGTATGCCACCCAATCAGGTCCTATGCTGGTTATCAATAACGAGATACATCCGCAATTTAATCCTGATAGCACCTCACTCAAGATTCGTAATGGCGCAGGTGTTTGTGATGATGGCCACATAAAATTTGTCAATAGCGATGCGCCTGTGACATTTTATCAATTTGCATCGTTGTTTAAGGATGATTTAAGCTGTCCGAATGCCCTGTTTTTAGATGGCGGGATTGCATCAGCCTTATATGCGCCTAGCATGGATAAGCACGATAAAAAAGAGATGGGTGTGATGATTGGATTGGTTGAAAATAAAGATTAGGCGGTGGATCTATTTTGAAAATAGTGGTAAAAATGAGATAAATTAGATTGAATAAAAAGCACTTGAGACGACTTTGTCATCCAAGTGCTTTTTTTATTACTAGCAACAGTTAATGGCTAACAATAGCTAAAAATTAAACGCCAAGACTCATCTTGGGACCAAACGGTTCATAATGGACACTATCAACACCGTGATCTAATGTCACTAGACCATCAATCATACTTTCCATAAATGGCATCGAGCCACAGACATAAATATCAGCAGGCTTAGGTAATTGAGCAAGCCACGCCTCATTCAATATTTGTCCAGACTCAAAATAGAAGACTCGCTTCTCTACAGTTTCAGCCTTTTCTAGTAGCTTATTTACTTCAGTATTGAAAGCGTGATGCGCTTCATTTTGGCAAGCATAAACCCAGATAATAGGACGTTTTGGATTGGCTAATACTTGTGCCTCTAACATAGATAGCACAGGGGTTACACCAACACCCGCACTCATCAATACCAATGGAATCTCATTTTGCTGTACCAAATCTTGCTTGAGCGCAAAGTCACCTGCTGGCGCCGATAATAAAACCGTGTCACCCACTTCTAATTGGTCGTGCATATAGTTAGAAACCAAACCATGATGCTCATTGCGGTTATCGCGTCTGACCGCAAACTGAATACCTGCATCGGTACTAGCGGAATACAAAGAGTAATGACGTAGAGCAACATGCTCACTGTCTTTTGGATCTGCTTTCACCGTGATGTACTGACCCGCGGTTAAATTCAATTTACTCAGGTCAATCTCTTGATGACTTTCTGCATTATCATTGACTGGCACAACAGTAAAGGCAGCAATATCCGTAGCGGCTGCTACCTTTTTAGTCACGGTAAAAGGCGCAAAACCCTGCCACATCGCCTCTTCATACATACCATGTTCTATCTGAATAAATACTGAGGCAATCTCATCATAAGCTTCAGTCCAAGCATCGATGATATCGTCATTGGCCGCCTCTCCCAGTACTTCCTTGATTGCACCGATTAAATGCTTACCAACGATGGGATAATGCTCAGGCAAAATTTGTAAAGCACGATGCTTGTGGCTGATTTGCGTGACCTGTGGCAATAACGTTGCCAATTTATCCAAGTGCTTAGCAGCGGCTAACACGGTCGTTGCCAAAGCCGTCTGTTGACGTCCCAATTTTTGATTGGTTTCGTTAAATATGTCCAACAGCTCGGGATGCTCTTCAAGCATGTTTTTATAAAATACCGTGGTGATTGCCGTTCCATGCTCTTCAAGGACGGGAACAGTTGCGGTGACGATCTCTAAAGTCTTTAGTGAAGCCATACTGTCTCTCTTATTAATACCAATTCCAAAACATATGAGAAGCGGTGTCAAATGCGCTTAGTCTAATAAATGCAGTACTTGCACACACTTTTCTGCTACTCAAATGGTTAGAAATGGCATAAATTCATGATATTGGTTGGTTAATTGATTAATATATGAAAAACGAAGTGCTTAAATAAGCAACGACGACTGGGCTTTACAAACGATTATCAAATTCTTGTCATTAAATTTTTTGTCAAACCAGTCAAAACGCCTCTATAACATTCATTTAAAATGAATGTTATCACGTTTTACTGAGTATACCAATGCCGTATTACTACAAATACAGATTATTTCGACAAAAAAGTAGCCGCTATGCTGTCATAACGGCTGCTATTATCAAAAAAGATGAGGATTAATAAGTTTTATAAGTTAGGGCGTATCTTCATCCAGAATTCAAAATTAACGCGCTAGATAATTGGTCATCTCTTCTACCCCATGTAAGGTCATCGGGTACATTTTATTATCGAATAGCTTCTTAATTTCAACGATGGTTTGGGTATATTGCCAGTACGCGGGATCCTCAGGATTGAGCCAAGCGACTTTATCAAAATGCGCGAGCACCCGCTTGAGCCAAACAATACCCGCCTCATTGTTCATATACTCAACGCTACCACCCACTGTCATCAGCTCATATGGCGACATTGATGCATCACCGACGAAGATAACGCGATATTCGCGACCGTATTTATTGAGCAGCTCATACGTTGGCATCGGCGCACTATGACGACGGTTATTGTCCTTCCAAACATAGTCATAAAGACAGTTATGAAAATAAAAAAACTCTAAGGTTTTAAATTCATTTCTAGCCGCTGAAAATAGCTTTTCTAAGGCTTCAACATGGACATCCATACTGCCGCCCACATCGAACAACATCAATACTTTGACGCGATTACGGCGCTCAGCTTGCATATGGATATCGAGCACGCCTTTTTTTGCCGTGCGTTTAATAGTCTCATGAATGTCTAGCTCATCGGCGCTACCGGTACGAGCAAACTGACGTAGATTACGCAGCGCCATCTGAATTTGTCGAGTACCAAGCTGATTATCATCATCAAGGTTGCGGTATTTACGCTGCTCCCAGACTTTGGCCGCACTACGCTTACGTGACTCACCGCCAACGCGTACGCCTTCCGGATGGTCACCATAGGCACCAAATGGCGATGTGCCACCAGTACCGACCCACTTACTACCGCCTTGATGCCGCTCTTTTTGCTCTTTGAGACGCTCCTCAAGTGCTTTCATCAGCTCCTCTAATGAGCCGTATTTTTTTAGCAGTCGGCGCTGCTCATCGGTTAGATTTTTTGGGTCTAACTTTAAATCAAGCCATTCTTTTGGGACATCAGTCAGCTTAGCCAATAGCTCATCCATATCAAGACTGTCGACGCCTTCGAAATAATCAGCCATTGCCCGATCGAATTTATCAAAATGGCGCTCGTCTTTGACCATACATAGTCGAATCAGCCGGTACATATCCTCACGACTGGCAAAGGTAGACAGCTCTGGATTTTCAGGATGCGGCTGCATCATCAGCCCTTGATCTAACGCGGCATTTAGATCAAGCAGCTCACGCGTACTGACTGGCACACCATAAGTACGTAAGGTATAGAACAATTTAATAAACATAAGAGTCGCATCGCTTATTGGCTGATATGGTGACGAGTGAAGCCGTTTTATTAGGGCGTGTCCTCATTTTGAAAATGGTCTGGAGCTTAACGACGCATCATATTAGCAAAGCGTTGCAACAAGCTCACATCGGCTTCATTTTTAAGCAGCGCACCATATAACGGTGGAATAGACTTCTCACCGCGTAAGTTTTCTTCTAACTCTGCTTGCGCCATATCATCAGCCAGTAGCAAAGTTAACCAATCGACAAGCTCAGACGTTGATGGCGGCTTTTTAAGCCCTTGAACATTACGTAGCTTATAAAATATATCCAGTGCATCATTGACCAGCTTTTCTTGGATATTAGGGAAATGCACGTCAATGATTTGACGCATGGTTGCTTCTTCTGGAAAGTCAATATAATGGAAAAAGCAGCGACGCAAGAAAGCATCAGGCAACTCTTTTTCATTGTTTGAGGTGATAATTACTACAGGACGTTGCTCAGCAGTGATGGTTTCCCCTGTCTCATAAACATAAAAAGACATCTTATCGAGCTCATGAAGCAAGTCATTTGGGAACTCGATATCAGCTTTATCAATTTCATCAATCAATAACACACTGCGCTCGTTACTGGTAAATGCCTCCCATAGCTTGCCGGGCTTGATATAGTTGCCAATCTCATACACCTTATCATCACCCAGTTGCGAGTCACGCAAGCGAGATACGGCATCGTACTCATACAACCCTTGCTCTGCTTTGGTGGTTGACTTGATGTGCCACGTAATCAGCGGCATACCTAAGCTTTCAGCTACCTCCTCCGCCAACAATGTCTTACCAGTGCCCGGCTCGCCTTTAATAAGTAGCGGTTTTTGTAGCGTCATCGCCGCGTTGACCGCCAACTGCAAATCGTCAGTGGCGATATAGTTTTGCGTACCGGTAAAGCTTTTTTTCGTTTTATCAGTCGTGGTCATAATCAAGTCTCAGTTATTGTTATAGATTAAGGCTGTCAAGAGCCATAACAGGGATAAAAGCAATCCATGGTAAATAAATAATTATTTAGATTAGCACAGCATGATTGATTGCCAAAATACTCATGCGTTCGTAGTTGCTGACAAATAACCTATATAGTAAAAAGGTCTTAGCTCTTCGCCGTCTCAGTCAAAAACGTTTTTTCATAAAAAAAGACACGCATGGTGTCTTTTTTTATGGTGCTTTTTATTCACAATATTTTTTATTGATAATGTCTTTTATGTAACTATCATAAATCCAAAAACTATTCATCTCTAGCAAAATTTTGATATCACTTCTATAATATCACTTTACTGCTTATCAGACTTTTCCGTATTGGATTTTTTAGCTAAGCTGCTGTCTTTTTTTAAGCTAACGTCTGTTTGAGGATTAGCCACTAAAGGCTTTTTATTAGACTGTTCAGCAACAGTAGCTTGGTCGGTTAAAGTCGCACTTTCTGTCAAATAACTACCAGTCGTCAGCTGCATGGTCGCTTGCGTATCTTCTGCGGTACGACTACGCGCTTTATCTAGACTTGACTCAAAGGCACCGCGAATAAGCTGCCAAACGAAGCCCACAAACAAGCCGACCACTAACACGACAAGTATCGGCAGCATGTTAGTAATCGCGCCAGCCGTGTCTTTCATCATAATCGCATAAACCACGGCGATACTAGCGGGGGCAATCACACTTGGATCGCCAAGGGCTGTGCCAGGTGCCAATAACACAGCAAATAACATCATCCAACTTATACCGCCCAACGGCCGCGGTAGCATACGAGCGACCAGCAACCACAATACCAACACAATAACGACACCACCCAGATACGCATACATCGGTAAGTCTGCGGGTGGCACATCTTTTACCATCTGTCCCCACCAAATAGCAATTTCGCCGAGAATATCGCTTATGGCTTCCAGCGGTAAGCTGTTTATAATACCTTTTAACCAGTCCATGCGTGTATAGTTACCTGCGTTTATAAATTGTGCAGCGCATTTTCGCGCTTAACGATAAACAGTGTGTGCTGTTCTATTATAAATAATACTGTAAATATTATCGACAAAGCCTTTAAGACATGACACCTTGCCATTTTTCTTGCTGCTTATCTTACATAGCCTGCTAGTTTATCACGACTTTCGACCAAAATGCATGAGCGCAAATGTGTCGTAAGCTTTTTCTTGCTAACTTTTATGCAACATATCCAAAAGATGCCTATCAAAAATACACTTCAAAAACATCCATTAATCGTAAATATTGTCTTGTGCTTCGCGTGCACGTAATTCCGCTTGGCGGCGCATGACATCTTGCGGTGGCATTTGCACAAAATACCCTTGCGACTGTAATTTTGCCAGTACTTCTTCTTTATCAACACGTGCAAGCGTCGGCGTATTGGCTAAGTCTAAATGCATCACAAATTTGCTACGCCCTAAGCTGGCGCGGAAATCTTTTGGTAACACACCCAGCCAGTCTTTAATCTCGTCGGTATCATCAGGATAATCAGGGCGGGCAATATAGACATACATATCGTCGTGCTTGGGGAATTTATAAATATCACAATGCATAAAAATAACCTATCAGAAACTATCGCCATAGATTAGCATATTTTAGGTGAATATCAGTAGTCGCTTTACGTTTTGCGATGGGCATTCGTGCTAAATTGACTACTATCCACCAAATGCAAAACTATCGACTTATCGATACAGTATTGATTATTCTCACAAAAAGTCATTTTTGCCAAAATTATTCATTTTAATCGCGTAGATGGCTTGTAAAAGCGCCTTGAACCTTTCATAATAAAAGCGTTTTTCAGGAGAGAGTCTTGAGCAAGATATAAGGCGCGTTCATATTGATGAGCTGGCGCTGATGATTGTTACATGACCACCGAAGGCGCATCCACCCTGCCAATCGCTCAGGTAAAAGGACTGAAAAACACATGTCACGACTGTTTCGCTGTCTACCGTCAATCGCGTAGCACACCCAAACACAAGGCATAACAAATCTGGAGAGCGGTAAGGACGGACGACGCCTTACCCACCGAAGGGGAGAAAATGCGACATCATTTTATTTGGTTTTTAAGGCTGGTGCTTTTAAAAACTTGCAATGATGGTTCGTGTTGAAAATCTCAGGTTACAGGACAGATAGGGCTTTTGCTTAAACCGACGTTCAGCGTCTGTTTGGCGGATTGCGCTATTTTTCTGTGCTACCCTTGGTTGCAATGCTTGCGCCCTGCAATATTGCTTCTCGCTACTATAATAATGCACATCAGCCCTCATACTTTGATACTTGTTTTTAATACGGGTTATCGAATACAGCTGATGTTCACATAAGGATTTGTTATGACCGCTACTCAAGATAATACTGCTCAAATCGCCAACACTTCAGCCCCTAAACGCACACCTCTTTATCAGTCTCACGTTGATAGTGACGGTAAACTGGTGGATTTTTCTGGTTGGGAATTACCAATCCATTATGGTTCACAAATCGAAGAGCACGAAGCGGTGCGTACTGATGCTGGTATGTTTGACGTCTCACATATGGTCGTCGCTGATGTCAAAGGTGCTGACAGCAAAGCATGGCTACAAAAGCTACTGGCCAATGATGTCGATAAACTAAAAAATGTCGGTAAAGCGCTATATTCTGGCATGCTCAACGAGCAAGGTGGCGTCATTGATGACTTAATCGTTTATCTAATGAACGAAGACGCAACTGAATACCGTATCGTCTCAAACGCTGCTACTCGTGATAAAGACATGGCACAATTTGAGAAAGTCGCCGAGGGTTTTGACATCAGCATCACTGAGCGTCCAGAGCTTGCGATGATTGCCGTGCAAGGACCAAACGCTGTTGAAAAACTGGCACAAACCAAACCTAGCTGGGCAGATACCTTGGCGGGACTTAAGCCTTTCGTTGGTGCTGATCTAACAGACATCGAGGGCACAGACTGGTTCGTCGCTCGCACCGGTTATACGGGTGAGGATGGCGTCGAAGTCATCATGCATGGCGACGATGCACCAGCCTTCTTTGAGCAATTAAAAGCCCATGGCGTCAAGCCTGCTGGTCTTGGCGCGCGTGATACCTTGCGTATGGAAGCGGGCATGAACCTTTATGGTCATGACATGGACGACAGCGTCAGTCCTTACGAGTGCAACATGGGCTGGACACTCGCGCTTAAAGATGAGCGTGATTTTGTCGGTCGTGACGCTTTGGTTAGCAAGCGTCAACAGTCAAAAGACGATAACTCTGCCATGAAGCAAGTTGGCTTATTGCTAACGACACGCGGTGTATTGCGTGAAGGCATGACCGTAATCATCAATCAAGGCACAGACAATGAGCAAACTGGCGTTATCACCAGTGGCACCTTCTCCCCTAGCCTAAAAAACTCGATTGCGATTGCCCGTGTGCCTGCCAGCGTATCAGATGATGATAGCGTTCAGGTCGATCTGCGCGGTAAAGGCAAGTTCGTTGATGTGCGTGTTCTTAAGCTACCGTTTGTCCGTAATGGCAAGCAGCAGTTTGACTCGTAGGCATTATAAACTCTATTATTAACGTCCACTATTTTTGTTAACCATCCTCTATCACTTAGGAGAGAGACCATGAGCAATATCCCAGCAGAACTAAAATACATCGCCAGCCACGAGTGGCTACGCTTAGAAGACGACGGTACTATCACTGTTGGTATCACTGACCATGCTCAAGACCTATTGGGTGACGTGGTGTTTGTTGAATTGCCAGACGTGGGTGACATCATCGCCGTTGATGATGAAATTTCAGTAGTTGAATCAGTAAAAGCGGCCTCTGATGTTTATGCGCCTATCTCAGGTGAAATCGTTGCAATCAACGAAGCACTAGAAGACGATCCAGAAATCATCAACTCTGACCCATACGGCGAAGGTTGGTTCTTCAGAATGAAGCCTGACAATATCGCTGACTATGAAGCGCTGATGACAGCTGATGAGTATGAAAACGAGCTGTAATATCAGCTTCACTTTCTCTCTTAAAAGCGGTGTTTTATTTACATGCCGCTACTTAAAACCTTAAAAACGTAGCTTGTTATGACAGATATTAGCGTCAGCTTATATCTGTATGCTTTTCCTAAAATGCTTATCGCTCAATTTATTGCTTCCAATCGCTATCTGATTTATTTATATCAACCACTTGTCAGACGCTATTGAAGAAATGTTCTCAATAATGCCCCAAGTTGATCACTTAATCTCCAGCATGGATTCTCATATGACCCCTGACACTGATAATCAAGCAAACTTTGCCACGCCTGATAATACACCGCAGCTGCAAGCGTTTCGCGAGGTGGTTGAATCACGCCGTTCAGTCCGTCGTTTTACCGATACACCGATACCTAATGATGTGTTAGCAGACTGTTTGCGTTTGGCCATGCTTGCGCCAAACTCTAGCAATTTACAGCCATGGGAATTTTATGTGATTGATGATGCAGATAAGCGCCAACGCGCGGTGAAAAACTGCATGAATCAAAATGCAGCGAAAACCGCCGCTCGCTTAATCGCTGTCGTCGCTCGCACCGATGTGTGGCATGACCATGCCAAGCAAATATTGCGCGAATACCCTGATAAGCCAGTACCAAAAAAAGTCAAAGACTACTACACCAAAGTCGTTGCCATGGACTTCTTACGAGGGCCTGCCAATGTGGTATCAGCAGCTAAATGGGGTGCGACACAAGTGGTCAGACGGGTAAAAGGTCCGATTAAATCACCTTACTATACTTTTGAAGACACCAAAAACTGGGCAACCAACAATACCGCCCTTGCGGCTGAAAACCTAATGCTTGCACTACGCGCGCATGGCTTTGATAGCTGTCCGATGGGTGGCTTTGATGAGCCTGCCATGAAGCGCCTGTTAAATCTAAGCGATGATCAACATATCATTATGATGATTGGTGCTGGCGAGCGTGCTGATAATGGCGTTTACAACACTCAGTTCCGCTTTGACCAAAAGCAATTTGTCCATTACGTATAAAATCGTAAACCATTTTTTTATTTTAGCCATCCCTTTATTACTCCCTTAACCAAGGATTGTCATGACTATCTCGCAAAACCCAACGTTTGATACCTTTAAAGGTTTATTCAACGAAGCTGAATTTGTCTATCGTCATCTAGGCTCCAATGAGACCAAGCAAGCTGACCTACTCAGTGCAGTTGGCTATCAAGACATGGCGAGCTTCATCAACGATACCGTGCCTGAACCAGTGCGCTTGCATAAAGAGCTAGATTTGCCAGTCGCGATGAGTGAGCATGCCGCGCTTGCCAAATTGCGTACTATGGCAGATGACATCACCGTTAATAAGAGCTATATCGGACAAGGCTACTCGCCAGTACGTATGCCAGCGGTCATTCAGCGTAACGTCCTTGAAAACCCAGGCTGGTACACAGCGTACACACCTTATCAGGCAGAGATTGCCCAAGGTCGCTTAGAAGCGTTGCTTAATTTCCAACAAGTTTGTATTGATTTGACTGGTCTTGAGCTTGCTGGCGCGTCATTGCTTGACGAAGCAACCGCAGCAGCAGAAGCTATGGCAATGTCAAAGCGTGTCAGCAAAAGCAAATCAACGCAGTTTTTTGTTGATGACCGTATCTATCCACAAACATTAGATGTCATTAATACCCGTGCCAAGTACTTTGGTTGGGAAGTGGTGGTTGGTGATTTCGAACTGGCCAAATCAGGCGATTATTTTGGTGCTATCTTCCAATATGTCGGTGTTGAAGGCGACGTACAAGACTTAACCGACGTCATCGCTGCTGTGAAGAAAAATAAAACTTACGTGAGCGTCGTCAGTGATATCATGAGCTTGGTGCTCTTAAAGTCACCAGCCGATATGGGCGCAGACATAGCATTAGGTAGCACCCAACGTTTTGGTATCCCAATGGGCTTTGGTGGTCCACATGCCGCCTACTTTGCGTTCTCTGATAAAGCTAAGCGCTCAGCACCTGGTCGTATCATCGGTGTATCAAAAGACTCACAAGGCAATACCGCCCTACGTATGGCACTACAAACTCGTGAGCAGCATATCCGCCGTGAAAAAGCCAACTCAAACATCTGCACCGCACAAGTATTGCTCGCCAACCTAGCCGGTATGTATGCCGTTTATCATGGCCCAGGTGGCGTGAAGCGTATCGCTACTCGTATTCATGCTTTTGCTACTGCATTCGCTGATGTTATTAAAGGTGCTAACGACAGCAACTTAAATGTGGTACATGATCAATTCTTTGATACCGTCGTCGTTGATTGTGGTTCAGAGAAGCTGGCAACCCAGATTTTTGAAAATGCGGACAATGTTGGTTATAACTTATGGCGTTTAAGCGACAGTAAGCTTGCTGTTTCATTTAGTGAAATTAGCGATCAACAAGACTTTAGCGTTTTAACCCAGCTATTTGTTAGTAAAGCACATGACCTACCCGAAGCGGCGAGCGTATCACTCGATAGCGCACATCTGCGTACCGATGATATCTTAACCCATCCAGTATTTAACTCTCATCATACCGAACATGAAATGCTGCGCTACTTAAAGTCGCTTGAAGACAAAGATTTGGCGATGAACCGTAGCATGATTTCACTCGGTAGCTGTACCATGAAACTGAACGCCACCAGTGAAATGTTGCCGATTACGTGGCCTGAATTTGCCAATGTGCATCCTTTTGCACCGCGTGATCAAGTCACTGGCTATATCGCCATGATTGATAGCCTACAAGACCAACTTAAAGCGATTACTGGTTTTGATGATGTGTCTATGCAGCCAAACTCTGGTGCTTCAGGTGAATATGCGGGTCTATTAGCGATTCGCCGCTATCATGAGTCATTGGGCGAAACTGACCGTGATGTTTGTCTAATCCCTCAGTCAGCGCACGGTACCAACCCTGCGACGGCTATGATGATGGGTATGAAAGTAATCGTGGTTAAAACCGATGACAATGGTAACGTTGATATCGATGATCTAACCGCTAAGTGTGAAGAAAATAGCGCCCATCTAGGTGCCTTGATGATTACTTATCCATCAACACATGGCGTGTTTGAAGAAGGCATCCGTAAAATCTGTGACCTCATTCATAAGCATGGCGGTCAAGTTTATATGGATGGTGCCAATATGAATGCACAGGTTGGCATGATGCAGCCTGCCGACGTTGGCGCTGATGTATTGCACATGAACTTGCATAAAACCTTCTGTATCCCGCATGGCGGCGGCGGTCCAGGCATGGGCCCTATCGGCATGAAATCGCATCTGGCACCATTTATGGCCAATCATACATTGAGCCCTGTGCATAATGCGCAAAAAGACTGCTCGGCCGTATCAGCAGCACCTTATGGCTCAGCAAGCATTTTACCAATTTCATGGATGTACATTGCCATGATGGGCCGTGATGGCTTATTAAAAGCAACTGAGCTGGCATTATTGAATGCTAACTATGTCGCTGCTCAATTAAAAGACCACTACCCTGTCCTTTATACGGGCAAAAACGGTCGCGTTGCGCACGAATGTATCATTGATATTCGTCCGTTGAAAGAAGAGACTGGCATCAGTGAAAGCGATATTGCTAAGCGCTTGATGGATTACGGTTTCCACTCACCAACGATGAGCTTCCCAGTTGCGGGTACATTGATGATTGAACCAACTGAGTCTGAATCTAAAGAAGAATTAGATCGTTTTATCAGTGCGCTACAATCTATCAAAGCCGAAGCAATGAAAGCCAAAGCTGGCGAAGAGGGTTGGACACTAGAAGACAACCCACTGGTCAATGCGCCACATACCGCTGCAATGGTCACCAATAGCGAATGGACACATCCATACAGCCGTGACACAGCAGCATTCCCACTGCCTTATATCCGCGCCCATAAATTCTGGCCAAGCGTAGCACGTGTCGATGACGCTTATGGTGATAAGAATCTCATGTGTTCTTGTCCAAGTATCGAAAACTATATGTAATTGGTAGTCTTCGATAAATCATAAGTCGCTTTTTATAAAAAAATAAACCTCCAAGTCAGCAGCTGATTTGGAGGTTTTTATTTTGCTTACTTTTTATCTATCAAATTAATAGGTAATATGATTATTAGACTATAGTCTGTTCAATATAATGTGGATACAAGGAAGGCGCGTGAAAGTACTACAAATAGTAGACTAAGCGAGCCTGACACCGTATCCATATTATAGGGGATTGGCTATAAATTATAAAAAACCAATGTAATAAAATCTTGTACTTATAACAAATTTTTCATCTTAAAATAATTTCGAAGAAATTACTGGGACACTGCTATGCAACAAAAAAACCGCGTTATTCTTATTCATGGTCTGCACCAAACCGCTTGGATCATGCGACCGCTCGCCAAACGCTTGCAAGCAACAGGATTTGATACTCATCAATTCGGTTATCGTAGTATGCGTGATGGTATTAAAACCCATAGCGCACGTCTCAACATCTGGCTAGAAAAGCATCATCAGCCAGACCAACCGATCGATTTGGTCGGTCATAGTTTGGGCGGTTTAATTATTCGTGATTTTGTCACTGCTTATCCGCAATGGCAGATAGGACGCTGCGTGACACTTGGGACACCGCATGTAGGCAGTGTGTGTGCAGACTATATTTGGCGTTTGACCCCAGCCATGGTGGGACGCTCATACATCGATGCTTTAGATGGCACCGTAGCGCCATTACCAAAACACATTACTCTTGGTGTAATTGCAGGTAATCGCCCCTACGGTTTGGGTCAGCTGTTTTTACAGTATCATAATCTAAAACTGCGTCAGGCAGATGGAATGCCATCAGCAGAACATCTGCTACATGATGGCACAGTATATGTAGCAGAAACCAAAATAGAGGCTGCTACAGATCATATCGTATTGCCCGTGTCGCATACTGGGATGCTGGTCGATAAAACCGTAGCCGCGCAAACCAAGTATTTTTTACAACATGGACAATTCGAGCATAACAAGCTTACGTATTGAGAAAAGCATCATCTTTTATCAATGATAGAATCTTATGGCTTATCGAACATTGATACCCATACCCTGCTGCAACTCAGTTTTATGTTTTTCGATGACTGGAATCAAGGTGTCCATGACCCAGTCACTCCGCCAGCCTTTTAAACCTTCTGGCAGCTCGCTTAATTCCTTATCAAAAGCAATCACTTCATATAATTGCCCAAGCCACTTTTTACGCATCAATACATTGTCAGGTACGCCGATAGCTCGTGCGTGATCATCGATCGCTTGCTGTACTGCTTTTGACAATACTTTATTTTTTGAGCGATACGGCGGTAATAGGCAGTCAGGATATTCAGCAGGATGCAGATTTTTTGCTTCTTTGATTACCTTGAGCAGCTCTTCACCATACAGTCGCAACATGCTACGGTGCATCGTGGTTTTGTGCGCAAGCTCTCGCATATTGCTTGGTTTTTCGGTGATGATCTCACGTACTGCTTGTTTTTTAATCACAAACGTACGTGGCTGATTGGTCGAACGCGCCAGCTCCTCGCGCCATGTTGCAACCGCTTGCAGTATCGCCATCTGCTGTGAAGTATAACGATAATCTGCCATTGTTAGGTACATTGCGCTGTCTTCAACATGCTGAGCATCGTACAAATCACTGGCATAAAGCTGGCAGTCTGCCCAGACATAATCGTACAAACCTTGCTTTTTTAGCGCGTATTCAAGACTCAAATAGAGCGCTGGCAAAAAGCGTACGTCATCAATCGCATACTGCTCTTGCTCGTCTGATAATGGACGTTGTAGCCAGTCGGACTGGCTGTGTTCTTTATCAATGTGCATGTCTAGCTGGTCATCAAGCGCCTGCTGATAGCCCATTTGCAATTGACCGGTTAAGTAAGACAACGCAATTTGCGTATCAAATATATTGGTCAACGGCGGACAACCAGATAGTAGGTAAAAAATCCCTAAATCCTCGCCGCATGCATGCCAAATAGCCACATCAACTTTGGCCAGCGCCTGCCACAGTTCGGCTAGTTGCAACTGCGGAGCATCTAGTAAATAAACATGATTGCCAGTATTCAGCTGCACCAATGCCAAGCGCGGATAATAAGTATCACGTTTGATAAATTCAGTATCTAACGCCACCCGACCGCAAGTCGCCAATGCATCGATAACTTCAGCCAAACCATCTTGCTCACGCACCCACGTGACAGCAGCTTCGTCGGCACTATCTAGCAGTGCATCAATATCTGGCTCTGGCGGTAGATCTGCTGACTCTACTTCAGAATTGATTGATGGTTCTAATAAATCATCAGTAGCAGCAATGTTGTCTGCAAGGTTTGATTGGGTGGCAGCAGTCGACGCTGTTGAAGTATTGTTGGACACGGGCAGATACCTGCATAAATATGAAAGAATAAAACGCTAATCTGCGTTTTAATAAAATGAGAAATGAAAATAATAATAGTGCAATTATAACAATTTCATGAAATAAAATGGACAAGACTTGGGTTTTATAAAAAAGTGCTATGAAAAATGTCAGTGTGCTATAAAAATGAACGATTTTGCATGGCCTGACCAAGTGTCATACTATCCAAGTATTCAAGCTCGCCGCCCATTGGTACACCTTGCGCTAAACGTGTGACCTTATTGACATGACGACTGACTGCCTCGCTGATAAAGTGCGCGGTGGTCTGCCCTTCGACAGTCGTGCCAGTCGCCAATATCAACTCTTCAACAGGCTCTTGTTTAACCCGCCAAACCAGCTGATCAATATTTAAATCATCAGCACTAATCCCATCAATCGGTGATAAGTGCCCACCTAACACAAAGTAGCGACCACGGTAGCCGGCGGTCTGCTCTATCGCCATCACGTCTGCTGCCGTTTCGACTACGCATAATAAGTTATCATCACGGCGCGGATCTTGGCACAGCGGACAGATATGGTCATCACTAAAGCTGTGACAGCGATGGCATTCGACGATATCGCGCATCGCCTCATCAAGCGCTTGGGCAAGTGCCATACCTTGTGGACGTTTTTTGGTCAGCAGATGTAGCGCCATACGTTGGGCGCTTTTTTGACCCACACCCGGCAAAATACGCAGCTGTTTGACCAGCTGATCAAATTTGGCTGTCAGCAAAGCATCTTCCTTTATTTAAAAACCGTAGCTATGAAAATGGGGTCGTATCGTGTCGATAACAACCCCATTTTTTCTTTAATATGCAGCCTTTAGCGTTTGAAAACCAGCTACTTAGAACATGCCTTGCATACCTGGTGGCAGACCCATACCTGAGGTCGCGCCAGCCATGGTTTCTTCATATAGCGCATCTGCTTGACGCACTGCATCATTGATAGCAGCAGCGATAAGATCTTCGATCATATCTGGCTCATCTTCAAGTAAGCTTGGATCAATAGTCAAACGCTTGACCACATGGCGACCCGTCATGGTGACTTTTACCAGGCCACTACCCGCTTCGGCTTGCACTTCTTTATTGGCCAGCTCTTTTTTAGCGTTTTCAACGTTTGCTTCGACTTTCTTTTGCATCGTTTGTGCTTGTTGCATTAATGCTTGAATATTCATAGTTGCCTCTTTTGTTTTTTAATAATAAATGATTGATATTTTACTAATATAAAGTGCTAACCGCGATTATACCGTTATCTTTACAAACTGTCTAAACCACGTGCCAAATCTTTGATGATATCTTCTACATCTTCTAAGCCTACTGATAAACGGATAAGACCGTCTTTGACACCAGCTTCGGCACGAGCTTCGGCAGTCAGACGAAAATGAGTGGTGGTCGCAGGATGGGTAATCGTCGTTTTGGCATCGCCCAAGTTATTGGTGATAGAAACCATTTGTGTTGAGTCAATGACATGCCAAGCGGCAGCTTTTGAATCACGACTATTCGAATCAGTGTCATCAGAAGCCTTTACCTCAAAACCCATAATAGCACCATAGCCACCTTTCATATGATGTTGGCGCGTCGCCAGCTCATGAGCAGGATGATCGCTTAAGCCTGAGAAATGTACGGTACTAACATTGGGGTGATTGACCAAGAATTCTGCCACTTGATTGGCATTTTGACAATGCGCTTGCATACGCAATTTCAGCGTCTCTAACCCTTTGGTAAAGACCCATGCGTTAAATGGACTCATACTGATACCGCCTGAGCGTACCACGGTAAACGCCTCTTGCATGAGCTTATCGCTACCGACCAATGCGCCGCCGAGCACTCGACCCTGACCATCTAAATATTTAGTGGCAGAATGAATTACAACATCCGCACCCAAATCAAGCGGACGCTGCAATGCGGGCGTGGCAAAGCAGTTATCCACGACCAATAAGATATCGTTGGCTTTGCACAGCTGACTTAAATAGCCGATATCACAAATTTGCGCCAATGGGTTACTTGGGCTTTCACAATAAATCACCTTAGTATTTGGCTGCACCGCCTTTGCCCACGCCTCATTATCAAAGCAATCGACGTAGCTGACTTCCACACCAAACTTTGCCATATAATTATTAAATAGACCAATCGATGAGCCAAATAATTGATTGGCAGCAAGCAGATGGTCACCCGCTTTTAGATATGCCAAGCACATGGTTAAAATCGCCCCCATGCCCGAAGCTGTCGCCACTGCGCGCTCACCGTTTTCAAGCGCTGCCAAACGACGCTCAAAGGTACGCACACTCGGATTGGTATGACGTGAATACACGTTACCAGTCTTGTCTCCATTAAAATGTGCGGCGGCATCTGCCGCTGAGGTATACACGTAAGAGCTGGTGGTAAAAATGGCTTCTGAGTGTTCACCCTCATCGGTACGATGTTGCCCTGCCCGTACAGCAATGGTTTGCATACCATAATCGAGAGCTAAATTGAGCGCGTCGCTGCGCCAGTTTGGATCTAGTTTATCTACGTTGTTATCATCATGGGCTTGCGATTGACTCATAAATATTCCGTTGCTTGGTTGGTATTTTGATTGATATAAAATGACTGCTTATTCTTCTGATTATCGACCGAATTCATCAGCGTTATCATATCATGTCAACTTATTCCACACAGCTGGTTTCAAATGATGGCTAAATATTATTTTAGAATACTCATTTGCCCCTTCATTAAAACAAGATGAAAGAGAAACTTTATCTAAACGATAGATAAATAATGTCAGGATAGTTCGCTGAATCTAACAAAAATAACGTATTTATCATAGGCACGGATGGCGACAACTGATAAGCTTAGCGGCGATTTGACTTTTGCCTTGGGCGATAGGGTCATACGCTTCGTCATCAGTACTATCATCGATAAAATAAACGATGAACTAGGGTATGTCCTCAACGCAATTAATCGTCATCTAAATGGGCTAAAAATGAGGATACGCCCTACTGCTTATTTTCTAACAAATACTTCATCATATTAAGATTAAGGTTCACTAAGGTAATTCATTTATGTCGATGTTCAGTATAGAACCAAGCAACTTATCGTTGAGTCTAACACTCGGACTTACCTTAGGTCTTAGTGGATGTCAGGTCTTACCAAAGCAGCCGCACTTGCCTGAAAGCCAAGCTTTATCGGCACGAGTACATGCCTTATATCAACAAGAAGACGTTCAAGAAGCTGGACAAAGTGACACATCTGCAATCAACAACATTGATCTGGTAGCGTCCATTAGCGAGCAGAATGATATTCACCCAGATTTATCTGGCTATCATCCCATTGTAACTGGTGCTAATGCCTTTGCTTCTCGCAGTATCTTAACGGATATGTCCACACGTAATATCGATGCGCAATATTACATTTGGCATAATGACCAAGCCGGTCAGCTACTATTAAAAGATCTGTGGGAAGCGGCTGAGCGCGGTGTCATTGTACGCTTACTATTAGATGATTTTAATAATGATGCCACCTTCGATCAGCATTTATTACGTTTTTCCAGTCACCCGAATATCGCGGTACGGATCATCAATCCGCTGATGCACCGTAAGTTTCAAACATTAAACTACGTCACAGGTTTGCCACGTATCAATCGCCGCATGCACAATAAAAGCATGACTTTTGATAAGCAGATTACCATCATTGGGGGACGTAATATTGGTAATGAATATTTAAGCAATGACCAAAATAGTCAATTTGCCGATTTGGATGTTTTACTCATTGGTAAAGTCGTCGCAGATATTGACAACAGTTTTTCAAGCTATTGGTCGTCGCCCTTGTCATTCGATATCGAAACTCTAGTAAAGCCTGACAACAGTACAGCGCCTGATTTCCTAACGGCACTGGACAAGCTTGGTCAAGATGAAAAAAGTAGTGATAACCATTTGACGGTGTATAAAGAAGCGCTAGAAGAGTCAACGATAGACAGTGACTTGGTCAATAAGCGCGTGCCTTTTCGTTGGACAGATATGCAGTTCTTGAGTGATGATGTGGGCAAGCTGACCAAAACGGTACCAGCAGATACCAATTTGGTGCATCAACTACGTACTTTGTTAGGCAGCCCAACCAAGAAGCTGACCATCATTTCTTCTTACTTTGTACCCACCAAAGATGGCGTCAATACTTTAGTGCAATTGGCTGAAGCAGGCATTGATATCAAGATTTTGACCAACTCATTTGATGCGACCGACGTGACCGCTGTACATTCTGGCTATAGTCAATGGCGCCCTAACTTGCTTCGCGCAGGTGTCAAAATCTACGAGCTGAAATCCACTGCCTCTGAAGAACAACGTGAGAACAAGCTTTGGAAAGCTCGCAGTCAATCCTCAACCAGTCTACATGCAAAAACTTTTGCCGTTGATGATTATCAAGTATTCATTGGCTCATATAATGTCGATCCTCGCTCTGCCAATATCAATACAGAGATGGGTGTGATCATCAATGATGATGAGCTGGCAAAACAATTACATGGTGCACTGAGCGATGACCTGCTAAACCAAGCTTATGAAGTCAAACTATCAGATAATGGTAAGCTACAGTGGCATACCATGGAAAATGATAAAAAGGTGGTTTACGATTCAGAGCCTCGCGTCGACATCAGTGATCATGTCTGGCTGACCATCATGTCATGGTTACCTATTGATTGGCTACTATAGCTGTCACTATCACAAACACTCTATAACTCAGTCATATTTAAACAACACACCACCATTGAGTTATTTTTTCAACCCAATTTTTTTAATTTGAGCATCTTTCAGACCCTCTTAATTTCGATGCATTTTGCTCAACTATTTTAGCTCAGACATCTTTACTTTTTCGGCAAATCATTATTTCTTCATACTGATTTGTCGTTTTTTATTATAGTCGGTTATCCAGATAATAATCGGCTTAACGAATACTATTATATGTGGATGCGTGACTTATTATGCCTTCTCGTTCTCAATATGCACTGATGTCTTCTAAAGACAGAAACACAGTACTGTTTATCTGCTTTAGCAGCGCAGTCGCGTTTTTTGACTTTTTGATTTATTTATATTTAGCAGATATCATGGCAGCGGCTTTTTTCCCTGCTAATATCGACCCTGCTATTACAAAAATGCAGGGGCTTGGACTATTTGCGATCGGTTATTTAGCACGCCCACTTGGTGGTATCATCTTTGGTCGTTATGGTGATATCAAAGGCCGAAAACCCATACTGCTAATCAGTATATTAGTGACGGCGGTCAGCTTGTTGGCGATGGCATGCTTACCTACTTATGGACAATGGGGATTGATTGCACCAACCTTATTTATAGTCTTGCGACTGATACAAGGCATGGCATTTGGTCTTTATGTACCACTCGCTTGGGTTTTTGTGGCAGAGCATGTACCACGCCAATATTCGTCAGTAGCCTGTAGCTATGTTACCGCCAGTTTTTATGTAGGTGTACTATTTTCTAATGCCTTTTTTCTTTGGTTGACCAATTCCATGACGACTGAGCAACTGGCTAATTACGGCTGGCGTTTACCATTTTTCGTCGCGGCCATTCTGAGTTTAGTGCCATTATTGGCATGGCGATGGATAGATGAGTCACCGTTTTTTATTGAAATGAAGAACTCAAAACCGAATGACTATGTTGCTAAACCATTCAACTTACTCTTTAAGCATTGCAAACACTCGTTATTTATCGGTATGGTTCTCACGCTTATTATTTCTAGCATCACGACTGTTGTCGTGCTACTGCTACCCGATTTGATTGAATTACGTTTTACCTTAGACAGCGATTTATTTGGATTTTCACACAGTCTAGGTATTGTATTCATGGTTCTTGGTTGCATCTTTTATGGGATAATATCTAACCATCAAAATTTCGGTAAGATTCTGACAGTAGGCTCTATTCTTTTAATTGCTCAGATGCTAGCATTTTTTTACCATCTGCAAGCCAGTGGCGACTACATCCTCATTATGTATGCGCTTTTGGGCTTCTGTGCTGGCGTCGTTGGTATGATACCTGCCATCCTTATACAGTTATTTCCGACCAATGTACGGTTAACAGGAATGGCTTTTTGTTATAATGTCGCCTACGGTATTGTTGGGGTACTCGTGCCTTTCGGGCTGGGTTATGCCACGCTATATGTGAGTTTCTCACCAGCACTTTATATTACGTTTATCGGTTTTATCGGCATAATAATGGGGATTTATTTTTACAATTTGCCTGAATTCAAAAAAATCGACCACGTTATCTAGGACATATCCTCATTTTAAAAATGTGAATAAAAACGAGATAAATTGCAGCCAAACAAGAAAAATAGCGCAGAGGATATCGGGATATTGTCTAGATTTTTGACGTATTTTGGCAAAATTTAGCCATTTTCAAACCATTTAGTCGCTTTTTTTCAGAGTGAGGGTATGCCCTACTAATAGCTGTCTATTATCCGCATAACGATTAAAGTTACAAAGTTAAGGTGCAATGTCATGTCTCATACATTGCGCCTTATTCATTTATTTAAGACACCAATATTAAAATATTAAGGCTCAAAAACCATGGTTGATATGACCAACAAACGACTCTCAGTTGCACCCATGATCGATTGGACAACGACCGATTACCGTTATTTTGCACGGCTTTTTAATCCGCATGTTTATTTGTATACCGAGATGATCAGTACGGGCGCACTCATACATGGCAATCGAGCACGGCATCTGCGCTTTGATACGCTTGAGCATCCGCTCGTACTACAACTGGGCGGGGCAGATATTAGCGAGATGACACAATGTGCCGAATTTGCTCAGCAACATGGCTATGATGAGGTCAACATCAATGTTGGCTGCCCCTCTGATCGCGTGCAGCATAATAAAATAGGTGCGTGTTTGATGGCGGAGCCTAATACGGTCGCTGATTTGGTCAAACACATGCAAGCAGCAGTCGATATCCCCGTGACCGTGAAGCATCGTATTGGTATTGATGATTTTGACAGTTATGAGTTTATGGTGGATTTTGTAGAGAAAGTGGCAGCAGCGGGTTGCACACGCTTTATTGTCCATGCACGTACCGCATGGCTGCAAGGGCTTAGCCCCAAGCAAAATCGCGAGATACCACCGCTACGTTATGAGGATGTCTATCGTCTCAAACAAGACTTTCCACAGCTTGATATCGAGATTAATGGCGGTATCGATACCGTTAAAGACATCGAAGCACATTTGCAGCATGTGGATGGCGTGATGATTGGGCGCGCGTTTTATCACAACCCTTACCTATTAGCAGAAACCAATAGCTTATGGGACGAACCAGCACCTAAGCGTTCAGACATCCTAGCGCAGCTTTATCCTTATCTGGAGGCGCAGATTGCTAACGGTGAAGCACTCCCAACGATGACGAGACATTATTTAGGATTGTTTCAAGGACTGATGGGTGCGCGCAAATGGCGGCAGGCGTTGAGTGGTAAACCTCAGCTAACGATCGACGATATCAAACGGGCAGCGGATGAGGTATTACTACTAAATCCTGATGCTTAAGAAATCCATCATCATGACGGTGGCTATAAAAGTGCACTAATAACGCCGAAATAGCCATTATTCATTTAGGCGGTTTGCGCAAGATATTGCCACATCGCCGCCCCATTATTCACGATGTGCAACAATATCGGCAGTAACAGCGAGCCTGACTTGATACGCGCGTAGCAAAATATCAATGCTAATACCACGATGGTACTGATTTCATAAATACCATATTGCACATGAATCACCGCAAATATCAAACTGGTCACGACACTTGCTACGATTGCCCCTCGGTGCTTTGGATAAGTTGGCGAGGTAAATTGCTCTGCAATCGCCGACCATAACAGACCACGAAATACTAGCTCTTCATAGATTGGCGCAACAATGGCCATTGCAAATATCAACAGCCATACTGAGCTGACAGACTGATATAAAGGGTCGACGAAAAGCAGTGGCGATTTATCAAGCAAATAAGTCAATGCCTGACTGCCAATCATAAATATCAATAGCAGCCCAAGCATTCCCATACCCACAGCAAATGAAAACGGCTTTAGTGCTAAATACTGACGACTATCGCCGCCTTTTATATGAATAACCAAAAGGCTAATAGCAACCAGTAGCACGCAGCCTATCATAATAGAGAGGCTGACCACAGTGCCATCGTTGCTGCCGAAAAAGAAAATATCAGCCATGGTTGAATTTTTAGCAGCCGGTAATACCAGCTTGCCAGCGATATACACGCCTAGCAGCTGACTGATAAAAAATGCCATCAGCATGCCAACAGTCAGTAGAAACACACCCAATCGTGAAAATAGCGGCGTGCGCTTAGGCGGTGTATTAAGATTGTGCGAAACACTAGCATTTTTTAGCATAAAGTCATTACTCAAACGGATATTTCATCAGCTCGCATCTAGGGCGTGTCCTCAATTCAATCGATTACTTTCTAAATGGGCTAAAAATGGCTAAATTTTGCCAAACATCGTCAAATAGCTTATTAATATCTCGATATTATTTGCGCTACTTTCCTTGTTTGACGGCAATTTATCTCGTTTTTATCACCATTTTTAAAATGAGGACACGCCCTAGCATTAACATAAGCAATCATGAGCGTAAATGATAATCAGCGATTATTTTGGCAACTGTCGCTCAATCAATGATAATACTTGCTGCGAGACCGACTCTGGATGCTCAAGTGGGAACATATGACCACCGGCATGTGTCTCATAAGGAATACCCAAACGCGACTTTATTTGTTGTGGGAATCGGCGTTTTAGAAAGATACTATCTTGTCCGATAATCAAAGTAACAGGTGGCTTTGGGCCATGATTTGGTGCCAGCCAATACCAAGATGGATTGGTTCGAAAAACAGCGACTTCACTGGCTTTAGGAATCGCCAATGTCACCTTGCCATCCGCACGCTCATGTAGTCCATGCTCGATATAGCCTTGAAAGCTACGCTCATCAAAGTTTTTGAAAAAGCCTTTATGCCGCATCCTATCATACGCATCTGCTCGGCTATCCCACACATCACGGCGATGCTTAGACACGCCAGCTGGTGACAGCTTATCCATCAGGCGGTTATTCATCATAGGCAACCTATCCGCTGTCTTTGCCAAGTGCCATAGCAAGCTCACTTTGCCATAGATCCAAGGCGGATCCATGAGTACCGCTTGGGCAAAGTACTGCGGCGCACGATACAATGCCTGCAAGGTACACATCGCACCCAGCGAATGACCCACTGCCACTACTTGCGTCACGCCATGCTTTTCACATGCATTTTTGACACTATCAATAATCTGCTGTGTAAGGCTGCGCCAATGGTCATCGACTGGATAATCAGGCGTCGCACCCAGCATAGCAATATATTCAATGGTAAAAAATTCTGCTAAATTCTCAAAGAATGGCTGATAAACCGCACTTGGCATACCATTAGCATGAGCAAAATGCAGCACAGGCTTATTTGTTACTTTAGAGACAGGTAAAGCAGTAAAGATTGGCAGATTAATTTCATCACTCATAACAAGCTCTCTTCGATTTAAGTCGCTATCTAAGGTATTTAGGGTATTTTTTATAATTATTGAATCTTATATACAATTAAGGCTGAGCATAATCATACGCTCAGCCTCAACAATCATACACAGTATGTCTAAAATATTAAACGCTTAACGCATCTTTGCATTACCCTCTTCTTGGGGTAAAAAACCGTCAAGACTAACGCTAGAGCCAATGCCCGCACCCAATTTAACAGCAAAGCGGTCCATGAATAACTGGAACGGATCTGTTGGGCTATAATTGATAACATTATCCAGCTCTAATTGCTTTTCTAAGCTAGCGATGCTGCCTTTCTTATCGGCTAATCCAAGTTCAATAGACTGCTCGCCTGTCCAGAATAATCCAGAGAACAGCTTATTTTGTTCAGGATTTTTGAGACGATCACCGCGACCTTCTTTCACTGCATTAATGAAATGCTTGTGGGTATTGTCCAATACTTTTTCAACATGCTTTTCTTCATAAGGTGTTAACGGACGCGACAAGCTCAAGATGTCTTTGTATTCACCAGCAGTGATTGTACGATCTTTTACGCCGACCTTATCCATTAAGCCTTCAATATTATAGCTTGGCATAATCACGCCGATTGAGCCAACCAAACTCGAGGGATTCACATAAATCTCATCCGCCGCGGAAGCGACATAATAAGCACCAGAAGCACCCATATCACCAATCACCGCATAGAGTTTTTTGTCTGGATATTCTTGACGCAAATCCATCATAGTCTGCCAAATCTCATCAGACTGAACTGGTGAGCCGCCAGGTGAGTTGATATCCAATGCCACCGCTTTTGAATTACTGTTTGCAAAAGCGCGGGTCAATGCGTCATTGACATCATAAGCATTGGCCACATCGCCACTACTAATAACACCTTGTAGCTCAACCACGGCTAAATGTGGCTTGCTCGTGTCGACGCCATCTAAACCCGTTGGCGCGCTGCTGCTGCAACTACGACCAAGCGTCAGAAATATCAGTAAAATATAACCAAAGGTCAATAATTTAAAAAAGATACTCCAGCGACGGGCACGGCGCTGCTCAACCACACTAGCCAATAAAGTGTTTTCAAGCAATCGCCATTCTTGTCCACTCGGCTGGCTTGGCGGCGGCATCGGCGCTGGCTGATTTGCCGAATTATCAGGACGTTTGTTAGGGTCTGGTGGCCAGTTGGGCATATAACTTCCTAAGTCAGAAACAGTCTAAAGCGATAAAAAGATAAAATAGAAATAAAGTCAGTAATAAGGAGCTGATTCTCACTCCAAATACAATCCCAGTCATCTATATTAATAGGCTGCTAAGTATGGTCGTATTTCAGTCAGGGTTCAATAGTATAACTGTGAAATATCACTATATTGTAACACTGATCAGGTAAGCAATATTTTTAAGGCGTCATATCGGCAGCATCTACTGCCACATTTAGAGACAATGTTGCTTCTACCATTTTGTCATCATAGCCGATCATTTTATTTATTGTTTGCCGCTCTATCACATCGGTAGTTATCTGTGACGTGCTATGTCCAAGCCATGTCACATTACTAAAAGTGAGTGGTTGCTTATGTGGTTCAGCTGAACATAATAATGTCCACATTTGCCAAGTGCGCTGATGAGTATCTGCATTTAATATCAGGCGTGCCTGAGGCATATTGGCTTGATAAGTCGGTGGCTGGATACTTGATGTGAGTGTTTGCCCAGTGGCAGGTGATGATTTGAATGGATCAGCCGCATTATATTTTAATACCCTTATAGGCAAGCTGGCATCTATAGCCACTGTACAATCCCAAACGCTGGGACTGTCTATTTTGCTCCACCCTGTCAAGGCTTGTATGGACAAATCACTATTGCCCAACTGCCACGTTTTGCCTTGTTCACAGCGTTGCACACTGATATTCGCCATGTCCTTGGATTGGCTAGTGACTTTATACGCTTGCTGAAATGCAGACCAACGATCAGAGCGTCCTGCTTGCCAATACTGGCTAATAGGTAAACGCTGATGGAGTTGAAAAACCGTCAGAGGTAATAGCTCAGAAGCACTAGCATGAGAGGCCAAACGCTTCTTATCAGTAGTAAGCGTATCTGTCAATCCAACACTACTACTCTGTACGACAATACCTTCTAGCGTATCAACTGACAAACTACCCAGCTGCTGCGCTAATGTCATCGAAAGCTGATTTGCCGCTAGATTACTTGACATCGTTCGGGCAGCACTAGGTCTATGGTCAGCTAAAAATAGCCAGCTGATGTTTTTCTCATACTTATCTGTTGTGGATGGCTGCTCATCATTGACAATAGGATACTGCAACAAAGTAGCGCTTATATATGGGTCGCCTGTTGGCAAGATATACAAGGTCGGTATCGTCGTTAGTGATTGCTGATTGGCATATACCGCCATCATTAATAGGGTTAGCGGCGGCAGTGCCAGCCAACGACTGATAAACCCTCGTGGTAAAAGCCAAGGCAACATACTTAATAGCACCATCAGTAATATAGCGACATTAACGGGTGTATACAGCCATGCTTCTGACAATGCTGGTAACGAGGTTAGCCATGTTATCAGTTCATGCAATTTCGCGACAATGGCGCTAACGAGCAGCCAAATACTATCAGCAAGCGCAGGTGATAAAAGATAGCAAAGCCCTGCCAATAAATTAAGCGGCACAATCACCCAGCCAAATAAACCGATAGCAAATAGATTGATGACAAGACCCCATAGTGATGCCTTGGCAAATAATAGCAATGTAATAGGCAGTAAAGTAATAAATAGCCAAAATTGTAATTTGAATACACGTTTACCGATTATCCAAACACGCTTGAACAAAGTCGCTACTACACTGGCTCTGTGAGCAGATACCGTTTTTGATACGACAGCTGATTGCGTATATGACGCATCATCATATTTGAGTAATAATGCCACTGCAATAAAAGATAGCCAGTACCCTGCCTGCCATAATACATAGGGATCAAGCCATGCCATCAACACTGCCAATGCAAACAGCACCCGCATCGTACTAATAGGCAATAATGTTAAACGTACCAAACCTATCGCTAATAACATCCATGCCGTACGAGCAGCGGGTACATCAAAACCAGTAAATAGCGCATAAATAAAAGCAGCAGCAATCATCACCCACCAGCGCACTTGCCAACGTGGTACATAACGATAAACCCTTGGCCATAGCCGATCAAAAAGCAACACTACTGCACCCGCCAGCATAATCGCTAAAAACAATACATGTGTTCCGGAGATAGCAAGCAGATGTGAAATACCAGCCAGCTGATATAGATCTTTGGTCTCTCGATTGATTAAACTGCGGTCACCTGTAAGCAAACTTAAAGTGACCGCTTTTGCCTGTTGCTCTGCTGTGCTCTGTGTGGACCAATCTTGATAAAAATGCTGGCGTAATTGCCAACGCCCTTGGTTAATATAAGTCTGAAAATGCTGAAGGTTTAAAGAAGATGCAGGCGCTGGCTTTGTTGATGCAGCATCGGTGACAGTCGATGTGCCAACGGTCAATATATTAGCGACTCCATCAATATGACGACCTCGCAGCCAACGATAACTGTCAAAACCAGATGGATTGCTCAACGCTTGCTCAGAGGTCGCCAGTAGTGCAAGTGCTAAGCTCATAAACAGCTGATCACCAGGTTGCAAATAATTTAAGCGATCAAATTGATCATTGTCGAAATTTTTCTTGGACGATTGTTTTGATGACTTTTTTGGATAAGCATTAAGTAATACACGGTACGTGATATCTTTGCTGTTATTCTTATTTGAGTTATTTTTATATAATTTATTATTGCTTAGGCTATTTTTATCGGCTTTTAGAAAGTTACTGGTCATACCATCTAAATCTTCAACTGCCAACGCCGACACCAAGGGTGATATATCACTAATGATGGCAACTTGTCGATAACTACTGTCCGTGGCAACATCATAGACACTATCACTTATCCCTTCGATGGTTACTAATGCTTGTACACGCATTGGCTCAGTGATTGCTGTCAATTCTGCTTGCTGATGGCTAATCAGTGCTTGCAGGGCGCTGCCAATGATTAATCCAATCGCCAATACAGCGACTAAAATATGATTTAAGATACGAAAGAAGGATTTAGAGTTGTGTGAAGAGAGACTAGCAGCATCTTTCGATAAATGACTAGTTTGCGCGGAAGGTACATTAAACTGAGCAATAACTATCAGGATAGTGGCAAAAATAATGAGCGATAAGGATAAGATAGGAGTATTTAATATATCCACTAACGATGGACTAATGGGTATCGCCATACTATCCGCGACCGCCAAGACACCTATTATAGTGATAATAATCAAGCTACCAATCAACCAGTACACCAGCGCTCCTTGCTTGATGAGGTGAATATTACTTTTTGGCTAACTAAAGCCATCTAATGATTATAAATAGCCACTTAATATTATGACAATGTACCGGAACACTAAAACACAGATTTATATTCAAACCAGCAACAACAACTGACACGTCATGCAATAGCATTTATATCACTATTACCCTATACTGATTGACATATTGCGATAACGGTAGTCTGACATCATTATCCTATATATCCTCACCTGTATGTTTTATGAATAAATAATATTACTTTATAGCAGACCATCAATGCGATTGAGCGGACTGTAGCTAACGATTACAAAAGGCGATCCTGTGCCCCAAAAACGTCTGAAAGACCTGCTTCCTACGCCAGAGAAAATCCTAGAAAGTCGCACCTTAAAATTATTTGCACCGCATTTGGCTGATCCACGATTATGGCACTTTAATCGTCATAGCTTAAATAAAGCGGTCTATATTGGGGTGCTTAGTGCATTTTTCCCATTGCCGGGGCAGATGTTACTGGCTTTGATCGGATCATTAATTTTTCGTGCCAATGTTCCTATGGCGCTCGGTTTGACTTGGATTACCAATCCACTCACAAGCTTGCCTATCTTCTATGCAGGCTATTATATCGGTGCCAAAATTATAGATGTACCGATGATTAGTCTGCGACTTATTGGTCGAATGATTGCTGATTTTAGCTTATGGGCACTGTCAGATGGCGCAAATCCATTTATTACTTATCGCGGCACGGTATCGATTGCTGCGTTTTGTATAGGGTTAACGATATTAGCGGTTGTAACCAGCATCATTTGTGGACTAGCATTTAAGGCCGTTTGGCGCTACAAAACCGTCGTGAGCTGGCAAAAACGTCAACAAAAACCTGATGATAAATCGTCTAAAACCTAAGATGTATTGCCGTTATCAAGTTATGATCACCGTAACATAGCGAACCACTCTTTACCGATAATTACTCGCTAATGTCAATGATCTAAATTACTAGATCCCTTCGGCTGACGACGACCTATAAATAAAAGACATTTTCTTTATTTACACCAGTTACTCTGCTTCTTTATTCTTTTCTATGGCCGCAAGAATGTTATCCGTAAGGCTAGTGTCCATCACGAAAACATCAACCACTTTTTCATCTTTAAGTAACGTATAACGTTTGCCCGTTGCACTGTCTTGAGCTTTTAGATCGTAATCAACGCCAGCCAAAGTAATGGCATCAAAAACGGGCGTTAACAAATCTATTTGCGCCTGCTTATCAATTGTCTCGAATAACGTCGCATCCATATAGGGTTTTAAAGGTTCGTTACCTTCTTCAGCACTGCCAAAAGCAGCGATTAGATCGTCATCTTTATCCATAACAGTAGTCCTTCTTCAATAAATCGGCTACATTTTGTAGCCCTATTTTTAGTCCAATTTCTATTAAAATCTAAGCTTGTCGCTCTAGGGCGTGTCCTCATTTTAACAATGGTGATAAAAGTGAGATAATTTGCCGTCAAACAAGGAAAATGGCGCAGATAATAGTGAATATTAATCAGCGGTTCGACGACGTTTATCCCACGTAGATGTCCATCAATTTAATTAAGGCCACGCGTGACTGCTTAACAACAATAACCATTTACGCTATTACAAACCAAGCATCAAAAAACGCAGCATTTAAGAAAATGGTTTAATATTGTTCCCAATGACCATTACGTAGCAATAACTGACGATCCGCCAGTGCCGCTAAATTGCGATCATGTGTCACCATTAATAGTGCTGTTTTCATAGTGTTTTGCAGCTCTGATAATAATCCAAACACGCTTTGCGCATTGTCATAGTCCAAATTACCAGTCGGCTCATCCGCCAAAATGAGCGATGGCTTTGTAACCAGTGCACGAGCAATTGCCACACGCTGACGCTCACCACCTGACAGCTCACCTGGTCTATGCATCAACCGGTGCTCAAGACCGACATTTTCTAGAATCTCAATCGCTTGCTTACGAGCGTCTGTCGTTGACACTTCTGGACGCATCAACAAAGGCATCGCAACGTTCTCGACTGCAGTGAACTCTGCTAATAAATGGTGAAACTGATAAATAAAACCCAAATGCTTATTGCGCATTGCGCCGCGTTCAGTTTCATTCATGCTATTCAATAACTGACCATGCAACCAGACTTCACCGCTAGTTGGCGTGTCTAGACCGCCGAGCAAATGTAGTAAGGTACTTTTTCCTGACCCACTGGTTCCGACAATAGCGATGCGCTCACCAGCTTGGACAGTCAAATCAAGACCCGTCAATACTTGCGTACTAACCGCCCCTTCATCATATATCTTATTGATATTGGTCGCCTTTAAAATGGCAGACATAGCGCTTCCTTTATTTTATTTATTTCGATATTTGTGCGTTTAGATTACTCATAACGTAGTGTTTGGGCAGGCTGAATTTTAGCTGCTCGGCGTGCTGGATAAATGGTTGCCAAAAAGCTCAGTATAAATGACGCACCTGTAATCAATACCACATCTAGTAAACGCAACTCTGATGGCAAATAATTAACAAAATAAGCATCAAACAGATTCAGATTAAAGACTTGGTTAATAAAGCCTAAAATATCACTGACCGTGAGTGCAAATATTACGCCCAATATCGTGCCAGCAATCGTACCAATCACACCGATGACCACGCCTTGCACCATAAACACTTGGGTGATCAAACGAGGTGATGCGCCAAAAGTTTTTAAAATGGCAATATCTGCTTTTTTGTCGGTAACGAGCATCACTAGGCTGGAGACGATATTAAAGGCAGCCACTAAAATAATCAGGAACAGCAATAATCCTACCATCGCTTTTTCCATCTGAATCGCACCAAACAGGTTGCCATGCGTTTGTGTCCAATCATTAGGATACAATTGCTGAGGGGCAATAGCAGCGGCTTTTTCTGCTGCCATCGGTGCGGTAAAGATGTCATTGAGCTTCATACGTACACCCTGTGCGCCATCTGGCAGACGCAACAGTTTTGCTGCATCACCCATCGGGATAAACGCCATAAGGCTATCCACTTCTGGACTGATGGTAAAAATACCGGTTAAGGTAAAGCGCTTAAATCGTGGTATCACACCAGCTGGTGAAGGCGACGCCTCTGGCAGCACTAACGTTACTTTATCACCCAGTTGCAGACCTAGAGACTGTACCATCTCTTCACCTAGCACAATATTGAACTCACCACTTTGTAAGGTATCAATACTGCCTTGGACCATATGTTCATTAATGATAGAGACATTTTTTTCATATTCAGGGTCAACACCGGTGACCATAATCCCTGCAACCTGACCGTTTGACGTCAACATCCCTTGCAGTTGGATAAAGGGCGCTACGGCTGCCACCTCAGGATCTTCTTTAATTTTATCAGCCAATTGCTTCCAATCACTGATAATCTCGGTGGAAACAACCGTTGCTTGCGGGACCATACCCAAAATACGGGTTTTTAGCTCCCGATCAAAACCATTCATGACTGATAGCACCGTGATCAATACGGCAACCCCAAGAGTCAAACCAATCATCGAGATAAGCGAGATAAAGGAGATAAAACCATTACTACGCTCTGCTCGGGTGTATCGTAAGCCGATAAACAACGCTAAAGGACGAAACATATTCAAACTCTTTATCTTATCTACGTGCGACTTTATATATACTATAAAACGAGCAACATCAAATGCATCTCACACCTGCACTTGCCATACTCACATATAAATCGAACACAAAAACAGGGTTTCAGACGAACCAAAGACAGCCGTCAAAAGGGAGGTAGTTTGACACAATTTGGCTGATATGTGCCAGTCATTAGCAAAAACTGGGCGTATTTTTTAATAAAAAACTGGCTTTTGTTACTATTTTTTATGAGGGGCTTGCTATTACTTGCGTCAATACCTATATATTGTATGCTAAGGACAATTGTCATTCACCATTCATTGTTGTTTGTTGACCCTTTGCTGATGACGACGTTGTTGACTATCGTCTGCCTATCCTTTTTGATAGGGTTTTATGATAGTCAGCAATAGCAGTTTCAGGTCCAAACCTCACGCTGACTAATTTTGAGTATCTTCATGACCATTAATTATCAATATAAAAACATCCAATCTCCCACCAAGATCACCCTGACTGATGAACAATCTGCAGGTCACGCTGATCATTGGAGTATTCTGACCGATGACATGAGTCATGACGTGCCAGAATGGTTACAAAAAATGATCGAAAAGGCAGCCATGCCTAAAGGTCTTAACAACAATGTCAGCGCTCAAGATAGCTGCCTATTGCTGTCTGAAGACCAGCCTTGTCATATCAATCAAGTATTAGCCATGAAAAATGGCAAGCCTGAATGCTTCATTAATGCTTATCCCTGTGTCGATAGCCCGTATGGGCTGAATTGTAAGATTGAGCGCATCATTGCTAATGACAATTCACACGATGCCGTATTACGCTTACGTACCGCTGATGGCAGTATTATTTACGCCTTTGACCAGCTCTATACCACCAATCGCCATTTATATCAGCGAGACACGTCTTATTTTGTGAACTTTAGCGCTTGGGCACATGAGATTAAGCTAAGTGAGCAGAACGAAGTCATCATGGTCGAAGATCAAGAAGCGATCCGCTACCACCGTGCATTTAACGACATCGTTGCCGCCAATGACGGAAAAGTACCTGATGATCTGCAAGAGCAAATCAAAGAATGGAAACCTGAGACCAAAGAGCAAATGGCGCCAGTAGAAATTAACTTGGGTCATATGTGTGCGTATCTGTTTGGTGATACTTTGGGGCAGGAAGATGAAGCATGGTGCCAAGGTCAGGTACTCGGCAAGCAAGAAACCGTATTTAATGATAAATCTATTATTCTGTTTGATGTCGTGGTATTACGCGAACAAGATGCAGATCCCTTCGTGATCCGTATCGGCGCGCTCAACACGCCAGAGACGGCCTCTATTAAAGTGCATGACTACGTACAAGCGAACGTCTGGCTACAAGCCGCCATCTATAAAGAAAATCAGCAAAGTGCAGCGCAGCAATCGAAGGCCAGTTAACTACTTTACGAATCATCCGCTACTTTTAAAGATGATTATTGAATGTCTTATCAAATAAAAAGCCCCTAATAAGCATTAGGGGCTTTTTGTCTTCTTACAATCGTCGGGATAAACCCCTGCGAATATAAAATTAAGCCATAGTCGTCATTGACTTGATACGAGTATATAGCTCTTTTTGTTCAGCACTTGGACGTGCCGTTTGTACTGCCATCAGTTGTGACATATCGCCTTCAACGCGAATTTTACCACCCATAAAAGCACCCATAATTTCATTGGTATCGAAATCAGTGATGATTGATTGCAAGATACTGCGGTCAAGCAACAAGGTGGTTGTCGCTGCATCGTTCAAGCCGCGATGCAATAAACCGTTTGCAAAGTTTGCTTCGATGTCTTGCTCAGTATCAGATACTTTTAGATTGACGATCATATTCGCCAATGCTGGTGGCAAATTCAGCTCGCCTGCATCATTACCCATTTTCTCAACTTGCTCAAACCATTCATCTGTCAAAAAAACTGCCATGTTATTGTCCTTAATTAGTGTTATTTCAGGCTACCGTTGTTTGGCTCACTCGCCTGACTGGATATCAAGTGATAAAATTATTGCTCATAATAGCAGTACAAAAACGCTATCGTCACTTATATTTAGCCTCATTATAAGGGTCGACTTGATGATAAGTAAAACTTATTTAGAGCGCTTATGTGGCCATTGTTACAAAAATGCTGCTGGTAATGATATCTAAGCACAGTAATTACTGTCCATCTATCACCAAAATGTATCTCTAGAATAGTGATAAAATTGGGTATAAAATAGACAAATTGCATAGCAATAATAAGTTGCTTGCTAAGAATTTTACCAAAGAGTTTGTATTTTGCCGCATAGTTCTGATGATATTTGATTAGGATTGCGTTACAATACCCTTAAACAGAGTCGGGAGTTTTAACTAAACATTACGCAAACATGTTTTTTTGTCAGCCGCCGCTAGCATACGTCTATGGTCAGTGCATGTTTATGGCCCTATGGATATTGGTATCTATCTTCATTAGTATAGATTTTTGATAGTAATTAAGATAAATACTTCACCTCATTAGATGTTTGATGCTCAAAAACGGCGCATCTTCTTATCCACCTTAATGATTTATTAACAATCCTACTATCGATCAGCTATGAGTGTCGTGCGTTTAAAACGCCTTTATTTCTCAATACCAGCTGATATAAAGCGCAAGCTTAGATTGATAGTTAATAATATTATGGTAATAAGGGAGCCAAAAAACAGCATGTACCGCGATTCTATTTTTATCTGGTTATTACTTTGATGATGTAGATAGCGCGGAGAGTTAGTTAATTCTGTTGATAATTCGGGCTGTAAAGGAATCATCCAATGAGTTTACAAAACACAGCAGTCGCCCCAGTTGACCGTGAGTACGAAATTACTGTCGTAAGATTCTTTACGATAATGGCCGTGGTATGGGGCATCGTCGGCATGAGTATTGGTGTGTTCATTGCTTCACAGTTAGCATGGCCATCACTTAACTTTGACATTCCATGGCTGACATTTAGTCGTTTAAGACCGCTACATACCAATGCGGTCATTTTTGCGTTCGGTGGCTCTGCCCTGTTCGCAACGTCTTACTATATTGTTCAGCGCACCTGTAAGACAAGGTTATTTGCTCCTTATTTAGCTTGGTTTACCTTTTGGGGTTGGCAAGCCGTTATCGTATCAGCGGTTATTACCCTACCTTTAGGTTTAACGTCGACCAAGGAATACGCTGAGCTTGAGTGGCCAATCGATATTTTGATTGCCTTGGTATGGATCTCTTATGCCATTGTTTTCTTCGGCACACTCATCAAACGTAAAACCTCACATATTTATGTGGCTAACTGGTTCTTTGCAGCCTTTATTATTACGATTGCATTACTACATATCGTAAACAGCATGGCGGTTCCTGTTAGCGCATTTAAGTCTTACTCGTTATTTGGCGGTGCGACCGATGCGATGGTGCAGTGGTGGTACGGGCATAACGCGGTAGGTTTTTATCTAACGGCCGCTTTCCTAGGGATGATGTATTACTTCGTTCCGGTACAGATTGGTCGCCCTATTTATTCTTACCGCTTGTCTATCGTTCACTTTTGGGCATTGATTGCTTCATATATGTGGGCTGGTGGTCACCATTTGCATTATTCAGCACTTCCAGATTGGACGCAGTCTCTTGCAATGGTATTCTCAATCATCCTATTTGCACCATCTTGGGGTGGTATGATTAACGGTGTGCTAACCCTATCAGGTAGTTGGGATAAGTTACGTACCGATCCAATCATTCGCTTTATGATTGTTGCATTGTCGTTCTACGCGATGTCGACGTTCGAAGGTCCAATGATGTCGATTAAGACCGTGAATGCGTTATCGCATAACACGGATTGGACAGTCGGTCACGTACACTCAGGTGCGCTTGGTTGGGTAGGTATGATTACCATTGGTTCGCTATATGTACTGTTACCACGTATTTATAACAAACCAAAAATGTATTCTATCAGCTTAATCACCACGCATTTTTGGTTGGCTACAGCGGGTACTATTTTCTATATCGTATCAATGTGGATTTCAGGTATTGGCCAAGGCATGATGTGGCTTGCTACCAATCCAGATGGTACGTTGGTATATAGCTTCGTCGATACAGTTGAGTTTTCACATTTCCCATATATTGGTCGTGCTTTTGGTGGCCTATTGTATGTATCGGGTATGTTTGTGATGGCATATAACGTTTATAAAACACTTAAGATGCCAGAAGGTAAGCCTGTCGATATCGCAGATCCTACTGATCATGAACCTAGTGTTGATAAACCTTCGGCAGCTAACGTATAAGGAGCGATCATGTCTGGTACACCGCATGAAATTATTGAAAAAAATACAGGCTTGTTGGTTATCGGTATCGTCATTGCTATTAGCTTTGCAACGCTAGTTGAAATCGTACCATTGATATATGACAACAAGGGTCCTGAAGAAGGTGGGGTGAATGCTCCCCTGCCCTCTATGGAGCCATGGACTGCACTAGAATTTGAAGGTCGTGACATCTATATTCGTGAAGGTTGTCACGTTTGTCATACTCAGATGATTCGTCCACTACGTGCTGAAGTTGAACGTTATGGACCATACTCACGCGCCGCTGAGTCAACGTGGGATCATCCATTCTTATGGGGGTCTAAACGTACTGGACCTGATCTGGCACGTGTTGGCGGACGTTATTCTGAAGATTGGCAGAAGCAACATTTGATCAATCCACGTTCGCTAGTGCCTGAATCAGTAATGCCTGGTTTCCCGTGGCTGGCTACTAACGAAGTGGATGGTGAAAACATTCAAGCTAAAATGCGTCTATTCCGCGATCGCTTTGGTGTCCCTTATACTGAAGAAGATATCGAAGGTGCTCCAGATGCCGTGCTTGGCGCCACTGAGCTTGACGCTCTAGTCGCCTATCTACAGCAGTTAGGTACCGCAATGGAAGGACAGCGCTAATGGGTATTGGTGAATTACAAACAATTGCGACCGTTTCTGCCTTTGTTGCCTTCGTAGGTGTTGCATGGTGGGCGTATTCGCCAAAAAACAAAAAACGCTTCGAAGAAGATGCACAACTTGCGCTTGATGACGAGGATATAGAATCTCTGTCTGAAGAGCAGCGCAATAAGGATAAACGATGACATTTTTTTGGAGTTCTTGGGTCACACTAATCAGTTTTGGTTGTTGGGCTTTTATTCTTGGCGTTCTGCTGTTTGTATTAAAATACAAGCCAGAACTAGAAGAAGACGGTACAACAGGTCACGAATATGATGGTATCCGAGAATACGACAAACCACTCCCTAAATGGTGGTTGGTGATATTTTTTGGCTCTATCGTTTGGGGTGTTGCATATTGGGTATTTTTCCCAGCAATGTTTCCGGCATACTGGGATGGTCTCGCAACGGTAGAAGTCGATGGTGAAACTGTGCCATGGACTTCTAAAAACGAGCTATTCAGTGAGCTTGAAAGCAATAACAAAGTATTTACGGATAACTTTGAGAAAAACATCTTAGCCAAAGCGGATGCTAGTGGTGCGACACAGACTTTAGCGACGCTTGCTGAGTTACAAGCAACCATGCGCCGCAGTGAAACACCACCAGCAGATCTGCAAGCTCAAATTGATGAGAAAATTGCAGAACTATCACCTTATGTAGAGAAGCTTTCAGAAAATCCGAATGCTTTAAAAGTTGGTAGTCGTTTGTTCTTGCAGAACTGTGCAGTCTGTCATGGCTCTAACGCCAAAGGTGCGGTAGGCTATCCAAACCTAACTGATAATGATTGGTTATATGGCGGAGCACCTGAAAATATCTTGACTACGCTACATAAGGGTCGAGTTGGTGGTATGGCAGCATGGCGCGATCAGATCGGTGAAGATGGTGTACGCGCAGCAGCTGAGTATGTATTGTCTATATCTGGCAACCAACCTGGTTACGAGCTTGATAAGGCCAAAGTCGCTCAAGGTGAAGCTATCTTCAATGAGCCGACTAACTGTGTTCTTTGCCATGGTACAGATGCTAAAGGTATGACTTCTACTGGCGCGCCAAACTTAACAGATGATATCTGGTTGTATGGCGGCGATCGCGAAACCATTCGTGAAACCTTACGTTATGGTCGTGCTGGTGTGATGCCTGAGTGGGAAACCAAACTGGGTAATGAGCGTATTATGCTGCTTGCGGCTTATGTTTACTCACTATCAGATAAGACCTCACAACCTGCTGCTAAAACACCAACTGCTACTCAAGTAGAAAGCACTGTAGAAGCGACGGCTAACTAATATTTCAAGCTGGTTGTCATATTATTAATGGATAAGATTTGATAAAGGGAGGACTGTTATTGCAGTTCTCCTTTTTTTATAGATTCTTTGATAAGGGTTTATTGACTGCTACCGCATTGTCAAAATTTGAGTGGTAAAGAAAATACGCTTAAATACTGTGTATAGCACAATCAGTATATAAGCATAATGCTCGATATACTGATTGGTTTTTAAGATTATTACCCCATTTACAATAGGGAGAATGCTAAAATGACGATGCCTAAAAACTGCTTATTGGTGGTCAATTTAGAAGATAGTTACCAATTCTCATTAAACTATTTGCAATCAATCATTTGGTAGATGGTTTAAAATATTTTTCTGCTCAAAATTTTATCCGCTACTTACTGACATTGATAACATCGCACACTCATACATCTGATGATTAAAGATGTTTGTTCATCATGCCAGCAAACTGATTCTTTTTTAAAAGAGGCACGTTTATGTCAGCACCACAACCCAATAAAATCCCTGTACAGCAAATTGACCTTGATGCGACCAAGCATCGCGTTCATCCTAGGTTTGTCACAGGTTTTTACCAAAACATTCGTGTTGTCACGATGTATACGCTTTTGGCCGCTTTTCTGCTGTTACCATGGTTACGTTATAATGGTAGGCAGGCAATATGGTTTGATGTCCCCTCGCAGCATTACTATATTTTTGGTATGACCTTTCTGACCCAAGACTTTTACTTTATTGCTGCCTTTGCCATCATTGCAGCTTTCACATTGTTTATGGTGACTGTATATGCGGGTCGTGTTTGGTGTGGCTATGCCTGCCCTCAAACGATTTGGACACACCTTTATCAGTATGTTGAAAAATGGGTCATTGGTGATCGTAATAAGCGTATTAAGTTTGATAAAGAACCGATGAGCGCCAAAAAAGCTTTTAAACGTTCTTTGATATATTTTATTTGGTTAGTATTTTCAGTGATTACCGCTGCAACTTTTGTCAGTTATGTCGCTGGAACAGATTATTTATATCAGAGCTGGCAAACAATTGGCTTTGTTCCCATTCCTGATTGGCCAACATGGGTATGGGTATCAATGTTTATCTTTACCTTTGCCACTTATGCCAATGCGGGCTACATGCGTGAGCAGATGTGCGTACAGATCTGTCCTTATGGTCGTTTTCAGAGCGTTATGTTTGATAAAGATACGTTGGTTGTGTCTTATGATTATGAACGTGGTGAACCTCGCGGGGCACGTAAAAAAGGCACACATCCTGAAGATTTAGGGGATTGTATCGAATGTACCATGTGCGTACAGGTTTGTCCGACTGGGATTGATATTCGAGATGGCTTGCAAGTTGGTTGCATACAATGTGCTGCTTGTATTGACGCTTGTAATGAAATTATGGATAAAGTCGGCTATCCACGTGGGCTTATCCGCTATACAACAGAGCGCCAGTTGTCAGAAAAAGAAAATACCCGTGTACTCAGTCCACGCCTATTTGCCTATTTAGCGGTTATTACTATTTTATGTGGTGGTGTTGTTTATGCGCTGACAGACCGCGTACCATTAGAGATTGATATTCGTCGTGACCGTAATCAGTTGTCTTCCGTGAACAATCAAGGCATGATTGAAAACAGCTATATCGTTAAACTGACCAATAAAACGCAAGAGCCGCATACCTATAAAATAACCCTTACCCCGAAAGAAGGTTTGAGCTTGGCGCTGCGATTTAACGATGTACCATTAGAAGCAGGTGAGAGCTTTGATATGCCTGTGAGTATCTATGGTGATCCTGATGTGATCGACTTTGAACAAACACCGGTGACCCTAAATGTGGTTAGTGAAGATGGTCAGTATAAGGTCAGTAAACAAAACGTATTTACTACTCAAGGGCAGTAGGCTTCGATAAGCTATTAAGAGCCTAGCTGGTATATAATACTATATGTCATGTCACCTGTGAGTCAGTGGCTAACAGGTGGACGATTTATCATAAAACTGACAGCAGTTCAGCTATCAGTTTATCCATTGATACAGTTTATAGATATCTGATAAACAGATATCTGATTAATAGGTATTTTATGTCTACTCAAGCATCAAATTTTAAGCATCAGGATACTCAACCATGGTATAAGAATTACATGGTGGTTATTTTTGTCATTGGCATGCCTGCATTTGTCGTAGTGGCTTGTATCTTTTTCGTTTATTACTCTTATCAAATTCGTGATAGCGTGGTACGTGACGACTGGTATATGGATGGCAAGACGCTTTATCATGATGTGTCACGTGACAAACTGACTTATGACTTAGACTTACATGGTAAAATGCAGTTTGCCGATAATGGCAACATTGTGTTTTATTTAAATTATCCTGAACAAAGCTTGCAGTCAGGTAAATTATTAAATGGCACGCCACTGACTTATCCAGATACACTGGCACTATCTATCTCGCATGCAACCGATATAAAAAAAGATCGTGATGTCGTACTACAGCATGTCGAGGGCAATAAATACAGTGCGCGGGTAGATATAGATCCTTTAAAAGCAAAATATTACCTACAAGTAAGTAGTGATGGTAAAGATGACTGGCGTATGCAAGATGTGGCGAAACTACCACGCTCAGAGGTTAGCTTTGATCCGTTACCGGTTTTTGCAGAAAGCTAATTTTATCAATATTGCTTTGATAGACAAGGCTAACAATTGATTTATTAAGACATAAAAAAACCAGCCATTTATCAATAATGAGCTGGTTTTTTTATGCTAGCGGTTTATGCTATTTTTTATAAATATCACGTAACGATATTTCACCAATGAATCGTTAAATAACAGGATTTATTGTAGGAATCTTCTGAGTCGTACGATTGTTTTCTGCTGAGTTATCGGACGCTGTCGAAAGCTGCTTACTATCAAACTTTGGATTGAACGTTTGGGTTTTTGGCGATACAGGTAGGCCAATTTCAGCCAAGCTCTCGGTCTGCCCTGCTTGGATGTTATCTCCTTCAAACAAACGCTCATTATCATCACGATCAAGACTTAACTGCTCAAAGTCGAATAGCTCACGGTCTGCTAGTTGTGACGGTGCCACGTTTTGCATGGCTTTAAAAATAGAGGCCAAACGCTGTGGATGGGCATCATCCCACTCCCGCAACATGTCGTTGATAATTGCTCTTTGTAGGTTGGTTTGGCTGCCACATAAGTTGCACGGAATAATTGGAAATTCTTTTAGGCGGGCATATTCGATGATGTCTTTTTCTTCGACATAAGCCAATGGACGAATAAGCAGGTTTTGCTTGTCATCGCTAAGCAATTTCGGTGGCATCGATTTGAGAGCGCCGCCATGAAATAGATTCAAAAAGAAGGTCGCCAACATATCATCGCGATGATGACCCAGCGCAATTTTGGTTGCCCCAATCTGCTTAGCAAAACCGTATAACGAGCCGCGGCGCAGACGTGAACACGCCGAGCAATAAGTTTTTCCTTCTGGCACCACGCTCTTAACGATACTATAAGTGTCTTTTTCTAAGATATAGTGAGCAATGCCCTGCTCGTTCAGATACGCTGGCAAAACATCCTCAGGGTAACCCGGTTGCTTTTGATCGAGATTGACCGCGACGATATCAAAGTTAATCGGGGCGATACGCTTGAGTAGTAGTAAAATATCCAGCAAAGTATAGCTGTCTTTACCACCTGAAACACAGACCATGACCACATCGCCGTCTTCGATCATATTAAAATCACGAATCGCCCAAGAGACTTGTCTACGTAGCTTTTTTTGTAGTTTACGGAACTCTGCTGATTCAGTAGACGTTGATGGTACAGCGGCGATACTATCTTCATTTGTATGATTATCAGCAACATCCTCATATTCCATGCTATCACCATCAGTGTGCCAAGCATGATTATCCAAACCTGCATCAGCTGACATATCATCGATTTCAGGCGTAATTTGTGGCGTAAACAAGGTCGCTGCGGTCATAAGTTACTCAATATCTTTACAAGGGATTTTTGCTAAAAAATGGGATAATAAAGCCATTAGCAAGGATGTAATAGCACAGTGGCTCTAAAAGCAGCGATTATAACAAAATTTGCTAACAGATTGAAAAGGTGAGATTAAATTATGAGATTAAATATGCAGTCTTCTTTATAGTTTAGCTTTTTTATACATAAGAGACTGATGTCAACTCAAAACTTTTATAAACAAATTTTTTTTGAGCTGATTAAGGTTTCATATCGTATCTATAATGGCTTAGTGGTTCTGTAGTGAGCGTATTTTTGCTAAAATAGGCGTTTTTCGCAAACCAATAATAGATACCACTATGACTAACGTTACTTCGCAAAATACCTCTAATAACCGAGCCGCCGATACTGACTTAAATGCTCTGAATAAAAGCCAAAATGCCGTTGTGCTACTGTCAGGCGGTCTTGATTCAGTGACTTGTTTGTATTGGGCTAAGGCACGTTATGCGTCGGTGACTGCGGTCAGTTTTAACTATGGTCAACGCCACAATAGTGAACTGGTCGCGGCAAAAGCCATCGCTGAAACTGCCGAGGTCAATCACAGGATTATTGATATTGACATCGCTCAGCTTGGTGGCTCTTCACTGACGGACCACAGTATGATTGTTCCTGATGGCGATACGGATAAATTTCCTAATAAAAAGCGTGATGAGATCGATAATGATGCTATTCCCAATACGTACGTGCCTGCGCGTAATACGATATTTTTGTCTTATGCACTAGCCGTTGCTGAAGTGACCGATGCCAATCACATCATCATTGGCGTCAGCTCAGTCGATTACTCGGGCTATCCTGACTGTCGACCAGAGTATATTGCCGCCTTTGAGCATATGGCCAATCTTGCCACCAAAGCTGGTGTTACCGGTCATCACTTATCTATTCAAACGCCCTTACAGCAGCTGTCAAAAGCAAAAACTATTGAGCTTGGACTGTCATTGGGCGTCGATTATGGGCAAACGATTTCTTGCTACCAAGCCGATGCACACGGTCTTGCTTGCGGTGTATGTGACAGCTGTGCCTTACGCCGTCAAGGATTTGCTCAAGCTGGCGTCACTGACCCAACCCATTATCAATCCTAACAAATCATAGGATTACATTTGTATCAAAGCGTGATAGCAATCAACATTAGCGAAACATTCGCTTGCATTAACACAGCACGCCGCCGTTGTATTTTAAGTCACATACTTGCTATGGTATGAGCGATTCTGTTTATCGCAAGATATAAGTAACCACATTAATCAACGAACTATTAGTACTTTCGCTCTAATTTGAGTACAAAATCTAGAAAATTGATGCTACCCGTAAGAGGATATTTATGAAGTTGTTGCCAGTATTACCCCTAGCTCTAGCTGCCATTTTTGTGATGCCACAAGCAAACGCTGCCGATATTAAGCAAAATAATATCAATACCTGCGTTAATGGCGCAGTCAAATATAAAGTCGCTGATAAAAACACTGCGACCAAACTATGCAATTGTACTATTGGTGTGCGTAGCAACATGACCATCGGTCAGATGTGGGAGATTGAGAGCTATGCCCAAGACAAAAAAGATCCGTCTGGACTGCCTTACGTCAAAAAGATGCAAAAAGATTTGCAACAGTGCACCGTTGGCTTAGATTTAAAACAGCCACAGAAACCAGCTTAATACACATCTCGTTTGATATACAAAAGACTGGCCATTGCCAGTCTTTTTATCACTACTAACTCATTGTTTTAAAAAAAATCATTATAATGTAGTATAGATTGGTAGCTATTTTTATAGCTACCTATGGCATTCTCTCCTTTTATAACCCTCCGAATAACTATCTTTATTTCATTCTCTTAACGCTAGTAATACCATCGAACCTAGTTAAACAGCTCATATAATAATCTTCTACGTCGTGATATTCAGTGAATAGCCGCTTGTAGGTTTTATAGTGCATGCCTTTAGGTTTTTGATAAGGGTTTCCATGCCAATTCAAACGCTTTCTTATTGCTTGCATACTTGCATCAGGTCGCTGGCACCGCTGCATAAGCTGTCGTTCAATGTGTGCTCCATTCCTTCAGCTCAATCCTCTTGTCTGATACTGCCCTATCTGCTTTTTCTTTTTCTTTTGCTTCTGCAATGGACTCTGCCCAAGCTGCGTATGCTTTTTCGTACGCTTCTGCACTAGCTGCTTCTGCTTTTGCCATAGCTGCTTTTTCTTCTGTCCTAGCTGCTTCTGCCAGTGCGATGACTGCGGCTGCTTTTGCAATGGCTGCGTCTGCTTTTGCGTATGCTTCTGCCCTAGCTACTTTTCCTGCTGCTTGTGCTTTTGCGTATGCTTCTGCACTAGCTACTTTTTCTGCTGCAGCCATGACATATTCATTATTGGCATTTGCTACTCCAAAAGTAAAAGCAGTCACAATTATTACACCTGATAGGCATGTGAATAATTGGTTCAATAATCTCATGATATTTACTACCTTAAAGTTAGTTCAAACACGATTACTATATAAGTTATCTAAATCATTTAGCAAGTTTGCTTTTTTTATTAGCCAATATCTGATCTAAATTCATATAATCGCTGTTGTTGTAGTGGCCTGATAAATTAGGACAGCGCATAAGAGGTTATACTAATCCAAAGAGGAAAACAGTATGACTAACAAACGCAACCAATATACCCGAGAATTTAAACTCGAAGCCATCAGCTTGGTAGTCGATCACAAACGTAGAATACCTGACGTTGCTAATTCATTAGGGATAGGCAAATAGACCTTAGATAATTGGCTACTTAAGTATCGAAAAGAGAAGCAAGGCGCTGCTCCAAGCGAAGGCCTTGCACTAACAGATGACCAGCGCCGCATTCAAGATCTTGAGCGAGAAGTTAGGCAACTCAAAATTGAGAAAGATATTTTAAAAAAGGCCTCAGCTCTGCTAGCATCGGACAATCTCAACGTATATCATTGACTAATAAGCTTGCAGAGCAAGATAAGCGGGTCAGTAAAAGCCGACTGTGCAAGCTATTTGGCGTGATCAAAAGCAGTTACTATTCTGGCATGCAGTCAAAGCCCATCCGTCTTGAAACTGTGAAAATTAAAGCCTTAATACACTAAATATTTAACCAATCCAACCGATCAGCAGGGGCTCGTAGCATCGTCGCCATATTGCAGAATGAGCATGGCATCAAGCTTATCCGCTATATGGCAGGTAAGCTTATGTCGCAGATGGGCCTTAGAAGCTGTCAGAAAAAGCAGCATAAATATAAGTACGCTGATGAATCGCACAAAACCCATGACAATATCTTAGCTCGCAACTTTAGCCCAAGCATGCCCAATCAAGTCCGGACCGGGGATGTCACTTATATTCGTATCAAAGGCGACTAATGCTATCTCGCCATAGTTTTAGACTTATATGCCAGGCGTGTGGTTGGCTTTTTTGTATCAGACTCTCCTGACAGCGTGCTGACCGCTAAAGCATACAGATGGCGTATCAAACCAGACTTAAACCCAGTGGCGTACTGTTTCATTCTGATCAGGGCATGCATTACATTACACCAGTAAGAAACTTTCTGAAGCAGTTGCTAGCGGTCATGGTATGACACAAAGTATGAGCTGCCGTGGAAATTGTTGGGATAATGCACCAACTGAGCGCTTTTTTAGAAGCTTTAAAACGGAGTGGATGCCAAAGGATGGTTATGAGGATGTTGATGCAGCATCAAGCGCCATTGCTGATTATATTTGGGGCTATTATCAAAGTCTGAGACCGCACCGTTTTAATAATTATTTGCCGTCAGCAGAAAAAGAGAGATGCTACTTTAACAAAAACCTCTTATCAGATGACCTAATTTAGTTGTCCACTACAATAGCTAAAACTTCTGTATATCAATATTTTTAAAGGGTTTGATAGTATTTTTTGTTGTAAGTTGTTTGTTGAGATAAGAATAAATAGAAGTGAAAGATACTGGCTATTACCAGTCTTTTTTGTTGTCAATGCAGGCGCAAAGTGTAAAACTGATTATGAATCGCTGCTAATCTGCTTATAATAAGAACACAGCATAGATTATCAATCGACATAAGCACTGATACAAACAAAAACCAATAAGGATTTTATAATGGCAAAACCAACCACAGAAAACCTAACCTTACCTGACTTTTCAGTCACTATAGTACGAAAGCTTGCCGGTAACTTTATCCATGATGAAATCAATCTCAAAGAGATGATTGCCAATACTGATAAAGGACTCATTCTGTACTTTTATCCAAAAGACAGTACGCCAGGCTGTACCACTCAAGCTACCGAATTTACCGAGCACCTCCATGAGTTTGATGACTTAGGCTATGACATTATTGGTGTCTCACGTGATAGTGTTGAATCTCATGAGAAATTCATCACCAAATATGATTTAAACATTGCGCTTATCAGCGATACTGATGAAAAGTTATGCCAATACTTTGACGTTATTAAAGAAAAGAATATGTACGGCAAAATAACGTTAGGGCTAGTCCGTTCAGCATTCGTCTTTAACAAAAATGGCGAGCTGACCCATGCTCAGCGAAATCTACGTGCCAAAGGCTATACTGAACGTTTGCTTGAAACCTTAGCGCCTTAACCAATAAAGCCAAGAATCATAACAAGCATCTTAAAATTGATTCTGATAATCCTTACGATAAATACTGGATATCAGAGGCTGAAAGTCTTTTTTGAATGATTGTCTTTTAGAGCAATTTCTTAAAAAAACTATCTTAAAAATAGTCCTTAATACTAAATGCCGTATAACTTGAGAATCATATGAATAAACAATACGACACTGCAGCGGATGACACAGCATCCAAAGTTACTCGCAAAGTATCTGTTGCCATTATCGGTGCAGGTACTGCTGGGCAAAATGCCTTTCGTCAAGCCAGTAAAACCCATGATAATGTCGTTATTATTAATGACGGATTCTGGACGACCACCTGTATCGCTGTCGGCTGTATGCCAAGCAAACTGTTGATTGCCGCCGCTGATCGCGCGTATGAAGCCAATCACTCTGCTGAATTTGGCGTCCATGCCACCGTCCAGATAGATGGCAAGCAAGTCATGCAGCGCGTCCGGGACGAGCGTGCGCATTTTGCTAGCTACATCAAAGCACAAGTAGATAGTTGGCCTGATCACAAAAAAATATCAGGACGCGCTCATATCAATGACCAAGGATTAATTGAAGTCAATGATGAACTAATTGATGCCGACAAAATCATTATCGCCACGGGCAGCTCACCATTTATTCCAGATGGCTGGGCAGATAAGCTTGGTGACGCCATGCTCACCTCTGATACGGTATTTGAGCTCACAAATTTGCCAAAAACAATGGCCGTCATCGGTACAGGTGCTATCGGACTAGAGCTTGCGCAAGCCTTTAAACGCTTAGGCGTAGAAGTGACTTTGTTCAATCGTGTCAAACGCATTGCTGGTCTCAAAGACGATGATATCAATAACAAAGCTATCGATTGCTTAAGCCGCGAATTGACCATGCATTTGGGTAGCAAAATCAGTGATGTCGGCGTGCAAACAGCCACGGATAATGACCATTCAGCCGCGTTCATTGATTATGAAGACAGTGCTGGAGAGTTGCAGCAATGGCAAGGTGAGTATGTACTGGTTGCGACTGGTCGTCGCAATAATATCAAACCGCTGGGAGTTGAACATTTAGGCGTTGAGCTTGACGACAAAGATCGCCCAAGGCACTTGAATAAAAAAACAGGTCAGATTGGTAATTTAGATATCTATATCGTTGGTGATGCCAACGCCAATCTCCCACTATTACATGTGGCCAGTGATGAAGGCTATAGCGCTGGAAGTATGGTCTGCGAGAATGAAGATGCCGCTCATATTCGCCCGCCCGCCACGCCTTTCTCGATTGTGTTTTGCTCACCGCAAATCGTTAACGTCGGTATGTCTCTACCAGACATTCAACAGGATACAAGCTTAGAGTATGTCATCGGTAGTGTCAGCTTTGACAATCAAGGGCGCAGTCGCGTGATGGGTGTCAACTGTGGACTGCTACATATATATGGCTGTAAGAAAACCGATAGAATCTTAGGCGCAAGTATGGTCGGGCCCGATGCCGAATATATCGGGCATATTTTAGCAACAGCGATTACCAATGATTTAAGTATTAAGGCCATGCTTGATACGCCTTTTTATCATCCTACAATATTAGAGGGCTTACGTACCGCGTTACGCGATGTTCAACACAAAATGGCAATACCTTATCAATACCAAGACACACAGGAAGATAGCTTTTAAGCATTAGCTAAGCTACACTTTCAAGACGCTTCACTTTCAAAGCAAGGATGTTTAGTATCAATCACCACTCATATTGTGTTTGATAGCACTGACCACTTGAAGTACGTTAAAAAACTCTGCATGGACCAAAAAATGCCAATCGCTAGTATTACTGATTTTTTTAAAGAGATCGTTCGTGACCTACATACTAGCCTCTACCTTGCGCTTGGCGGCTCTGTAGATGAAGAATCACTTGATTGGTCGTCTCAAGCGGTAGAGCTCGCTAGTACTGCCATAAAAATCCTAATACTGCTGGCTGTGTTGGGATTTTTTTATTGGCTCGCTATTTATATCCTTAAGCAAAGTAGGACAAAAATTCGTCTGAATGAGAGGCGTACTAAAATTGTCCGTTCCGTTTTGCGTTATATCTGGATAGTTGCCAGCTTGATTGCCATTATGAGCCAAATTTACTTTGAGCCAGAGACTATCAAGGCCACTGCAAAAGCCAGTACATGGGCGGGGATTTATTATGTACTATGGGCGTCATCTGGACAGATTATTCACAGAGTGCTGCAGCATTATGGTCTCAACGCCTCCATAGAGCAGCTGCTTCAAAACATCTTGTCAGTGCTGCTATTGGTACTCGGGCTTGCCAGCGTCATGGCGCAATTTGGTTTTGATATCGTCTCATTGGTCGCAGGTTTAGGGATTGTGGGCTTAGCAGTCGGTTTTGCTGCCCAATCAACGCTTGCTAACTTCATTGCGGGTATTACCATTTTGCTCGAACAATCTTTTCAGGTTGGTGACTGGATTCATATCAATGACAATGAGGGTCGCGTCGTACTCATTGCGTTACGCACCACTCATATTTTGACTCGAGACAACATCACTGTCATTATTCCCAACTCTAACGTTGCCTCCTCTGAAGTGACCAATTTAACCTCCAAAAACTTCATACGTTTCGATATTCGTGTGCGTATCGCTTTTGAAGATGATATCGACACTGCTCGCAAGGAAATCTTGCAGGTGCTTACTGATACCGATGTGGTACTCAGCCGTCCTGAAACCTCGGCCACCGTGGATGAAATTGGTGAATACGGGGTATTCTTTATTGTGCGTTTTTGGGTCAAGCCTGCCGCTGTCGCGCGCATGCCCAAAATCAAAGAAGGTCTAAAAGAAGATATCAAGCGTGCCTTTGATGCCGCTAATATTTCTACCCCTTACCCTCATATGCGTCTGCTTATGCCAAAGGATGTGGATTATCCTATCGCCACTAAACCCTTTGCAACTACAACGCAGATCGTATCAGAAGTACCGCCACTGACCAAAGCGGATAAATAACGTCATTGTATTATTTTATGCCTTGGGCAATTAATTCCACAATTTTTTAGGCTTAAGGTTTTCATCATCAATATGGTAAGCATGGTTTTATGAAAGGTAGCCTTACTGAATCTCTCTTTGATAAACACCACCACTTTAAACCATCCTGCGCTGAATTATGGTAAAATTGGCGGTTAAACATCTTATTTTATGATGTGCATTACTTATCAATTTAGCCCACAGGTATCCGTATGACCGAAACAACCGCGCCCGCACCTCTAACAGCAGCTTCACCAGAGTTGTCGCTTGACCTTATTATTACCTGTGCCGATGGGCTTGAGGCACCACTACAAACTGAGCTGACAAGTTTTGGTATTGCAAGCGAAATCAAAAGTACAGGCCGTCTGGCGGTGACTGGTACTTTGCGTGACTTATATAGTATTTGTTTGTGGTCACGTGTCGCCTCGCGGGTATTAATGCTCATTAAACGTAAAAATATCAATGCCGAATATGATGTGGCTGAACAACTTTATGGCTTGGCAAAATCGGTCAATTGGATTGAGCAGTTTAGTTTGGAGCAAACCTTTGCCATTCGTCTGTCGGTCGACAAGCGTGTTGCCGTCAGTCAACAGTTTGCGATGCTACGTATCAAAGATGCGATTGCAGATACGTTCAATGAAGTTTATGACAGCCGTCCTAACGTCGATAGTAAAAACCCAGACTTTTCTATATTTGCAACCGTGAATGATAAGCAAGCTGAGCTGTATTTAGATTTATCAGGCACCAGTTTGCATCGCCGTGGTTATCGTGTGGCGATGACTGAAGCGCCACTCAAAGAAAACTTGGCAGCTGCTCTACTGTATAGCGCAGGCTGGCACAAGAAAAACGAAGCAGGCAATGCGCCTTTTTATAATGCTTTAGTCGACCCAATGTGTGGTTCTGGCACCTTTATCATTGAAGCACTACTCATGCATTGCGATTATGCTGTGGGTATCGATAAGGCCGCCAATCAATTTGGTTTTTACCAATGGCAGCATCATGACGATGCGTTATGGCAACAGATGATCGATGATGCCCAGACACGTTTCCGCGAAGCCTTAGCAATTGCTAATGAGCAACCAGATACGTTACCACTAATTTTGGGTTTTGATGCTGATAGCGGCGCGATTTTAGCAACAGAGAAAAACCTGATTGCCGCAGGTTTACAAGACTTATTACCCCTGCTTGACCTTGAGACACGGGCGCTTGACCAGCTGAGCACTATTCTGAAGCCATTGGTCGATGACGGTCGATTGAGCAATCCTCTAATCATCACCAACCCACCTTATGGTGAGCGTTTGGGTGACGAAGAGATGATTAAACCATTATATCAAGCGATTGGGCTTATTTTGCAAGACAGCTTTGCCGGTAGCGGCATTGATCCGATGCTTGGCATATTGGCATCTAATGTTGAGCAAGTTGATATCTTACCGATTAAAGAACCAAAAACCTTACGCTGTCATAATGGTGCTATCACGGTTTATTTCCGCTATGGTGCGTTGATTTCTGGACAAACGGGCAATCTCGTTAGTCGCTTTGAAAAACGTGAAATTGAAGTAGAAGATGGTCAAGATTTTATTAACCGTTTGCAAAAAAACCTGTCCAAGCTGAAGAAGTTGGCTAAAAAAGATAAGGTTAGTAATTTGCGCGTTTACAATGCTGACTTGCCCGACTTCAAAGTCGCCGTCGATTTATATGGCGACTATGTGCACGTGCAAGAATATGCGCCACCAAAAACCATTCCACCTGAGACTGCTAAAAAACGCTTCAACTTGGCATTAATGGGTATTCGTGAAGTTTTTGGTATTAACCGTGAACAAATATTCATTAAGACCCGTGCACGCCAGTCTGGTAATGACCAATATAGCAAACAGAACACCACAGAAAAGCGTGGTAAATTCCATGTTGCACGTGAAGATGGTGCTTATTTCTACGTCAACTTTACGGATTATTTAGATACTGGTTTGTTCATTGACCACCGTAATATGCGTGCGCGTATTAAAGACAACAGTCGCGGTAAAGCTGTACTAAACTTATTTGCTTATACGTGTACGGCGAGTGTTCACGCGGCATTGGCGGGCGCGAAAAAAGTCACCAGCGTTGATTTGTCACAGAACTATCTAGACTGGGGTAAGCAAAACTTTGTATTAAATGGTCTGGACGTTAGCCGCAATAAATATCAATTCGTCGCAGCCGATATCTTTGAGTGGATTAAAGACAATACTGAACAATTTGATGTCATCTTTATCGATCCACCGACCTTTTCGAATTCGAAAAAGTTCCAAGGTACATTTGATGTGCAGCGCGACCACTCTGCCCTCATTAATCGTGCGATGAACCGCTTGACCTCTGACGGGATCTTGTATTTTTCAAATAACTTTACCCGCTTTGAGCTCGATGAGCAGTTAACCGAGCGTTATGATATTGTCGATATCACGCAAAAAACCATTGGTTTTGATTTTGATATTAAAAAGCCGATTCATCAGAGCTTTGAGATTCGTCATCGTCAAAGCCTATAATTCAGATGAATAGGTGAATATCAAGGTTGACGACAGCGTTTAAACCTTATCTTTTACCGTCATTCTTGTCGTACACATAACAATGACCCAATCAGCTTTGATTGGGTCATTTTTTGTTGTTATGATAGAGCGTTATTAGACAATAGTTTTTCGGCGATGGTTTTTTGTTAATCTTAATCCCACTATCGTTTTTGCTAGTCTGTATTTGATAGCTTACATTGCTATTGTTTTAATATTGCCCCTTTCCCTACTCTAATAACAAGGACAATCTCATGGCTTTATCACTGAATAAAGGCGGTAACTTATCGCTAACCAAGACTGACCCAAATTTAACCAAGTTGCTTATTGGACTTGGCTGGGATGAGCGCGCGACTTCTGGCGCTGAGTTTGATCTTGATGCCAGTGTATTTTTACTGAATACGGCGGGTAAAGTACGCGGCGACCATGACTTTATTTTCTACAACCAGCTTAAGTCTGATAATGGCGCGGTGGAGCACACTGGCGATAACCGTACTGGCGAAGGTGATGGCGATGATGAAGTCATCAAAGTAAACCTGACTCAAGTACCTGCTGATGTGGATAAAATTGTCGTCACTGTCACCATTCATGATGCGGCTGCGCGTAGTCAAAACTTTGGTCAAGTTGCCAATGCTTTTATTCGTGTCGTTAATGAAGAGACAGGCACTGAAGTCGTACGTTTTGACTTAGCAGAAGATTACTCTGTCGAAACAGCAATGGTATTTGGCGAAGTCTATCGTCATAACGGTGAGTGGAAATTCCGCGCCGTTGGTCAAGGCTACTCAGGCGGCTTACAAGCCATGTGTCAACAATATGGCGTCGATATCTAAATCGCTATCTTGTTCAGTACTCAGGCCTCTATATGACAATCACACTCAAAACATAAAGTAGGTATTAGCCCTCGTTTTATATTCACCATTGGCGACGATGCTGGTTGTAAAATATGGTTGCAAAATAGTCACAATTATTCATAGCTAAATGACTGGTAATGCTTTATGTTTCGTTTAGAATTATGCAAAAAAGTGGTTAGCAATAACCGCTTTTTTTGTGGTTTGTGTCTATAGTAGACCAACCTTAGCTTTATGCAACCAGACAGGATGTGTCATGAGACATTTTTATTTAGACTTTATTTTCACAGTCATTGCCTTAGCGGTAGCGGCATGGTGGGGATATTCACATGGTGGTATGGGTGGCTTGATAACTACCCTCTCAATTACTGCTATTTTGGCCGTCATGGAGATTTCATTATCGTTTGATAATGCGGTGGTCAACGCCTCAGTTCTTAAGGGCTGGGACGAATTTTGGAAAAAGATATTTTTAACCGTTGGTATTTTAATTGCTGTATTTGGTATGCGCTTGGTATTTCCTATTGTCATCGTCGCGGTCACCGCTGATCTTGGTATGATGGAAGTCATCAATTTGGCCCTATATCAACCAGAAGAATATTCAGCCAGACTAATGGCACACCATGCTGAAATCTCAGCTTTCGGTGGTATTTTCTTATTATTGGTGTTCTTGAACTTCATTTTTGATGAAAAAGAAGTACACTGGTTCAATTGGTTAGAAAGCCGCTTAGCGAAGCTAGGCAAAGTCGATGCTATGAGTGTTTTCGTTGCGCTTATTGTCTTGATGGTTGCCGTATCATGGGCGAATGCTGAGCAATCTTCAGCGGTCTTGATTGCGGGCGTTTGGGGTATATTGGTATACCTTGGCGTACAGGTCGTTTCTGGCATGCTTGAGGGTGACCTTGAAGAAGATTTAGAAAACGAGGAAAATGGCTCTGGCGCTGCGGCGACCAGCGCGATTATGAAGGGTGGTATTATCGGTTTCTTATACTTAGAAGTCCTTGATGCCTCATTCAGTTTTGATGGTGTAATTGGCGCATTTGCAATTACCAATGACGTCATTGTAATCATGCTAGGTCTTGCTATTGGTGCGATGTTTGTACGTTCGATGACTATTTTCTTAGTCGACAAAGGCACACTTGATGAGTTTGTCTATCTTGAGCATGGCGCACATTATGCCATCGGTGCATTAGCCATTATCATGCTGTTATCAGTGAAGTTCCATGTGCCAGAGCTCATAACTGGCCTCATTGGTATTGCGTTTATTGGTTGGGCGTTTGTTGCGTCACTCAATTATCGCAAGGCTGAAGCAGCACGTCTGAACTAAGCTCATTATCAGCATCGTATCTAATGTATTCAAGCAGATCATATCATCAGGTGTGATCTGCTTTTTTACGCTGTGCTACTCCATCTTCGATTACCTATTAAAGCGCTGAGATAGGTACATAACCACCCCTCACATAAGCAAAATACAATTTTTCTGTCATTATTGACTTTTATTCAGTTAAAATCATCCTTTTTCATACAATCATAGAAATACGGCTATATAACTCATATGCAACAGATTCTTGATGATATTGCCGCAGAGATGGCACGTGAAACCGATCGCGGCAAAGTAGCGGATTATATCCCCCAACTGGCTCATGTAGATCCAAACCAGTTTGGTATTGCAGTAGCAACACCTGATGGAAAGGTATATTCAGCAGGTAATGCAAGCACCTTGTTTTCGATTCAAAGTATCTCCAAGGTATTTACCCTAACCATCGGCCTTGGCAAGTTGGGTAATGAGCTTTGGACACACGTTGGTCGTGAACCATCCGGTGATCCTTTCAACTCAATCACGATACTAGAACATGAATCTGGTCGGCCGCGTAATCCATTTATCAATGCTGGTGCACTTGCCGTGGTAGATGCGATTATGATGGGCCATGAGCCAAAAGAAACCTTGGGTGAGATTCTTCAGTTTGTTCATTTTATTGCAGACGATGATTCAATCCGTTTTGATCATAAAGTGGCTGCCTCTGAAATGGAGCACAAAGACCGAAACGCGGCATTAGCCCACTTTATGAAAGCCTTTGGCCGTTTAAAGCACGATGTCGATAAAGTACTGGGTGTTTATTTTCATCAGTGCTCGATTGCGATGAACTGCCAGCAATTGGCTCGTGCAGGTTTATTTTTAGTATCTAATGGTGTTAATCAACACACAGGGATGAGGGTCATCAATGAACAGCGATCTCGACGGATTAATTCATTAATGATGATGTGCGGTCATTACGATGGTTCTGGTGAGTTTGCCTATCGTGTCGGTCTTCCTGGTAAAAGTGGAGTTGGTGGCGGTATTTTAACGATAGCCCCAGGTAAGGGATCAATTGCCGTATGGTCACCAGGGCTTGATCCTGTAGGAAACTCCAAACTTGGATTAAAAGCATTAGAGATGCTTGTACAAAAAACAGGCTGGTCAGTGTTTGCTAATTAAAAGCTATTTTTTGACTAGTAACAGAGTTGGTCTTTGATAACAATATCTTAACCAGTGTTGTTAGACTTGTTAAAAAGTCTCAGATATACAGAGTTATTATACCTATTAGTAATCATATCGTAATCACACAAAATACGCCTTGCTTAGTAAGCAAACGCTTAGTATAGTAAATCGTAATGATATGCAGGGCGTGGCATACGAGTAAATTTATTCATTGTTTGCGTTTATATATCGACCACTGCACTATTTTTAGTTTATTTTTTTTATCATTCAATCCACTCAATTATTAATCCAAAGGATATTTATATGGCTATTAGCTTAACAAAAGGCGGCAACGTAAACTTATCAAAAGAAGCGCCAGGTTTAACCAATATTACAGTCGGTCTTGGCTGGGATCCACGTGCCACTGACGGTCAAGAATTTGACTTAGATGCGATTGGCTTTTTGGTCAATGAAGCAGGCAAAGTACGTAATGATCAAGACTTTATCTTCTTTAACAACTTAAAGTCAGACAATGGCGCGGTTGAGCACACAGGCGACAACCGTACTGGCGAAGGCGACGGTGATGATGAAAAAATCAAAATCAACCTTGCTAATATCCCAGCTGACGTCAGCAAAGTCGCTATCTGTGCGATTATTTATGAAGGTCAAAGTCGCAATCAAAACTTTGGTCAAGTGGGTGACGCTTATATCCGTGTCGTTAATGATAATGGCGACTCTGAAATCGCACGTTATGACTTATCAGAAGACGGTAGTACCGAAACTGCGATGATTTTTGGTGAATTATATCGCCATAGTGGTGACTGGAAATTCCGCGCCGTTGGTCAAGGCTTCAGTGGCGGTCTTGGACCATTAGCAGCCTCTTATGGTGTAAACGTTTAACGTTAAAATTAACGGCATCGTTTAATACGATAATTCTTCATAAAATAAATATCACAATCGATTATTTGATTGCGACAAAAAAGCCATCAAGTGTGCCGTTTTAAAGCATTTGATGGCTTTAAATTTAATTGGCTGGCTTAAATTTAAAATGTTAATTTTTATTGAAAATAAGTATTTAAAAATATAGAGACTTAATACCATATATCTTGGCACTATATATTAAGCGCATAATTTAAAGACATTAGAATAAGGATTTGCATCCCATGGCCGCAACGTTTAGCTTGATTGGCACCATCGAACCTTTTTTACATTGCAACCTAAAAAAAGGCGATTCGATTTATTGTGAAGCCAATGCAATGGTGATGATGGAGTCAAATCTTGAGCTTAAAGGTAAGCTACAAGGCGGACTAATGCAATCACTCATGCGCCGCTTTGCCAATGATGAATCACTCTTTCAGCAGCAGATTGAAGCTGTGAATGGTGAAGGTGATTGTTTGTTAGCCCCAACGCTCGATGGTGATATGCAAATCATCAATTGCGGTGCACAGCAATATACCTTAAGCGATGGGGCATTCGTTGCCGCACAAACCGGCGTTGATATCAGAGCCAATATTCAGCGTAACCTTGGCGGTGCGGTGTTTGGTGACACTGGTGGATTTATGGTGATGCAAACGCAAGGTCAGGGTCAAGTGGTGGTATCGGGTTTTGGTTCGTTGTTTGAGATTGATGTGACACCTGATAAAGATGTCATTATTGATAATGGACATGTGGTCTGCTGGGACTCTAGTCTTAATTATAAGCTATCTGTATCAACCAGCAAGAAAAAAGGCATCATGAGTAATATCATCAACTCAGTCACCAGTGGCGAAGGAATGGTATTGAACTTCTCAGGTACGGGCAAAGTCATTATCTGCTCTCGTAATCGTGATAGCTATCAAGGCTGGTTACAAAGCGTCTTAGGGACTAGCTCAGGCGGTCGCGGCGGCAATAGCAGTTTGCTTGGCAATATCTTATAACTATTATTATATTTTTAGAGCTATATGTTACAACGACTCCTCGTCATCATAGACTTTATTTAACCCTCTACTCACAATTACTATAACACTGTAGTATAAGGAATATCACATGGCAGTTAGTTTACAAAAAGGTCAGAAAATCTCCCTAAGCAAAGAAGCTGGCGGCGACCTCACTCAAGTAAAACTGGGTCTAGGCTGGGACGTTGCGCAAGGCCCTCAAGATAAAAAAGGTGGATTCTTGGGCAAATTATTCGGTGGTGGTAGCGGCGGCGACTCGATTGACTTAGATGCCTCATGCATCATGTTTGATACCAACAAACAAGCCATCGATGCGATTTGGTTCAGTCAGCTGAAATCAAAAGATGGGAGTATCGTCCATACTGGTGATAACCGTACTGGCGACGGTGATGGCGATGACGAAGTTATCAATGTAGACCTTTCAAGAATCCCTGCCAATGTCGTCTCTCTCGTATTTACGGTCAATAGTTTCACTGGTCAGACCTTTGAAACCGTTGAAAATGCGTTTTGCCGCATCGTCAATGCCAATAACAATCAGGAAGTCGCGCGCTACAATTTATCAGCGCAAGGTGGGCATACGGCGATGATTATGGCAAAAGTCTATCGCCATAATAATGAGTGGAAAATGCATGCTATCGGTGAAACGGCTTCTGGTCGCACCTTCCATGATTTGATGCCTGCTATTACACCGCATGCGTAATGGATTCAAGGCTTTATCTAGATTAGCGTTCATCCGTTAAAGTAAAACATTGAAACAACGTCATTGAAAAAAGCCAGCCCATCTAATAATAGGTGGGCTGGCTTTTTTTCATTACAGAATACTATTAAAGCGGTTATTTACTACCACGCTTCCAGCTAAAGCCCCAATTAAAGGCTTTGTCCATCTCTTGATGCCCTTTGAAGTATTGATTGATACGCTCGACGTTGATGCTACCTTGCTGGTTGACCAAACGCGCGATGGCACACATTGGTAGATTACCCGTACCTTCTGTCAAACGCGTTTCAATCGGTGGCTGATCAGGTACATGAATGGTCACGACACCATCGGTTTGCGCCCAGTTAGGCGCACCTTCATAAATGAAAGCGAAAATAAAGACTTCTTCAATCTGTGACCACTGCTGACCATTAATATCTAGCCACTCGCCGCCACTTACCTGTCCAGTTCTATCATCAGCACGCAAACAAACGTAAGGCGCTGATGTTAAGCTACCAAAACGATTGCCCAAGGCTTGAATCAGTGTTTTTTCACCATTTTTCAGATGAATCATCGCCCCAACATCAAGGTCAATACCGCCAGCTTTATGTTGTTTGAAAAGATCGCCTAACAAGCCTTTTTTGGGTGCTTGCTGATTGGTAGTCGGATTTTGGTTCCAGTTTAAGTTGACAGAAATTTTACCAAAGTCATCGCGTTTGGTTAGATTAATGCTAGATTGATTTTTGGTTAAGGTAATTTTGCTTAGGTTGATTGATGGGCTTGTGCTATTGCTAGGAGCAGGAATCGGCGGCGGGGTGTCTGTTTGAGAGGCACTACCCACTTTTTGCGTGTTAATAGGTCTTTGGGTATTGATAGATTGAGACTGATTCTGTGCTTGGTTCTGTGACTGATTTTGAGCTGGAGCTGGCGCTTCATCAGCAATTTCAACACCAAAATGCTCAGATAATGGCTTAAGCCCTCCTTCAAAACCTTGGGCAATGAAACGGAACTTCCAGCTACCTTGGCGGCGATAACATTCCGCTAAAATAATGGCTTTTTCATTACGTCCGGCGGCACTTAGTTGGCAAGTCATCAGCACTTGGCTACCTTGTAAGACTTGAATATCTACATCGCCGACTTGCGCAAGCGTCTGTGCGCTAGAAAACGCGAGGGCTATCTTCTCAATATTCGCTGGCTGCACTGGTAAATTAATATCAAAAAAACCATCGCTATCATGACCACGGAAACTCACGCTCCCATCATCGCTACGCGTCTGACCATAAAATATCATGTCGCCATCGCCGCGTACTTTACCGTCAGTTGTCAGGCGATAAGCCGCGCAATCGACCGCACTTTGGCTTAAAATACGAATGCTAATATGATCCGTCGGCAGTGGCGCATTGGCACCAGCAATCAGTTTTTGAGGTTGGGTTTGGCTCATCATACATCCTTTGAATTATTTATTATGTTGGTGTGCTTGTTATGCTAATAATTGTCATATAGTAGCATGGATAGCAGCTTATTTTTAAAGCGTACGACCGTTCAATAACGTGCCAATGACCCTAAAAAATATTTTTACAAATCCTTAACGCTATTTTGTCAGCAGCATTTATAACGCTTAGCATTTGTATATAATAGCCCCTACTATCAGCAATATTGCGTCTTGTTTTTTCAGTTGCGGTTTGGCGCTTGCTGAGATTACTGATGGTGTTGCAATGACGATACTAAATTATTTAATTATATCTAAAACCTACGATAACGCTGAGAGAATTATGAAAACCCCTGCTAACGATAACGATCATACAACATCAATTACCGCGTCACCTGCCGTTTGGTTAGCTGAAGGTCAGTCAAGCCAGCGCGATATGTTAGCCAGCCTGCAAATTCTAAAAGCCCAATCTGAAACTGCATTCAACATTATCGCTTCACACCGTCACAATAGACCTGAGATTTTTGAATTTGCCGATAGCATTTACCGTGAGCCTTCTATAAGCACCGCAGATAGCGATGAGCAAGCAATGCTCGAATCTGCTAAGCCATTGATGCCGCGTTGGCAGTTTGTATTAGAGCAAGCTCAAAAAAACAATGTAAAAGTGTTGCTCACTGGACGCAATAGTATTGATTACGAAGCCCACCGTGAGGCGTTTGACGCGGCTGGTATTCGTTTATTGACGGGTGCAACGAGTGTGGCAGCGTTAGAAACGATAGATGATAAGTTTGCCTTTATGCAGCAGTGTCATCAGTACGATGTTCCCGTTGCCGAGGCGTGGCGCTTTGATAACGTCGCAGAGCTTGAGGCGTTACTTGATATTCATGGTCATCAGCCGTTATGTGTCAAACCGGTCACGGGTATTTTTGCACAAGGGTTTTGGCGTTTAGGCAAAGTTAAAGAGATGGGTCAAGAAGCAGGTACAGAAACAGACGAGCAATACGACAGCTTTGAGCATTTATACTTTACTGAAGAGAAAAAAATCAATACCACGCAATTTATCAATGCATATGCAAACAGTGTCATGGTGCGTGAGCGCCCTATTCCCATGTTACTGATGCCTTACTTGTCAGGACAAGAGTACTCTATCGATGTCGTCTGTGAATATGGCGAAGTACTGGCTGCTGTCACCCGTTATAAAACGGGGAAAATTCAGCATATCGGCTACGAGCAATCAGTCATGGATGTCGTCATTCCACTAATAAAAACCTTTGGCTGCGATGGCATCGTCAGTGTCCAAACCAAAGCCGATGATGACGGTCAGCACCGTGTGCTTGAGATTAATAGTCGCCCTTCTGGTGGTATTGATTACACTACCCATAGCGGTGTGGATTTAACCCAAGTTGGATTTGCCTATTGGCTGGGCTTAACCAATAAACCGATACTGGCTGATATCGCGCAACAAATTACCCCCTGCCAAGTACGCTCAATTATGGTCGGTGTAAAGGTTGAAGAAGACATCACTGAATAAGTAATACTGACATAAAAAGTCGATGGCAATGAATCGACAATAATAAATCAATGGCAACTGAATATAGTCAATAAGAGGCAGACGATGACAGCACAAACCACATTAGTGTTAGGGGCAAATACGGTCATCGCGACAGCGAATTGTTCGGTCGCCTTTTCGACGACAAATCAGTCAAAATTTGGCGAGCAGCTGGGGCTACTATGGCTGCCTTTGGACGAACATCGCAAAGCCGCTTGTAGTCCTGCTTATCTTCATGAACCGAAGGAATGGGCGCAGCTCAATAGCAAGGACGATCCAAGTGCATGGCAATTGGATTTGCCTAGATTATTTGACCAACAAGGGGTCAGATTTTTACAACTGATTGCTTATGTTTATCATGAGCCAAGCCTAAATTTACCTGCCGTTGAATTAAGCAAGGTAAATTTAACGATCAATGAGGGCGATATTCGTTATGAATTTACCGCAAGTGAGCGCCATGTCAAAGCAGCGATCATATTAGAGATATACCGACGCAATGGACAATTTAAATGCCGCGCCCTTGGCGAAAGCTCTACTCAAGGACTGGCCAGCCTAGAGCATCATGTGCAAGTGAGCCTTGATATGCGTCCACCAGATACGCATGCCCTTATCCAAGATGCTCAGCGCGCGCAGCAGCAAGGTTATCCTAACAGTGATGCGCGTCCGCCAAGACAAGTTCAGTCTGGTGAAACTTGGACAGGGACAGCTTTTTCTATCGATCCCTATCATCTACTGACTTGTTATCATGTCATTGAATCAGCGGCGATGATTGGAATTCGACAACAAGGTCAGCCTGATCGTGAGGCGCAAGTGGTGCTTAGCGATATCGGTAGTGATTCAGCCATTATTAGAGTAAGCGAGCCGCTGCCAAGTTATTTACCCTTAGCACAGCGTTGTACTGATAATTTGGGTGAAACCATTACGACGTTGGGATTTCCGTTATCAGGACTGAGTAGCCAATTACAAGTAACACAAGGCTGCATCTCAGGACTGACAGGGTTTGGCGATGACATTCGTTATATGCAATTTACCGCGCCTATCCAGCCAGGATCTAGTGGTAGCCCTTTATTACTACCGACTGGCGAAGTGATCGGCATGGTAACGTCCAGCCTCGTCCATGAGCATGCACAAAATATGAACTATGCGGTGAAATTTCAGTTATTATCCGCCCTACTCGCGAGCGCTGGAATTAGTCTAGATGACTCATCTGGCATGTCACGCACGACAGCTGCGCCGCTGACCACGCCGCAATTAAGCAAACAAAGTCGCGGTGCTTTGTGGTTAGTCGGATGTCAGGGTTAAGCAATCATTACAACGATATAAAAAAATTGAAAGATCAAAGGAAAATAAATGCTAAATAAGCAATACAGCACGACCATCAACTTACCACGCGGCACTCTTGATTTAACCTATCAAACCAATTCAGCCACTACGAAAAATGGGGCAGAACCAAGTAATAATTATCAATTAGAAGACTTGCTTGGATTTGCACAACGTATTAACCCAAAACGCGCGTTTTTGTTTGTCTCAAAAGTGTTAGGTCGTCATATTCCAGTGTCGCCAAGCACCATGCGCCATGCTTTTACTGATTTGGCGAATTTGGTTCCTAGCGATTTGCCTGAGCCAATTTTGGTTATTGGTATGGCGGAGACAGCCGTCGGCTTATCTGCGGGTGTGCATCAAGCGCTGCAAACGCGTTATCCCAATGCCTTACTATTGAACTCTACGCGGCATGCGCAACATGATGACAATAATGACAGTAGCAGCGACTGTTTATTGACCACTTTTAGCGAAGACCACAGTCACGCCAGCCAGCATCTGATTTATCAAAGTGCAGAGCAAGTCACGCAAGCACAGCTACTTGCAAGCAAGACTCTTATTATGGTGGACGATGAAGCTTCGACGGGTAATACTTGTGTCAATGTCGTCACTGCCCTCCGTAACGCAGGTCTTGACCAGTTAGAACAAGTACATCTCACTACTTTGGTTGATTGGTCTTTAAACCAGAGTCAGAATGCAGCGGATACAGATGACACTGTGTCTGATCAAATCGCAAAGCGCCTACCCAATATTCACTTTCAACGTCATCATCTACTGTCTGGTGCGTGGACTTGGACGGATGCGCCCAATCCTGAGCCGATAACGATGCCGTCGGTCGATACAACTGAGGCAGGCAGTCAAGCGCTAGGTAATACTGGCAATTGGGGACGTTTCCCAACCCTAGATAGCACCGATGGTTTTGATCATTATCTTTTGAAGTTTCAAACTGCCTTTAACGTTTTTAACAAGCAAGAGCAGTTTGAAAAAGAGCAGTTGCCACAGCGAATTTTAGTATTGGGCAGTAATGAGTTTGTTTGGTTGCCGTTTTTATTGGCGGAATGGCTTGAGCAACATACGCATGTAGAGAACAGTAAGAACACGGTTAATTTTAGTGCGTTAACCCGCTCACCGATTGCGCTTGGTGGTGCGATTGCAACGATGCTAAGTTTTAATGATAATTACGGACTTGGTATGACCAACTTTGCTTATAATGTTGATCCCAATGAGTGGGACTTGATTGTGTTGTGTGTGGAAACACCAACTGATAGCGTTGATGCTATGTGGAAAGGTTTGGATAATGTGATGGTGGTGAGTCCGACGCTGTAAATTATTTTATAAGAACTGTCCCATTAAAACCATCCTCTAAATCCTGCTCTGCTTTTCACATTCAACACTTACGGACACCTTTATGACCACCCCATTTTTTCAAGCCAATCTTAATATTCTCAAGCCTTATGCACTAATGGATTTGGACGACACGCTATTTCAAACTCAGCGTAAAATTGACGTATGGGACTTACCCACCACTGAAGCTAAAAACTTAGTTTGCGCAACCGTTAACAAACAAGGCGAGCCATTAAGTTTTATGAGTCAGCGCCAAGCAGCGCTCTTTAATTGGCTACTTGCTAGTACAGAACTGATAGTCGTAACCGCACGCGACCGCAGTGAAATCGAGCGCGTTAAGCTGCCTTTTGACAGTTGGCAAGTTTTGACTCATGGCGCGATTATTATTGACGAAGACGGTGCGTTACAAGCCGAGTGGCAACAGCATATGTATAGTAAACTTGCGCCATTGCAGGAAAAATTGCAGCAGCTGAGCCAGATATTCGCGAATCATAGTAAAAATAATAATAGCCAGCTGGTCTTTACACCGCATATCGATAGCTTTAACAATGGCACTGATAATAAAGAATTAACCATTTATCTGGCTATCAAACATGCGCAAAAAGACCATCAGGCATTAGTAGATCTCGCTGCAAAACTGCCAACGTTAATACGTGATTTTGAGCAGGATTTTTATGTGCACGTCAATGCTAATAATCTAGCGATATTGCCGCACGCAGTTCATAAGCGCCATGCGGTACAGTTCTTATTAGATAATCATTTAGACAGTCCGCGACCAAGCTTTGGCTTTGGTGACAGTCTGGCTGATTTACCATTTTTACAACTGCTTGACTGGTACGGTATGCCCAACCACGGACAGCTGCATGAACGACTTAGCTCTCAATCATGCTAAACACTTAACCTCTCCTACATAAAGACAATAATAACTGCCGTTTATAGAAGTAGAAACTATTTTATGACCCATCATATAACGAACCCTAATGTTCGAAAATTAGACACATACGGCTCCGGCAGCTATCTCGCCAGCGACGTGACTGTGCTACTCGATATCGTCGATAAAGACGCGGTCGCTGATGTGCCAGTCAGTCAAAAAGAAGCGCTCATCCAAAGTGGACAACGCCATTATTCTGATATGTTGACCTTAGAGCATGCGCCAACTGCCATGCATGAGCAGCTATACACGCAAGCATTAGAGCAAGGTACCACGAGAACTGCGACTGATATTGCTAACTTGGCTTATACGCTACATCATATTTTTCAAAAATCTCGAGATAAAAATACCGTTAATACTGAACGTCCATTAGTTTTAGTCAGCTTGGTACGCGCAGGTTTGCCAGTTGGCGTCTTGTTGCAGCGTGCGTTAGCAGATGTGAATAGCAGCTATGCTTTGCCGAGCGTGCATTATGGTATCAGCATCATTCGCGATCGCGGACTTGATCCAGTTGCGTTACAGATGATATTGAACGCTCATCCAGACAGTCCTATCATATTTGTTGACGGCTGGACGGGCAAAGGTGCGATTTATCAAGAGCTTGCTCATAGTTTAGAAAAATTTAGCGATCCTAGCCATACAAACTTTGCCAATATCTTTCATCAAGGGGCAGATGTTATTCCCTTATTAACGCTTGCTGATCCAGCTGGTGTCGCTTGGCTTGCAGCTAGTGAGGAAGACTGGCTGATTCCTTCAGGGTTATTAAATAGTACGGTATCAGGACTGATTTCACGAAGTTTATATACTGAGCCGCAATTGGGGCTACACCGCAGTGTGTTTTATGACAACTTAATTGAGGTCGACCATAGCTTAGCTTTCGTGGCTCATATCGATGCAGCCCGCCGTGCAGTAACCCCACCTTTGCAATGCTTGCCGACGTTTCAGCAGCCGCGCTATCAGACAGCTGCTTTAATCGACAAGCTGGCAGCAGATTACGATATCGCCAATCGTAACCGCATTAAGCCGACGATTGCAGAGGCAACACGGGCGATATTACGCCGTGACCCTGAACGCATACTGTTAGCCAGCGCCGACCATCCTGATACCATACTGCTAAGACATTTATGTGCCCAGCGAAATATCATTATGAGTGTATTAGGTGATAAAATACATCCCTATCAAGCCATCACGCTTATCAAGCAACGTAGCGAAGACAATTAGTCATTGCTACACTCGCACTTTTTATAAACCAGACCCGTCTCAAAATCAGAGTAACGAAAGAAAAAAGTGTAAGTACATCGTCTTGTAGGCTAAACGAGTTTGACAGCGCTAAACGTATTTTTTGGGTTTGCTGTCATAGCTGCTGAGCTATCCCACTTGATGACACATCTTATCTTTTATACTCATTCACTTATCACTATTTATGATGCCAATTATGTCAGATATGCAAAACAACGAGTCTACTCTTTATCAAAACACCCAGTCTTATGCCCATCTCATTACTGAGCGTCATGCGATGCTCAAGCCACATGCGCATCATCCGTATCAACTGGGGGCTAGCCTATACATGCCAGCAACTCGCCAAGATATTTGGCAAGTCATTAAGCGTGATAAATTACCAACGATTAATAGCATTATCATCTGTCTAGAAGATGCCGTCAGCCATAATGATGTTGAGCTGGCACTTGAGCGCCTAACAACCCTGCTGCATACGTGGGCGGCGCATGTCGATAGCATCAATGACCCATCAAAACATGCCGACATTCAGATTGAGCAACCAACACGTCCGCTGGTATTTATACGTCCGCGTCATCCAGCGATGTTAGAGCAGCTATCAGGTTTTGCCAATATCGATTTGATTGATGGCTTTGTCATGCCGAAAGTCGATATGTATAGCTTGTCTAATTGGCGTATGGCCTGTCAAAACCTGAGTACTGAGCAACTATTGATGCCGACGCTTGAGACCGCAGCCCTATTTAATCCGCATCATAATCAAGAATTGGCGATTGGTTTTAAAGAAGCCTTTAGCCAGCCGATTTTTGCCTTACGTATCGGTGGCAATGATTTATTTGCAGCATTGCGTTTGCGACGTCCCAAAAACAGCATCGTTTATGATACCCCTATCGGCACTCTTGCCTATCAGCTACTCGGCTGCTTTGTACCGCATGGCTTTTATTTGACAGCGCCTGTCTTTGAGTATTTGGATCAGCCAACGCTATTTATGCAAGAGCTGACCCGCGATGTCAGCTTAGGATTGGTCGGAAAAACGGTCATTCATCCAAATCAAATCGCTTTGGTACAGCAAGCATATTGTGTGCCATTGAGTACGTTAGACGAGGCAAAAGCGATACTGCACAGCGAGGCAAAAGCCGTATTCAAATATAACAATACCATGCTAGAGCCTGCCACACACCGCGCATGGGCAACCGAAATCGTCAATCGTGCCGAGGCATTTGGCACTCTTGATGATGGTAATAATGACTATACGGCGCGGTTATAAATAAATACTTTAAGGTTACTACCTTCAAATTAATACTTTAAATATAATCTCTTACATGCGCTCAATAAAAAAGCCGTTATCACATGCAAGATAACGGCTTTTTTAATATAACGGCATCATCACTCTGTTAGAAACGATGCCTTATTTAAGACTGTTTTCAGACCAACTCAAAACTAGACACAATCCGCTAAAAAGAGGTTAATCACTCGATTTACCTGCTCAGGCTCTTCTACAGTTGCGGTATGACCAGCGCCCTTGATAACTGCCAACTTAGACCCTGCAATCGCAAAATGCATACGCTCAGCCTTGGCATAGGGGGTTGCTGTGTCCTCATCACCGACCACGATTAATGTCGGCACCGTAATGCTCCCTAGCTGATCGTAGGTGCCTGACCGCTCAATGACGCCTATTGTGGCCTTAATGACCCCGCCTTTGCGATTGCCTTGTAGCATCGCTAACCACTGCTTACGATCAGACTTACGCAACTTGTCTGTCAAAAAAGTATTGCCAAACATAATAGGCATGACCTTGTTACTCACGCGCTTGAGACCCAACCAACGAATGGCTTTGACCAGCTTACGATACTGCGGCACGTTTTTGGGATCTTCAGGATCAGCAGAAGTCTCTAACAGGGTAAGCGACAGCAATAGCTCAGGACTCTTGAGTGCGACACGCTGGGCGACAAACCCACCCATCGATAACCCTAAAAAATGACATTTATGAATATCTAGTGCCTCTAATAATGCCAATGTATCCTCGGTTAAGGTTTCCATATCGTAGCCTGACTTGGTTATTTCAGACTGACCTTGTCCCCGAAAATCAAACGCAATACAGCGGTAATCTTTTTCGAAATACTCGACTTGCTTGTCGAACAGGTGCGTATTCCACAGTAGTCCGTGGGCAAATACCATGACAGGTTTTTGCCTATCATTTGGTGCGCTGTCTTCATAATAAATATCAACGTCGTTAATTTTTATCGTTGGCATAAACACTTCCTTGTTTGCTAAATTAGAGATATCAGCATCTCATTGAGGATTCGCGTATCTTGATAAGCAAGTCCCTGACACAGGTTTTAGCATAATCTATTAAAAGCTCAGTGAATAGCGATTTTATGAATCACACGTTTACACCTCTTCGATTACTAAAAGCTCGTACTGCCATTTAAAAATTTGACCAACGTTTAGATGTGTCTTTAGCGCCCACAAAACCCGCTTTTATAATCATAACAAGCTGCTATAGTAACTAGCATTCATCATAAACATTGATTCAATTGTTATCATTATTTCTATTCAACAGCGATCAATCACCACATTAATCAGTCATTTAAAATAAGGAAATCCAAGATGTCACCATCTCTCGTCGAGTACCAAAGCGAAAATCATATTGCCACTATTACTATGAACGACCCAAAAACGTTGAACGCATTTAGTACGCCATTAAAAAACGCGATGATGGATGCGCTTGATAAAGCGGATAAAGATGCAGACGTCCGCGTGATTGTGCTGCAAGGATCAAATAATAATTTCTCTAGTGGCGGTCATATCGGTGAGATGTTAGAAAACGGCATGGACAGCGAGGCATTATCGAATAAGCTAAACTTCATGGTCGGCGAAGTGGCTGAGATTAGCCTAAAGCTACGTAATATCCATAAGCCTATCATTGCTAAATTGGAGGGTGCTGTCGCTGGTGCTGGTATGAACTTGGCGCTCACTTGTGATTTTCGGATTGCCGCTGATAATGCCAAATTTGTGCAAGCCTTTGTCAATATCGGTCTAATACCAGATGCTGGCGGTATTTATTTATTAAATCAATTGATTGGTGTGGCAAAGACGACTGAAATGGTCATGCTTGGCGATAAACTCAAAGCGGAAGATATGGCACGCTTAAACTTGGTTAATGATGTGGTCAGTAGCGACGATCTGGATGCTAGCGTATTGGCGTTGGCAACGCGCCTGAGCAATCTGCCCGGAAAAGCATTGGCATCAATGAAGCATATGATTAATACGCATGCCTATATGGGTCTGAGTGAAGCGCTGGATATGGAAGTGGATCAACAAACTATATTGGCGAAAACAGAAGACTTTAAAGAAGGTATTACCGCATTTATGGAGAAGCGTAAGCCAGTTTATCAGGGTAAATAATAACCTGATAACATTCTGTTTTGTACTATCATCAAAAAGGCTGCCTAATGGCAGCCTTTCGTTTTTGGATCATACAATATCAAGAAAATTCCGTATTAATAATATCTTTACTGCTTAAGGATCGGAGGCTGTCTTATAGTGATGCGGTAAGGTAAATATCTTGTCAAAGCCCAAGGTAAAAATAAAAGTATAGATCAAGAAAAATAGCAATAACGCGGCTTCCATCATAAAGGCTTTGATTAAACCGACATCATACCAGATCATATAAAGTGGTAAGCAAATCAATACTAAGCCGCCTTCAAACCCTAAAGCATGTGCACTGCGGATCAATAAGGTGCGCTTGGTCACCTGCTTGCGACGTTCCCACGCTTCAAAAGCCGTATTGTATAAGAAGTTCCAAATCACTGCTGCCAATGACACCATCACAGCGACTGGTAAAGACTCTGACGCATTGCTACCGCTGAGTTTCATCAATACAAAAGTAGAAGAAATGATAGCGATAAGCTCGAAGACAGTCACATAGACGATACGACGTTTGAGTGGGGATAAAGTAATCAACCAAGACTCCAAAGCACTTGAGCGTCAATAAAAAAGTGCCTATCAAAGTATCGGTCCGTCCCGAGAGAAAAAAGATAGATATAGTGCAGAGCCACGGTTTCCGCCTGCTGTTATATTATACAGAAGATGTGACGATTGGAAAGCCCCCTTACTTATAGCAAAACAATGCTCAATAGCACAATAAATATGAAAGTTGAACAATAAATATGAAAGTTGAACAATAAAAAATAATGGCTATCACTGATAACTTCAAAAAGGGATTATCACTTTTATGGAAAAACTTAAATCAGTTTATAATCATTAATTCCGTGTAGCAGAACGTACATCATTACTTATAGCACAAAAAACCCCGCATCATGATGATACGGGGTTTTCTTATTTTAAGTATGAAGCTTTTAATTTTAAAAGCTTATGTACTCAAGACTAGGTCAACTGAGCAACGTTGATTTTGTCTGCTTCTTCAGTATAGTCTTCCATACGGTCGAAGTTCATGTATTGATACACTTCCTCGCCCATGCTATCAAGCATGCCAGCATACTGCTGATATTCTTCGTTCGTTGGCAATTTACCAAGTACCGCTGCTACGGCTGCTAGCTCTGCAGACGCTAGGTATACGTTAGCGCCTTGACCTAGACGGTTCGGGAAGTTACGAGTCGACGTCGATACCGCAGTAGATTTCGGTGCAATACGTGCTTGGTTACCCATACATAGTGAACAGCCTGGCATCTCAGTACGAGCGCCGGCTTGAGCGTAGATGTTGTAGTAGCCCTCTTCCATCAACTGACGCGCATCCATCTTAGTAGGTGGCGCAATCCATAGACGAGTCTTGAGACTACCTGCTGGTACGTCTTGTAGTAATTTACCAGCGGCACGGAAATGACCGATGTTAGTCATACATGAACCAATGAACACTTCATCAATGGTATCACCAGCAACGTCAGCCAACGTTTTTGCATCATCTGGATCGTTCGGGCAGCAAAGGATAGGCTCTTTGATCTCACTCATATCGATAGTCATATCGATAGCGTATTCAGCATCAGCATCAGCACGCAATAGGCTTGGGTTTGCTAGCCATTCTTGCATCTGCTCGATACGGCGGCTGATAGTACGTGCATCGCCATAGCCTTCTGAAATCATCCACTTAAGTAGCGTGATGTTTGAGTTTAAGTACTCAGTCACTGATGCTTCAGACAAAGTGATGGTACAACCAGCAGCACTACGCTCAGCTGAGGCATCAGATAGCTCAAACGCTTGCTCAGCGGTCAAGTCTTCTAGACCTTCGATTTCAAGAATACGACCATTGAACTCGTTGATTTTACCTTTCTTATCAACGGTCAATAGACCTTCTTTGATGGCTTGATAAGGAATCGCATGGACTAAGTCACGTAACGTGATACCAGCCTGACGTTCGCCAACGAAGCGTACACGGACAGATTCAGGCATATCAAGTGGCATAACACCAGTGGCTGCTGCGAATGCCACTAGACCAGAACCTGCTGGGAATGAGATACCCATTGGGAAACGAGTATGCGAGTCACCACCAGTACCAACGGTATCTGGAAGTAGCATACGGTTCAACCATGAGTGAATGATACCGTCACCTGGGCGTAAGCTTACACCGCCACGGTTCATAATAAAGTCAGGTAGTGTGTGCTGGGTCTCAACATCAACTGGTTTTGGATAAGCAGCCGTGTGACAGAATGACTGCATCACTAGGTCTGCTTGGAAACCCAAACATGCCAAGTCTTTTAGCTCATCACGAGTCATTGGACCAGTCGTATCCTGAGAGCCGACAGTCGTCATCTTAGGCTCACAGTACATACCTGGACGTACGCCTTCTAGGCCACAAGCTTTACCAACCATTTTTTGCGCTAGCGTGAAGCCTTTACCCGTATCAGCTGGCTCTTCTGGCTTAGCAAAGATATCTGAATGTCCAAGACCCATATACTCACGAGCACGATTGGTCAAACCACGACCAACGATCAATGGAATACGGCCACCAGCACGCACTTCATCAAGCAATGTTGGTGAGTTTAGCTTGAACGTAGACAATACTTCATCCGAGTCATGCTTAGTGATTTTGCCTTCGTATGGATAGATGTCAAATACATCACCCATGTTTAGGTTATCAACCGCTACTTTTTCGATTGGCAATGCGCCAGAATCTTCCATGGTATTAAAGAAGATAGGAGCGATATTATTACCAAGTACTAGACCGCCGCCACGTTTGTTTGGCACGTTAGGGATATCTTCACCCATCAACCATAGTACTGAGTTGGTCGCAGACTTACGGCTAGAACCAGTACCAACAACATCACCAACATAGGCTAGCGGATGGCCTTTTTCTTTTAATGCTTCGATCTGCTTCATTGGACCGACAACGCCCTCTTCGTCAGCCGTGATGCCGTCGCGAGAGTTTTTGTGCATGGCTAATGAATGCAATGGGATATCAGGACGGCTCCACGCATCTTGCGCAGGCGACAAGTCATCAGTATTGGTTTCGCCAGTTACTTTAAAAGTTGTGTAAGTGGTCTTTTCTGGTACGGCAGCACGGTTTAAGAACCATTCAGCGTCCGCCCAAGATTGAACGACTTCTTTAGCGATGTCATTACCAGCTTCGGCTTTTTCAGTCACGTCATTGAACGCGTCAAATACCAGCAATGTCTTTTTCAACGCTTCAGCAGCGTCTTGTGCTACTTCCGCATCATCAAGGGCAGCAACCAATGGCTGAACGTTATAACCACCTTGCATTGTACCTAGGATTTGAACGGCTTTTTGCTTGCTAATAAGTGGTGAAGAGGTTTCACCTTTAAGGATCGCTGCTAAAAACGCCGCTTTAACGTAAGCCGCTTGGTCAACGCCAGCAGGAATACGGTTTTCTAGCAGGTTCATCAAGAACGCATCTTCGCCTGCTGGTGGATTCTTTAGTAGTTCAACCAACTCTGCTACTTGTTTTTCGTTCAGTGGTAGCGGAACCGTTCCTAGCTCAGCACGTTCTTCGACATGTTTACGATAAGCTTCTAACACAATAGTCGTCCTCGTTAGTTGGAGTATTAGCACATTACGTGGGTAGTCAGCATGACCGCCTGCGTCTATATACTAGATGGAATAATTATCCATGCAATCATAGCTTAAAACGCTCTAAATGTTAATGGCTAAGCCTTTAAAAGGCTCATAAAGCGGTTTTAAAGGGGGCATATTGAACATTTATTATATAAATAGTACCATCAACAATATGATTGATTAGCCTTTCACAACCGATATATGGCGTGTTATTTTAGTCAATCACTGCTCGATTTATGATTAAATAAATACGCTATGACTGCTAGACGCTTTGTAAGATATTATTTGATAAAATATCATCTTATAAGCAGCATGTGAAAAGATAGCGCTTGAAAAAATAGAGGTCATTAGAGTGTGTCCTCATTTTAAAAATGGAGATAAGTTGCCGTTAAACAAGGAAAATAGCGCCGTTAATATCGGGATATTAACGGTGCTATTTGACAGTATTTAACAAAATTTCGCCATTTTTCGCCCATTTAGATGCTCATTGCTTGAATTGAGGACACACCCTAGCCATATACTAATTCAATAAATATTAAGGATGATGATATGGACAGTAGTACGATGGAAAACAATCACACGGAAAACAGCGATATGAAGAGTAACGCTAATTATCAAAACGGTCTCAAAGTTCGCACTGATGTGATGGGTGATGCACATGTCAAACGCTCGCTTGATGCAGCGACTGAGTTCACCCAACCATTACAAGACTGGATTATTGAGCACGCTTGGGGCAGCACTTGGCAAGATGACTCAGTATTGCCACGCAAATACCGCTCATTAATTACTATCGCTTTTTTAATTGCGCAAAAAAGCCCGACTGAGCTAAAGGGGCACATTAGAGGTGCAATTAATAATGGCGCTAGTGTCGCTGAGATTCGAGAAGTATTAATGCACAGCTTGCCTTATTGCGGTGCACCTACCACCCAAGAAGCGTTTCGTGCCGCCATAGAAATCCTGAATGAGTTGGATATTGATATAGATATTTAAAACTATGGTTGAGAGACAAATCATAGTAGCCTTGAGTATCGACTTCAAAATGGTCAGTTAAACAAGATTCATTGAAAATTAGCCCCTAAGTTTCTGCTATAATACCTCAACTCATAACATATTCTAATAATTCCATAAACCCTTATGCTATAAAGGGTTAAGAGATACTTTATTATGACAACTGCCGTACAAACACATGTGCCTGCTGCTAAGGTCAAACCAAAAAAAGCCATTCAAGGCGAAAAACTACGTGGCTACGATAAAGTTGCACGTATCCCAATTAAAGTGATCCCAACCGTCGAGGCAAAGAAAAAGCCAGATTGGATTCGGGTTAAAATGTCCTCGCCTGCTGAAGTGGCTCGTATTAAAGCCACCTTGCGTGAGCAGAAGCTTTATACCGTTTGTGAGGAAGCGGCCTGCCCTAACCTGCCGCAGTGCTTCGCTGATGGTACGGCGACCTTTATGATTATGGGTGATATCTGTACCCGTCGCTGTCCGTTCTGTGACGTAGGACATGGTCGTCCCAATGAGCTAGATGCAGATGAGCCACGCCATACTGCCGAGACCATTTTAGGCTTGCAGTTGAAGTATGCCGTTATCACCTCTGTGGATCGTGATGATCTTAAAGATGGCGGTGCTGCCCACTTCGTTGAAGTACTCAATGAATCTCGCGCACTCAGCCCAAATTGCCTCATTGAGATATTGGTGCCAGACTTCCGTGGTCGTATGGAGATTGCTTTAGACCTACTGACTGAAACACCGCCAGATGTCTTTAACCATAACATCGAAACCGTACCACGCCTCTATAAAGCGTTTCGTCCAGGTTCTGACTATCAGCATTCGCTAGATTTGCTCAAGCTCTATAAAGAGCGTCGTCCTGATATCGCCACCAAATGTGGCTTTATGGTTGGCCTTGGCGAGACTGAAGAAGAGATTTATGCACTGCTTGATGACTTAAAAGCGCACAATGTGGATATGATTACGGTTGGTCAGTATCTGCAACCTAGTAAAAACCACGCGCCTGTAGATCGTTATGTCCATCCAGATGAGTTCCAACGCTATATGGACTACGGTAAAAAGATCGGCTTCTTTAGCATTTGGGCAGGCCCAATGGTACGCTCAAGCTACTTCGCTGATCGTCAATACTATGGCGAAGATTGCCCAGCGCCAATCCGTAGTAAAAAAGCATTGGAAGCTGAAGGCAAACTTGGCTGCTAAGTGTCGGGTTTTAATAAGCTAACGCTTAAAAATTAAGCGAAGCATGTAAAAGGGGTGAATAACAGTTTATGTTATTCACCCCTTTTTTTAGCTTTGATAGATTGTTTTAAATATTAGGATAGCCCCTAACACTTAACACTTTAAACAGTTAAAGTTGGCGTTGGCTTTTCAGCTGTTTTGATATTGAATACAGCGACGATTAATACGATAACGCCGCCTAATAATCCCGTGGTAATCTCAGGATAAATCAGTAATAAAGCACCAATGGTCAAGATGACGCGCGTCACTGGATTCATAGTCCCTTTAAAATACCCTTCAAGTGCTGAGCTTAAAGCGATAACACCTGTCACTGAAGTCACTACTACCGTGATAATATCTAAAATAGGTGGTAGTGGGAAATCTTTCGCTGTTACTGCCAAACCGGTTGGATCTATCATCAGCATCGTTGGATTATAAATAAACATAAACGGCACGATAAATCCGGCGAGTGCTAGTTTAAGCGACAAGAACCCTGTCTTCATCGGATCGCCACCGGATATACCAGCACCAGCAAAGGCTGCCAGACATACAGGCGGTGTAATATTGGCGAAGATACCAAAGTAGAAGACAAACATATGCGCCGACAAAATTGGAATATCAAAACCAGCCAATGCTGGTGCTGCCATTGTTGCCGTAATAATATAGGCAGGAATAGACGGTAGTCCCATGCCCAAGACCATCGATGCTAGCATGGTTAAAATCAGCGTAAAGAATAATGATCCTGCACCTAGCGTCACAATAGATGAAGTCATTACCGTACCAAAGCTGGTTAGACTCACTACTCCGATAATAATACCGACGACCGCACAGGCAGCCATTACTGCGAGCGACTGGCGTGCGCCATCTTCTAGCGCACCCAAAATGTCAGAGAAACCCATTCTGGTCTCTTTGCGCAGCATACTAACCACGACGGTAAAGCCAATGGTATAAGCCGCTGCATAACCAACGGGCACGTTTCTGATTAATAAGAAAATCAAAAATACAATCGGTAGCAGCATGTGACCGCGTGCTTTTAACACTTCTTTGACGGCTGGTAAGCTTTCTTTAGCGATACCTTTTAGATCACGGCGTCCAGCGCGGAAATGCACCTGTGCAATCACACCAAGATAATACAAAATCGCGGGCAGTAATGCTGCCAACGCAATCGTGCTATAAGGCAAGCCTGTCGTCTCAGCCATAATAAATGCACTGGCACCCATAATCGGTGGCAATATCTGCCCGCCAACAGACGCACTCGCCTCAACTGCGCCCGCAAAATCTTTGTGATAACCGACCTTTTTCATGAGCGGAATGGTAAAGGCACCGGTACTCACCACATTTGACAAAGCAGAGCCATTGATACTGCCCATAAAGCCACTAGAGATGACTGCTACTTTTGCAGGTCCACCTTTTTTGTGACCAGCGATAGCCAATGCCAAATCATTAAACAGCTGTCCCATTCCCGAGCGTGCTAAGAACGCACCAAAAAGAATGAATAAGAAGATAAAGGTGACCGATGCACCAATCGCAACAGAATACAAGCCTTCCGTTTTTAGAAACAATTGACCAAAAATATCACCCATATCATAAGGACGAGTCAGTAAGCGGTCAGGCATAAAGTCCAAATGACTGACAAACGGATACGCCAAAAATATTCCTGCCAAGATCGGCAAAATCCAACCAGTAATACGGCGACTGCCTTCTAACACACAGACCACCGTAATCAGCGAAAATATCACATCCATCTGGTTGGCCATACCACCACGTGAGGTCACAATGTCTTGATATTCATATATCAGATAAGCCATCCCAGATAAAGACAGGGCAAACCATATCCAGTCATACCATGCAACGCGCTGACGACTGCTTTTTTTGCTTGCTGGAAAAATCAAGAAAATTAATGCAAAACCAATGCCCACGTGTACAGAGCGCTGTAGCAATGCTGGCATGGGATTAAAAGTAATATACAAATGAAACAGTGAATATAAAATGCAAATTCCAGCGATAAAATACTTCACTGGTCCTTGAGTGAGGTGCCGTGTGATGGATTCTCGGTCATACTTTTCTAGTATAGCTTTATTGTGGGCTTGCGCTTCAAGTTCAGCGTCGATATTAGTATTAGCATCCGTGTTGGAATGTATAGGCAAGTCGCTATTGTTATTGATATCTGACATCGTTGTCACATTATTGTGATCCATCACTTGGGAGTTCATGACACAAGTCCTTGTTAAATCTATCAATGAAACCATACGTTGTCGGCATGATCGTTACTTCAGAATAGTCTGGCACCCAGCGATGAATGAGCATCCGGTAGTTACCATACTCAATCTCACCTTTGGTAAGCCGAGAGACCACCCAATTGAGCTTGGGCAATTTCTCATTGATTTGATAACCCAGATAGCCAGGTTTTTGTATGAGAGCAAGCGCTTCGGTTGAGGGTGTACCCGCCCCAAAAGCTTCAAAATAAGTGGTGGTCAGCAGCAACCCATCGCTCTCACGTTGGTATTGCTCTTCCCACCATTGTTTTTCTACAGAGTGTATCCAGCGCAATTGAAAATTTGGCTCGACGAAATAGCAAACTTTATCATTAGCACCATCAACGCCTGCAACACGCACTTCGACCACAGGCTGACGGACAAATAGATGCCATAGCGTAAAAAAAACCAGCGCGGCAATACCTACCACGCCAATTAATAACCCTAATTGCTTATTTAGCTGCTTGCTCATCATAGTACTTTTTAGCGCCAGGATGGATAGGGGCGACCATGCCATCACGAGCGGTTTCTAAGCTAATATCATTGGCCGCTTGGTGCGCTGTTTTTAGACCGTCTAAATTATCAAATAGTGCTTTGGTCAATTTATAACCATCAGCTTCAGACAAATCAGAGCTAACCAATAGAGCATTCATGATTGCTGCGGTTGGAATCGCTGCTTCATTGCCATAAGTGCCAGCAGGAATCTCAAAGGTTTTGAAGTAAGGCTTGGTCGCAATGATTTCTTTTAGCTTGTCTTGATTGATGGTGATCAACTGTAAGTCTAAGCCCTGCTCTAACTCCATCAATGAAGAGTTTGGCAGACCACTACTAAAGAATGCTGCTTCAATTTTACCCGCTTTCATACCGTCCGCTGCTTCCGCAAAGCCTAAATAATCAACGGTAACATCATCATACGTGATACCAAAACCTTCTAATAAAGTTCTAGCATTTACTTCTGTTCCAGAGCCTTGATCGCCTACAGCGATGCGTTTACCACGTAAATCTTCAATATTTTTGATGCCAGATTTTTTGGTGGTGACGACTTGCACCACATTAGGGTACAAGACCGCAATCTGTTGAATGTTGGTTATCGGCTTATCAAAGTTGTTTTTGCCTTCGACCGCGTCGGTGACGACATCACTAAGCGCCAACACCATGTCGACCTTTCCTTGGGTCAATAGATTGACGTTTTCAACTGAAGCACCAGTAGTTTGCGTTTTTGAGTTGACCCCAAAGGTTTTGACATAGACCTCTGATAATGAGGTACCGATGATGTTATAAGGTCCAGATGCCCCGCCAGTGGCGATGGTCAGAAACTTGGTATCCAACTTATCGGCAGCAGTGTCCGTGGCAGCGCTATCTGTTGCTGTACTGTCAGTGCCTTCTGAACTTGGTGATGAGCATGCCGTCAGCCCTAAAGTGGCGCTTAACATTGCTGATAAAAGTAACGGGGATTTTAGAGAGTGGCGCATTGAATTCATCCTTGAAATAATCGATTTAGTATATTTAACAGCATCAGTATATAAATATTAATGCGTTACATACCTGTAATAATATAGCAATTCTTGCTATAAATAAACTGCCATCTACATTCTCTTCTACGCTCAAAACCTTATATTCGAAGCCATTTAGGTCAAGTGGCAGCAGTTTTTGTAAGCAATCAAAAGCTAAATTATAGTTTTGCTATGCGGAACAATGTTTCATTAGTTATCTTATTTAAACAAAGTTTGTGTCGATTGTAAACCTTTATAATCATCCAAATACAAACGAGGTTATTTGACCAAAAATACTGATATAGAATGACTGAGTGGTATGCCTGAATGTATTTTTATAATACTGTAGGCTTTATTGTATTTCATATATAAAACCTAAGCGGGCATTTTTTAAAGCAGCTAACTTAAAGTAGACGCAGTCTGAATAATAGATTCGTCACCACATATATTGGCAACTTTATCTTTTATTCTAAAAATCTGGAAAACCTTTATGACAACATCTAGTGTAGAAAAATCAGCAGCGGTATCTGCTGATATCGCCATCATTGGTGGTAGTGGTCTTTATCAGATGCAAGCGCTAAGCAATAAGCGTAACGTAAAAATATTGACGCCTTTTGGTACACCTTCTGACGATATTGTCTTAGGTGAATTGAATGGCATAACGGTCGCCTTTCTAACTCGTCATGGTCATGGTCACAAACTCACTCCTTCCGAAGTCCCCTATCGTGCCAATATTTATGCCCTCAAAACTTTGGGCGTACGTTACGTCATTTCGGTATCGGCAGTGGGGTCGCTAAGAGAAGCGCTTAAGCCATTAGACATGGTCATTCCCGATCAAATGATCGATATGACTAAGTATAGAAACAGCAGTTTTTTTGGGGAAGGTGCAGTGGCACACGTCGCGATGGCTGATCCTTTATGTCCTAAAGTCGCGGATATTCTAACGCGTGCTTATGTTCAGGCGCAGATAGCTGAAGGTAAATGTCATGCAAAAGCCACGTATGTCTGTATCGAAGGGCCACAGTTTTCCACTCGTGCAGAGTCACACTGGTATCGGCAGATGCAAGCGGACATCATCGGTATGACCAATATGCCAGAGGCTAAGCTTGCTCGTGAAGCAAGCATGGCTTACGCGACGCTAGCCTTAGTAACAGATTTTGATTGTTGGAACCCTACTGAGGAAGCCGTTAGCGCCGATTACGCTATTCAGAATTTGATGAAAAACGCCGATAATGCGCAGCACGTTATTAAGCAAGCGGTCGCCCTACTCGCTGCAGAACAGCCTGACTCTATTGCTCATAAGGCTTTAGCTCAAGCATTAGTAACGCCAGTAGAGGCGATGAGTGAAGAGACTAAAACCAGACTGTCAGCATTATTGCCTTAGCCATACGAATTTATAATCAACAAAAAGCCATCGAACTATAATCAGCCTAATAGGGTCAACAAAATAGTTTAATGGCTTCTTAATACATAAAAGCTCCAAATGATAAGGCGTTCTTAATCCTTAATAACCATCAAGCCAGCCATTTGGCAAATACTGCAAATCTTCAGGCTCATCAATATCAGGCAAAGGTGCTAACAACGCTACAGACCAACTCAATTCTGCCAAGCGCTGTTGAGTAACCTTTGCTACGCTCGCCGTACTCCATTCGATATTGCTGAATAAATGAGCAGCAACTTGCTTAAAGCCAAACAGCACATAGCCACCATCAAAAGCAGGAATCATTACGCTATCTTGTGCCTCTAATTGCTGTGCAGCCTGTCGCATACGAGTAGCTGTGAGACTAGGACAGTCCGTACCGACTAATAAAACCTTTTTAAAACGTTTCAATTCAATAGGTTGTAATGCACGCTGACTGGCGGTTAACATACGCAAACCCAAGTCACCATCCGCTTGCGCTGACCAATGCAGCGATTCAGGCAAACCAAGCGCTTGCCAGCATGGATTGATTGGCGCAGGACTGACACATAGCTCAACACTAAAGCCAGTAGCGACGGCTTGTTCTACGCTATGCAATAGCAGTTTACGCGCCATTTGCGCGGCACCTTCAATACCAAGTGCGGGTTGCAAGCGCGTTTTTGCCATACCATCCGCGGGGAATTTGGCAAAGATAATGATGAGCGTCTCTGTTAGCATGAGATATTTTGGCATAGAATATTTATTGCTACCTAAGTTTTATAATAACGCTGCTTGATATTATCTGCCGAAACCCCGCGCCAATAATCAAAGCGTAGATGCCACATCAAAATAATCGTCCGCCAAGTTCCGTGCTGTTGCCAACGCCTTGCTGAAGTAATGACTTTACTTTGTAAACAAGCAGGTTTGGCGATACTTTTAAGATGCTTACAAAGCTCAATATCTTCCATCAATGCTTGGTTAGGATAACCACCGATTCGCTCAAATAAAAACTGTCTAATAAAAATGGCTTGGTCGCCTGTGGCGATTCCGCTCAATTTTGAGCGCCAATTGATCATCTGACTGACCAATCGCAGTGTCGGCTGGCAACTGTCTATTTGCACATCAAAACGTCCCCACTCTGCCAGTTTCATCGCGTCAGAAACGCTATCGATAGCGTCAATTGGCAATCGAGTATCGGCATGCAAAAACAACAATACCTCGCCAGTTGCTAACGCTGCACCTGTATTCATTTGCTGCGCTCGCCCTGCGACTGAGACTACATTTTGCCAGTCTACAACTGATTTACTATCAATCTTTAGACTTTCTATGACTTGCTGAGTAAGCACCACAGAATTATCTGTTGAGCCACCATCCACCAATATTACTTGCTGGGGTTTTGGATTTAGGCTGTTGATATTATCAAACAATAAAGGCAAATTATCGGCCTCATTGAGCACTGGAATAATAATAGAAACCGTAGCAATAACCGTCATAACTAGCCGCATTTTTATTTTTTATTTAAAGTCCAATTGTAATCGGTATAGCCAATCTTCATTTTTCCTGCTTTTAGATCAGCCGTTTGCGACTTACTAAGCTCTAACGAGGAGCTGTAACGAGCCAAAAAACCCGCCAATACCTTTACTCGACTTGATATTAGGATACTTGATCAAAACCAGCTTGACGGTGCCAGCATTATTAGATGTTGGTCTATTCAAAACTAACAGGAGTCACTCCGTTTAAATCGATGATGTTTTTTATATCGTCTGATCTGTTGCCTCTTCTTCTAGCGCACCACCACAGCTACTTCCCTGCCCTGCCGTACAGCCATAGCAATGATCTGCAATGGCAATGTCATCGCCAGCGGGGTTTTGCGTTAATAAATCGCTTAGATGCCGACGAGACTTGTTAGGCACTGGAATCTCTAATTGCTGATTGAAGTCGCAATCAAATAGTTCACCTAGCCAATTGACACTGATAGTCGAACGGCACATGACTTCGGTTAAATTGGTAGCCACATAATTGGCTTTGAGCAAGTCCATATAGGGATGGACTTGGTTTTTAGCCAATAGTACCGCACCAAAGCGCTGAATAGGCATATTGGTCAAGGCAAATAACTGATGAAATTCAATATCGAAATGCGCTTTTAGCTCGCGCTTATAATCCGCTTCTAGTTGTTGCTGATTGGGCGGCAGCGTCGCACCTTGCGGGTTATAGACGAGGTTCAGCGTTAGCCCTGACCCTTTCTTACCGTAGCCAAACGCGTTGAGCTTATGCAGTCCTAATATACTGCCATCAAATGCACCTTTGCCGCGCTGCTTATCGACATTTTCTAATGAATAACAAGGCAGAGAAGCCACCACTTCGACCTCGTTGTCTGCCAAAAATTTCGCCATGTCCTCGTACCCTTCTTCCATCAGGATAGTCAGATTACAGCGATCAATCACTCTTACACCCAAGTCGCGAGCGGCTGTTACCAAATACTTAAAGTCTTCGTGCATCTCAGGCGCACCACCCGTTAAATCAAGCGTCTCGATATTTTTCGCTTGCAAGACTTCTAGAATCAACTCAACAAGCTCACGCGACATCATCTCTGTACGGTAAGGACTGGCAGCCACGTGGCAATGGACGCAAGACATATTGCATAAGTAACCCATGTTGACTTGTAGCGTGGTTAACTCACGACGTTTAATCGCGGGGAAATCCGTGTGTTCGAGTAATTTGATAGTTGATTTCATAATGCTATAAAACCCTGTTAGTAGTACCCCTAAAAGCTAGAATGGTAACGCAAAAATAAAAGATTAGAAAAAGATAAATATACACGCAAGAAATTGATTTTTATGATTATCTTATAAAACCAACACCTCATTTTCATCCTCATTACCTTACGATTTATCTAATTAATCATACCTGATTGTGAATGAGTATTGATAACTAATAGCGTGATTTTTACCTTTTATTCCAAATGAGCATGACGTTTCGTAGGATGTCATACTGCACTTATCAATTTGGCTTTTGAGAGCTCGTATCCAACTGGCAATGCCATAGCTGTCAGCACAAGACCCTAAACATAACATTGGCATATTTGGTTGATTGCAGTATTTTTATTGATTGTATAGTGACATATAGATTCGCTGCTGATATATAACAAAGAGGCATCTAGGGTAAGCGTTTGATAAAGTCGCAAAACTCTTAAATAGCATTGACCGCACAAGGCTTTGTCGTTAAATTGGATGTAATATTCATTTCTCTAACAATAACGTTCACTGATGATATATAAATGTTTTTAGAATATAAAAACTCATCACTTATCAATGCTTATGACACACGGACGATACAAGCATCAAACTACCTTTAAGGATAACGTAATGAAGATGAGCACATTACTCAAACCGACTGTACTGAGCATTGGATTAATGAGTGTCGTAGGCTGTACCACCATGCAGACCATGACTAAAGATGCAAGCAACTCAGCAACTGTCTACTACAATGGCAATATCATCACGATGGAGGGCGAACAGCCACAAATGGCTGAAGCTTTAGTCACCCAGGCGGGCAAGATTGCCTATGTTGGCAATTTACAAGAGGCACAATCGAAATATAAAAATGCAGCACAGATCAATCTGCAAGATAAAACTTTATTACCCAGCTTTATCGATCCGCACAGTCATTTTGATATGGTCTCGAACACCATGGGTCAGGTCAATCTCAACCCGCCACCCATCGGTAAAGTCGATAGTATTCCCAAAATGATGCAAACGCTAAAAGATTATAAAGTGGACAATAATATTGCTGATGGCGATTGGATATTTGGTTGGGGTTATGACGAAACTCAGCTTGCTGAGGGGCGTCCTCCGACCAAAAACGAGATTGATAAAGTATTGCCAAACAACCCTGTTTATTTACAACACACGAGTGGTCACATGGGCGTGGCAAACAGCAAGGCACTAGCCGCGATGAATATCACTGCTGACACTAAAAATCCAGCGGGTGGTAATATTGCTCGGATTAAAGGCTCTAATGAACCAAACGGCCTCGTACAAGAGACAGCGATTTATCCGTTCATGCGTAATATGCTAGAGATATTAGCACCGAATCAAGCCAAATTCTTTGCGCAGACGCAAGATTACTATGCAAAGAATGGCATAACAACGGCACAAAATGGCTCAACGACCCGAAACACCATTCAGTTTTTTCAAAAACAAGCCGATGCTGGTAAGCTCAAAATTGATTTGGTCGCGTTGGCAGGGGTGAGCGACTTGGATGAAAATTTGGCTGATAAAAACTTCGTATGGAAAACCTATCAAAATGGTTTAAAAGTACAGGGTACTAAAATCATCGCAGATGGCTCACCACAAGGCAAGACTGCCTATTTTAGTCAACCTTATCTCACGCCAGTTCCAGATTGCGAAAAAGACTGCCGTGGTCTGCCAAGTGTCAGCCAAGATGAGCTAAACGAGATGTTTGTCAAAGCCTATGCTCGCGACAATCAGCTCTTTATCCATAACAATGGTGATGGCGCAACCGATATGCTAATCAAAGCACACGAATATGCCGTCAAGAAGACTGGTCAAGCGGCTGATAAAGATCGCCGTACTGTGCCCATTCATGCTCAATTCGCCCGACCTGATCAGCTAGCAGCATTCAAAAAATACAATATGGTGCCGTCATTCTTTACCAACCATACTTACTTTTGGGGAGACGTGCACGTTAAAAACTTAGGTAAAAAACGTGCTGACTTTTTAAGCCCTATTGCCACTGCTGATAAAATGGGACTTAAATATACCAATCACTCTGATGACACAGTGACACCTGTCGATCCGCTATTTTCAGTCTGGTCAGCAGTCAATCGCACCTCGCGCACAGGCAAAATCATTGGTGAAAATGAGCGAGCTACGCCTTATCAAGCGTTGAAAGCCATTACCAGCAATGCCGCTTATGAGTATTTTGAAGAAGACAGCAAAGGTACTTTGACGCCAGGAAAACTGGCTGATTTGGTTATCTTAGATGCCAACCCATTAATCATAGAGGCAAGCAAGCTCAAAGATATCAAAGTCATAAAAACCATTAAAGAGGGTAAAACGATTTACCAACATCCAGTACAATAGTTCATGATAAGCGCCGTATAATAAGCCAAATTTTAGCAGGCGATTAAAGATTGTCATGCCTGCTATTCATTAAGAGCATGAGCCCTTAAAACTACTTATTAAAATCATTCATTAAAACTATTCAAGGAACCTCATATGAGTACTAACACCGATACAGGTAACGACCACATTCTCTCCTCTGACAACATTCATTACTTGCATCATAATTTTTTTGAACCAAGCCATGAAAACACAGCGGTAAAGGCCACGTTACTGATTGTGCATGGTATGGCAGAGCATAGCGGACGTTACGCAGATTTCGCTCAATTTTTAGCCGATAATGGTATCGCAGTAGCGACGTATGATCATCTAGGTCATGGGCAGACAGTTAAAACAGAAGCGGATCTAGGGTTTTTTGGTGAGGAGCATCCTGTACAGTCACTGTTAAAAGACGTCATCGTCATGGCAGATAGCTTAAAAAACCGCCATCCTGATGTACCGCACTTTATAATGGGGCAATCTATGGGCTCGTTTATTGTGCGTAACGTCCTAAAGCACCATGCACACAATTTTACAGGTGCTATTTTGATGGGCACAGCAGATGCCAACCCATTGACTAAAGTACTACTCCCAGTCAATAAAGTACTGGCAAAAGTGGCACCTAGAAAACCAAATACGGTGCTTGCCTCGGTGATGAATAAAGTCCTGAACAGTAAGCTCGAAGATCGCATATCTTCATCGGAATTTGCATGGTTAGCTGAAGACTCTGCTGCCATTGAGGCCTTTGAAGCAGATCCATTAACGGGCTTTGATTTCACCAATAATGGCTTTATGACATTATTCTGTTTGATGGAAACTGGCTTAAATAAAGGCTGGTCAACGACCATCCCAAAAGACTTCCCGATGCTGTTTATCAGCGGTGAAGATGATCCTATTGGAGATATGGGTAACGGCATCCGCAAAATTGTCACGCGCTTAAACAAGCAAAACTTCAGTCAGGTAGATATCCAACTCTATCCAAATATGCGTCATGAGCCCTTGCATGAAAAAGACCATCAAACAGTTTATGAAGATATCTTAGAATGGATAGAGAGCCATACCTAAGACAATTAAGCGCAGCGCTCATCTTGGCAGTTAACTCGTTTGCTAAAAGTCGCCAAATTAGCGACAATACGGCAAGCAAGTTTTTACTCCAATTCATACGAGTTATTTAACGACAATATATGCTTTACCTTCCACTAACTTTAGGAACCTTTATGTCATTACAACAAACCATCGAACAAGCCTTTGAAAAACGCAACGAATATAGCCCGAGCACGATGCCGCAGGACGTGCGTGATGCCATCGAACAAGTGCTTGAGCAACTAGATAACGGTACATTGCGCGTTGCAGAAAAAAAGGATGGCGAATGGGTCGTGAACCAGTGGGCAAAAAAAGCCGTTTTGCTATCTTTTCGCTTAAACGACAACTATGTTCAGGCAGCGGGCGAACATGTACAATTCTATGACAAAGTTCCGACGAAATTTGCCAACTGGACTGAAGCACAGTTTAAAGAATCAGGCGTACGCGTAGTACCACCAGCGGTTGCTCGTAAAGGTTCATACATCGCAGCAGGTGCGGTATTGATGCCATCGTATGTCAACATCGGCGCGTATGTCGATCAAGGTGCGATGGTAGATACGTGGGCGACCGTGGGTTCATGTGCCCAAATCGGCAAAAACGTGCATTTATCAGGTGGCGTTGGTATCGGCGGTGTATTAGAGCCATTACAAGCAAACCCGACTATCATCGAAGACAATTGCTTCATCGGTGCGCGTTCTGAAATCGTTGAAGGCGTAATCGTCGAAGAAGGCGCTGTTATCTCGATGGGTGTATTTATCGGTCAATCAACGCGCATTTATGATCGCGAAACTGGTGAGATTCATCGTGGCCGTGTACCAGCAGGCTCTGTTGTCGTACCAGGCAGCTTACCGTCAGAAGATGGTACGCACAGCTTGTACGCTGCTATCATCGTGAAAAAGGTGGATGCGCAAACCCGCGCTAAAACATCAGTAAATGAGTTATTACGTCTAGCCTAAATATCTAGCGTGTACGATTTTTTTGTAAGTGAAATTGTTTTAAATGAAGATGCTGGAGGATGACTCCAGCATCTTTTTTGCAGCTTAATATAAGCTGTTGCGTTATAATCCATTTTTTTGGTTTGGCTTTATGCAAACACAAAACCATCCACACAACCACCTGCCTTTTTTATTACGATTGCTAAGTGCCTAATCCCATTATCAATCTTTAACTGTATTTGACATATTATGAGTGAATCACTATTACGCACTGCCGCCATTCCTGTCACTGACCCTGAAGCGGGTCTACGTTTGACAGAAATTTTTTATTCTTTGCAAGGTGAAGCTCTGACCTCAGGCTTACCGACGATATTTGTACGCTTGACCGGCTGTCCACTTCGCTGTGTCTATTGCGATACTGAATACGCCTTTACTGGCGGCGAGCGTCAATCACTAGAAACTATTATAGAGACCATCAAAAGCTATCCTTGCAAGCGCATTTGTCTGACTGGCGGCGAGCCTTTAGCACAGCCAAACGCCATCGAACTGATGAGGCGCTTACTGAGCGACGGTTATGAAATATCGCTTGAAACCGCAGGCGCGCTCACGGTAGCAAACGTGCCGAAAGCGGTCAGTAAAGTCATGGATCTCAAAACGCCAAGCTCAGGCGAAGTCGATAAAAACCTATGGTCAAATCTCGACTACCTCACCCAGCATGACCAAATTAAATTTGTCATTATGAATCGTGAAGATTACGACTGGGCAAAAACCAAGCTGTCTGAGCATAAATTGAATGAATTGGTCGATACGGTTTGGTTTTCACCGATGTTTAATGTCGCAGAGGATATAGACGAAGAGGTCAGCCCCGATGTACCCGTATTAGCGCGCGAACTTGCAGAATGGATGTTGGCTGACGCCCTGCCCGTACGCTTCCAATTGCAACTGCATAAAATCATTTGGGCAGATGCCAAAGGCAAATAACAATCCAATAATTTGAATGGATATTCATCATAAATAGCGAGCCAAGGATAGGAATGTGGGTATGGTCAAACTCATTTTATTGGGCTTATTGGCGGGTGCATTTTTCAGCTCGACATTTGTCTTAAACGAAGTTATGAGTGCTGCTGGTGGGCATTGGTTTTGGTCAGCCAGCCTTCGCTATGCTTTTATGTGGTTGATTCTGACGGTTATCATTGTTATGCAACATGGCTTTGGGCGTATAAAATCGCTGATGGCTATCTTTTGTCAACATTGGGGCTTTTGGTGTGTGACTGGCAGTATTGGTTTCGGTGTATTTTATACAGGCATCTGCTACGCCGCCGATCATGTCGCAGGCTGGGTAGTTGCGGCGACCTTTATGTTTACGGTGGTCGCAAGCTTACTCGTGTTACTAGCGTTCGGACAACGTTTTGATAAAAAATTCATTGCTTATGCGTTATTAGTATTTGTCGGAGTGGTACTGGTTAATATTAGTGAAGGACTGCATGCAGCTTCTTTACTAGATGCTGATGCAGTGCCTATGAAAGATATGCTGCTTTATGGCGCCTTACCTGCGCTAGTAGCAGCCTTTAGCTACCCCATTGGTAACCAACTGGTTTGGCAGGTATCTTACAACACTCGTAAACGTAGTGCCGAGACTATTAGCACTCAAAAAAGTGATGTCCAAACCAACGAAATTAGTAAACAGACACCCTCACTTATCACAGAAGCACCTACATTGTCAGCCGATATGAGTCATACGGTAGACATGATCGATATTTTGGACATCAACCACCCTACTCAAACCTTGCCTACCTCTTTCCTGCAAAACTTAATCGCACGTATACCTACTATCAAAACCACTTTACTGCAAAATGCTTTCAACAAAGTATGGTTAATGACCTTGGGTAGTTTGCCATTTTGGTTGGTTTTAGGTCTTGTCGTTCGTCCTGATTTGCCAGACACTAAGCAGGTATTCAATACATTACTTGTGGCTTTATTAGCAGGCGTCGCAGCAACCACTATCTTTTTATATGCCCGAGAAAAAGCGGAAACGTCAAGCGAAGTTGCTGGTGTTGACGCAACGCAAGCCAGTGAAGTGATATTTGCATTGATTGGTGGTATGTTATTGCTAAACAATACCTTACCATCAGCGATGGGCTTGATAGGTATTGGCCTAATTATAATAGGACTTATCCTATTTGCAAAAGATGGCTAAACAGACCCTAATATAAACAACTTAAAAACCAGCCCAGCCACTCTTTTTATGGCCACTATATTGGTAATATAATCATGGTTAATGATTTAATTTTTCCTGATATTTTATTATATTTATTAGATATGGTTGGTGTGATTGCTTGTGCGATTGCAGGTACATTGCTTGCCCAGCACAAAGGCTTCGATATTGCAGGCTGTATCTTGGTATCCATGGTCAATGCCATCGGCGGCGGCACGCTACGTGATATGGTGCTCGACCGTCATCCAATATTTTGGATGACTGACCTCAATTATGTGATTATCATCACAGTCACGTCGATTATTTTGCAAATGTTTTTTCATCTGTATCATAAAATTGATAATGCGCTGAAGCTTTTTGATGCTATTGGGTTGGCAGCTTTTAGCGTGATTGGTTTTAAGGTGGCGTTGACTCAAGATGTATCGCCTGTCATCGCTATTATGATGGGGGTCTGGACGGCCATTATCGGTGGTATGCTACGTGATATTATTTGTAATGAGATACCACTGGTACTACAGCGTGAGATTTATATTACTGCTAGTATTGCAGGTTCTGTGACGTATTTAATTTTGCAGCATTTTGGCGTCAACGCTGGCATCAATGAGTTTATCATGTTGATTATTATCTTTGCCGTACGTATGCTGGCACTTAAGTTTGATTGGCACCTGCCCTCTATTCGCTTAGTCGCTTAGAGTAGATTTAAGATAATTAAATATCTTAATGGCTATATTACTATCATATTGATTGATCATTATTGGAAATTAGTGAGACTTGCTCATGTTGGCTATCGCATTGGACCCTGCAGCACTGATCACAACTTTTGACCCGCGCTCACTCATTTATCTTTTTGATATGATTGGTATTGTGGCTTGTAGTATTTCAGGCACAATACTGGCAAAACATAAAAACTTTGACGTTTTTGGCTGTTTGCTGGTATCAATCGTCACCGCTATCGGCGGCGGCACTGTCCGCGATGTAATCTTGGACCGTCATCCGCTTTTTTGGATGGTGGATATGAGCTACCTGACCCTTATCACCATCTCGTCACTAGTAATGCAAATATTCTTTCACCCTAACTCTAGGCGAGTCGATAAGTTCCTCAAGCTATCAGATACCATAGGACTATCCGCTTTTACCTTAATCGGTATCAAAGTTGCCGATAGTATGGGTACAAATGTACCCGTGGCCTTATTACTTGGAGTGATTACAATTATTGTCGGCGGTATCATCCGCGATATGATCTGCAATGAGATTCCCTTGGTATTGCAACAAGAAATTTATATCACTGCCGCTTTAACGGGCGGTATTCTCTACTTTGCTTTGCACAATCTAGGCGTGACTGACTGGATTGCTGACATCTCTACCATGACTACTATTTTTACCTTACGCATGCTCGCCATTCGTTATGACTGGCAGTTTCCAGCCATCGAATGGAAGTACTAAAAAAGCGCCAACCTTAAACAAAGTCGACGCCATATTTGCTACTTGTTGAGCATCTTATAATAAGATAATGCCATTATGCCTGTACGACTGCTAAATCTTTTACCATCAACTGCAAGCTTTGTTTGCCATTCCACTCGTTGATGTCTAGCTGAAATAGTATATGCACTTTTTCCGCGCGATAATCCCATTCCTCGCTATCGAAGTTAAAATAAATTGCTTCAATCGGATACTGCACATCAGGGTAACGCAGCGAAAGTTTAAGGTGCTTGTCTTTTAATATCTTAAAGCTTAATACCTCAAAGACCCCATCAAATATTGGTGGTGCAAATCCATGACCCCAAATACTAGCATCTGCTAAGTGTTCCGCGAACCATAAGCTAAAGTCACTCGCCTGCAAAGGCCCATCAGTGAATTTCTGCTCTGCAAATACCTCATCATCCATCTGTGTCATGATGTCATTAAAAGCTGTTACAAATGCCTCAAAATTATGACGTTTAAGGGTCAAACCAGCTGCCATTGCATGACCACCAAAATGACTGATTAAATCAGGATAGCGCTCAGCCACCTGTTCAATCGCATCACGAATGTGCACGCCAGCGATAGACCGTGCTGACCCTTTAATAGCATCATCGTCACCCGTACGCTCTGTATCTGCTGGTGCAAAGACAATACTTGGCAAGTAATGACTCTCTTTTAACCGTCCAGCGACGATGCCGATGACCCCTTGATGCCAATCATCTTGGTATAAAACGATACTGCGCTTATGCTTATTAACCGTTTTTTTCTCAGATCTAATTTGAACAATAATATCGCCACTTTCGTGGTGATCCACCGTAGTCTCATCATCCATGTCTGTATCAGCAGTGGCTAATGTCTGCACGATACTATCCGCTTGCGCACGCATCTCACCTTCTACCTGTCGACGTGTCCGGTTTAACTGCTCAAGCTCTTGCGCCAAACGCTGCGCCGTACTCCAGTCATCCGTCAATAAACACTCAATACCGATGCGCATATTGTCCATACGACCGGCGGCATTGATACGAGGTCCTAAGACAAACCCAAAATCCTGCGCCTGCAACTGCTTAGGATCGCGCCCTGCTTGTTCAAGAAGTGCCAAGATACCGAGCGAGCAGCGTCCTTGAAGGATAGCCGCCAGTCCATGATGCACTAAAATGCGATTGTTCTTATCAAGCACACCAACGTCGGCAATTGTTCCTAATGCCACCAAATCCAAATATTGACTGACTTGCACGGTAGATTTACCAGCTTCACGGCGCAGCTTGGCTAAGCGTCCGAGCACATAAAATGCCACGCCAACTCCCACTAACGCTTTACTGCTAAAGTGACAATCGAGCTGATTGGGATTAACCACAGCTTCCGCAGGTGGTGTTTCTTTAGTCGTCAAATGATGATCGGTAATAATCACGGTGACGCCATCGGCTTGCGCACGTGCCACGCCTTCATGGCTTGAGATACCGTTATCGACGGTCACTATCACCTCGGGATGATACTTCTCAATACCCAATTCGACAATTTCTGGTGTCAAACCATAGCCGTATTTAAAGCGGTCGGGTACTAAAAAGTCAACGACTGCACCCATTTTTGTGAGCGCCCGCATCATCAATGCAGTACTGGTCGCACCATCACAGTCAAAATCGCCCACGATAAGGATACGCTGACCCTTATCAATGGCGACGTCTAATAGACGCACTGCCTCTGTAACACCATGTAGCATTTCGGCTGGCAGTAGAGCAGAGAGTTGCGTCTCTAGCTCATCAGGCTGGGTAATGCCGCGACCTGCGTATAGGCGAGCAAGCGTAAATGATTGCGCAGCAAGTGGTTGCAGCGCAGTGGGCAACTCGTCGATGCGAGTACTGGTATAACGGGGGGTTAAATTTAGCATATGCGTATTCTACTGGCTTTGGCAGAGGGTCACAACGACAATTTTAAGCGGCTTGGTTTATCATTCTTTATTGCATTACATTGTGATAAACCATACTTTATTACCCGCATAGAGCAAATGACTCATGCTATATTTATGAATGTTCAATACACCCTGACCCTTTATTTACAAAAACGGTGCATAGTGACCGCAATTTTCTGCATTTTGCTACAAAGCAATGATTGTATGCCGCTTAGAAATCCATAAAATAGTAAACAACTGAGATACTTGCTATCTATTGAGACTTTTTAATCTAATTTTTTATTTTAATTATTTATAAGGATGTTTTATGAAAACCACCCCACTGGCTGAAAAACTACCAGATACCATTGACCCTAGCTTAGACCTTGAAAAAGTAAAAAAAGAATGTCAAAAACTGGTCAAAAAACGTGCCAAATATTCTGCTGGTGTCGCCATTGTTCCTGTGCCATTTTTTGATGTCGCCGTAGATGCAGGTATGCTTACCCAGCTATTACCTGAGATTAGCGAGCGCTTTGGCTTACTTGAAGACCGTAAGGCAGCTGTTGATCTAGAATCACGAGCCATTCATTGGGGCGCTTTGAAAGATCGTACTATTGATTTTGCAGGGTTGATGGCGACACGTGGTATTGTTAAAAAGACGGTACAAGGCTTCGGTGGTCGTATCGCTGCCAAGCAAGTGACAAAATTTATTCCACTAGGTGGTCAAATGGTTGCCGCTACAATGGGTTATATGATTTTCAAAAAAATCGCCAATGACCACATCAATGAGTGCTACAAGCTCGCAAAAAATATTCAGCAAAAGCAACACGGTAAAAATGTCTAAAACGGTTAAAAAATAGACAATAGCTTTATAAAATAAAACCAGCTAAGAGCCATTGCCTTAGCTGGTTTTATTCATACTTAGCTACGCATATATGGGTTTAATTTCTCAATTTAATGACAGCCTTTTTCATAATACATCTCTAACTCAGAATACTTTATATCACTAATTATAATAATGTTATCTGCATAAGGACGATACTTTCTAACCATTATTTTGGCCGCTGGTTTGTTCTCTATGAAAATTACGCCATCTTCAAGCCGAACATCGTCATTGAAAGTAAATCCATCTCCCATGACTTTTGGTCCAGAGCCCTTCCAATGACACTGCTCTATATGATAATCAGACATTACATATACGCTTCTTATAAAAAACAGGCTGGGTATTAAAGCAATTAAGACACAGAAAATAAGTAATTTACGATTCATATGACACTTTACCTCTAGTTACAATATATTTTGAATCACTTCTCTGTGTATAGTCAGATCCAAGTAGGTCGATAATGCAGACTTTTATAGTGGGTTTACTACATAAATACTTCATAAACAATCCATCTACTTTATCCATTCAAATCGTTAAAATAAGATGAATTTTATTCTTGGGTTATAGTATGCCGAACTTTAGAGTGGATGGTTATGAACTCACATCAACACTCATGCTGCTGTTGGGTTGCATCCTTCTTTTCATCGCCAGTATTTCTGCGGCGCTTAATGATAGTTTTGAAAATTTTTCGTGGAAACACCTCACCACTTGGTTATTTATCGTCGGTGGTTTGTTGATGATTATCGGCTATATCGGTTATAAAGCCTATGCGTACTATCACCCTTATGCGTGGCTAGATTGATACCGTCAAGCTTTTATAAAAAATGGCTTCATTCTGCGCTAATAGTGGTTAATGATGTCATGCACGGATTTTGCTGATAATATACGACCTGCTTGGAGAGAATACCTTTCGACTAGCAAACATCAACTCCTACTAAATGCTAGTTTTTATCAAACAGACACTTTAAAACCAATAAAAATCTTAAAGGACCAGACTCATGAAAAAAATCTTAATGTCAACGGCTATGCTCGCTACCTTTGCCCTAGCTGGATGCACAACGACTGGTGGCATGAATAATAATGCAGGCACTGCTATCGGCACTGCCAATGAGATTGGCATGAATGTCTTTAAGTCAGCGATTGATAATCAATGCCGCAGTCAGATTGAAAAGCAAACTGCTTGGCGTGTGGCTAGCGTGGCGATGACCGATACACAACAAGAATCTGTAAAAAGCAATGTTTGTGGCTGCGTCAGTGAGCAAGCGCCGCAGCAAGTGACGCTCGTTGAATTGGGCAATGCTGCCATAGATTCGCAATATCGCACACAGCTGGTCACAAAAGTCGTCGCAAAATCTCTACAAAGCTGCTATACCAGTTTGGTCAAATAAGATGTGGCATAAACACCTCAACATAAGATAATAAAAAGGGTGCGTTATCTATAACGCACCCTTTTTATTGCTGAGTTTTTGTACCATCCACTCAGCTCATCACCTTAGTTTAGAACTTGTTTTTGTCAACTGGATTCTGTGACAAAGTGGCTGTAAAAGGCCGTATTTTACTGCGACTAAAATACTTAGAAGAGCCGTCAATAATCTTATCTACTTCTTTGACCAAGTCATTAATAACATCATCATAAACACCATGATATAGCTCGGTTTCGAATGCCGTAAATGGATGCTTACGCGTTGCTGAGCTGACCTCTGTCACGCCTTGCTTACTATAAAAAATATCCACTCGACCATCGCTATTGAGTACACAGTTTAATGATCCGCCTTCCAGTTCCATATCTACTCGCTCAGGCATAAAAATATAGTCGTCTACATTGATGAGCTTTTTTTCTACTTCTCTTTTAAAGAACGATTTGATATCAAACATGGATATATCCCTGACCTTAAAATTATAATATACTTTAGCACATCTAATTTTACAGCCACTGACCAGCATATAACCCGCCTTTTAGTTAGTAGCCTGTGCTCTATTAACTCATACTATAATATGACGTGATATTTTTTAAGGTGCGATATGTAAAACTGCGTTTAAGGTTGGTAAAAATAGGACGTTAGCTGTGGCTCTCCTATCCTATTTCAATAAAAAAGGGAGTCTGTACACTAGGCTACTCCCTTTTTCTGATTATGAAACTATTCTATCTGGCTTAATCAAACCCAGCCTTTTTCACGAAATTTTTTTAGCACTTTGATAAATACTTCCATCTCCTCAGGCGTGCCAAGCGTTAAACGGTTGAAGCCTGTAACAGGTGGGAACTCGCGACCGACCTTGACGCCATGGTCGCGCATTCTATCGATATAAGCCTTTAAATCTCCTTTTATTTCATGAAAAATAAAGTTGGTCTGTGATGGTAAGTAACGCAAGCCAAGATCGTCTAATACTGTTTCAATCATCTGGCGCGACTGATTGGTATTGCGCAAACTTAGCGCTAAAAACTTGGCATCATTTAACGTCGCAATAGCAGCAACCGCACCTGACAAGTTGGTATTATCCATAGACATAAATGCTTCGACAGTCTCAATAGCTTGCGGATTAGAAATCGCGTAGCCCACTCGCATACCGGCTAAGGCACATAACTTTGAAAAAGTATGGATAACAATAAGGTTATCTGACAATCCTTGTTTCACCCACTCAATCCCACTCTCAAAGCTTGGGTCTGACACGTACTCCAAGTAAGCTTGATCCAACAAGAAGTAATGGTTATTTGGTGCATTACTTATCCAAGTTTTAAGCTTTGACGTTGATGTAATGATGCCAGTTGGGTTGTTTGGATTGCAAATATAAAGTAGGCTAATGCCATCAAAATCGTCAGCTGCTTTTTGTAGTTCATTAAAATCATAATCATAGTTTTCAGCGGTTAATGGTATCTTGACTACAGGCACACCAATGGAATTTGCATACATCTCTGCACAATCAAACGTTGGTACAGGAATCACCATTTGAAACTGCCTACCCTCTTTTAATGCTTTGTTTTGCAGCATTTGTAAGGTAGCTCGAATATTTTCAGTCGAGCCATTACCCAATGAGATTTGGTTTTCCGCCACACCGTGGATGGTGGCAATTTTGCTAATGAGTTGCGCACGGGGATTATCTGGATAACGAAAGCCCTCATCTAAAGATTCTATAATGGCTTGTTTGGCAGAATCTGCCATACCTAGTGAGTTTTCATTTGCATTTAATTCTAAGAATTTATTATTTTTCATGATAGATTATGTACCTCAACGTCCGTTGTTGTAAGATTATTACTTCTCATTGATATCATATTAAGTGGCATTTCATATAAACACAAGTTTTGTAAATACAAAATATTAGTTATAAATAACATCCTATAAAAGCGAAATCATTTTAGTCATAAGAAGACCATAAAAAAGGTGAGCTGCGCTATAGGCAACTCACCTTTTTGTTAAATATACGCTCACAAGTACACAATTAAACAGCATTATTGAGTAAAATCAACGTATTCCTATTAACGAAACCGCCTCATTAAAAGCCACACTATCAGATTAAATGCGCTTTCAACTCTAGCACTTTATCACGCGTTTTTGCAGCATCTTCAAACTTCAAGTCACGTGACATCTGCTTCATCAGCTTCTCAAGACGATTGATTTCTTTCGCCAATAAATCAGGACTTCGTAAAATGCTGATATCAACATCAGGCAGATTGCTCTTGATAGGAATCACTTGATTGTCATTGGCATTCTGGTCTTCGCCTGTATCGATTTTATCAGTAATACTGCGACGCGCCCCTTTTGGTGTGATGTTATGCTCAAGGTTAAATGCCACTTGTTTTTCACGGCGACGGTCGGTCTCGTCTATTGCTTTTTGCATACTGTTGGTAATGCGATCAGCATAAAGGATAGCCTTACCATTGATATGACGCGCCGCACGACCAATGGTCTGAATAAGCGCACGCTCAGAACGCAAAAAGCCTTCTTTATCGGCATCAAATATTGCGACCAATGACACTTCTGGCATATCTAAGCCTTCACGCAATAGGTTAATGCCGACCAATACATCATGCACGCCAGTCCGCAACTCATGAATGATTTGCATACGCTCAACGGTATCAATGTCCGAATGCAGATAAGCAACTTTGACGTCGTATTCTTTTAGATAACTGGTCAAATCCTCTGACATACGCTTAGTCAAGGTGGTAATCAGCACCCGCTCATCTTTTTCTCGGCGCTTAGTAATCTCTGATAACACATCATCAACCTGCGTCAATACAGGACGAATTTCAATCTCAGGATCAATCAGTCCAGTTGGACGAACGACTTGCTCAACGACTTGCTCACTATGCTCAAGCTCATACAATGCAGGCGTGGCACTCACATATATGGTCTTAGGCTTGATGCGCTCCCACTCTTCAAACTTCATCGGACGATTATTCATCGCACTTGGCAGACGAAAGCCATAATTAACCAAGTTTTCTTTACGCGATCTATCGCCTTTATACATTGCGCCAATTTGCGAAACAGTGACATGCGATTCATCGAGGAATAGCAATGCATCTTCTGGAATATAATCAAATAAGGTCGGCGGTGCTTCCCCTGACGGACGACCGGAGAGATGCTGCGAATAGTTTTCAATACCGTTGCAGTAGCCGAGCTGCTGAATCATCTCAAGGTCATATTGAGTACGCTCTTTGAGGCGTTGCGCTTCAACCAATTTATTATTTTCACGGAAATACTCCAGACGCGGCTCAAGCTCAGCACGAATGGTATGGCTGGCAGCTTCTAACTTATTACGCGGCGTCACATAGTGTGATTTTGGATAAATGGTAATACGCGGCACGCTACGTACCGTTTTACCTGTCAATGGATCAAACCAAGTGATTTTCTCCACTTCATTGTCAAACAAATGCACGCGTACCGCCAATTGCTCAGACTCGGCAGGATAAATATCGAGTAGCTCTCCACGCAAACGATACGTACCGCGTCCAAAGTCTAGCTCATTGCGGGTATATTGCATTTCGACCAAACGCTTAATAGTCGCGGTACGATCTATCTGATCACCAACAACCACATGTAATAGCATTTTTAAATAGCTTTCTGGATCACCCAAACCATAAATACACGATACCGATGCGACGATAATGGCATCACGACGCTCTAATAAAGCACGCGTGGCGGATAGACGCATCTGATCAATATGATCATTAATAGCGCTGTCTTTTTCGATAAAGGTATCACTGGCAGCGACATACGCTTCCGGCTGATAATAATCATAATAGCTGACAAAATATTCAACGGCGTTATTAGGGAAAAACGACTTAAATTCACCATATAACTGCGCAGCAAGCGTCTTGTTATGCGCCATGATAATGGTTGGACGTTGAGTCTCAGAGATGACCTTTGCCATGGTATACGTCTTACCCGAACCCGTTACACCCAGCAGTAACTGTTCATCCATACCAGAATTGATACCGTTGACCAACTTCTCGATTGCTTGGGGTTGATCCCCTGCTGGCTCAAAATCGGTGACCATCTCAAAAGCACGACTTGATATTTGCGTCCCAGACGCGTTGACACCACTAATTTCAGCTTCGCCCTGTAGCTGAGTGGCCAATTGATTTAACTGACGCGACGAGCGCGGTTCAGGCATTCGCATAATGGCTTTCTTCTTCTGAAGGTTTATAACAATGTGGGGTCTAAGCTAGGGTTTTTAAAGGTAATTAGGGGGTTTATCTTACCCTCTTCTCTTGAAACACCAGCACCTAGACATGACGTCACACACCCTATTTCTAACGAATAAATAATACCGTCGTTATAAAAAACGCACACAATATCCACTAAATTTACAAAGCTTTTCATGATTAACAAACTCATTACACGACCACCTAATAAAGCCTAACGCTTGAGGGTTCCAACATTCATTTAAGCTGCTATTATTTATAACGAATCAACAAGTAGTACATCAGCAAGATACCAATAACAACAAATGAATTTTCATTAAAATAATACACATAGTGGAGTAAAACATGAGAGAACGTTACGCAAGTGGAATATCAGACGAAACAGCCAAAAAAATGGTAGAGCTATTAAATGCAAATTTAGCAAACCTCATTGATTTAAGTATGGACAGCAAGCAATGTCATTGGAACCTGCAAGGTACTGGCTTTATCGGTGTCCATCAGTTATTAGATGACACTTACGAGCGCTTAACTGAAGCTTATGATACGGTCGCTGAGCGTATTGTTATCCTTGGCGGTAAAGCCAATGGTATCTCTAAACGCGTCGTTGAGGACTCTATTTTAGAGACTTACCCTACTGACATCACTGAAGTCGATCAGCATGTTCGTGAGCTTACCAATCGTTATAAAACCATTGCGGCATCATTGCGTGAAGCGATTAACACGGCTGGTGAAGCTGGTGATGAAGATACTGCCGACTTATTAACAGAAATAAGCCGTATCGTTGATAAAGACGCTTGGTTTATCGGTGCCAATGCGCCAAAAAAATAACAACTTTATACCTAAATTAGCTATACCCATGAAATAGTCTCTATCAGCAAAAAGGTCACTTTTATAGTGACCTTTTTTTATGGACTAACTTTAAGATTGGCGCTCAGAAACTGGTTTTAAAATAGCTAAATTATCAGTTATCAGTTATCAGTTATCAGTTAAAAAACACCTTGGATTATTTTCTGCATCTGCGGTAAAAGCTCACCAGTTGTGCTTCTGTATCACTAGTATCGTCAGGCAAAGATTGCTTTAAAAAGGCTGCTGTAATCTGTGGCTGTTTTGCGAGAATACTTTGACCCGTTTCCATATGATGAAAATTAATTTGAGCATCAACTTCCGCTTGCGTATAGTAAGTTTTTGCCGCCTTAATATAAGCTTGCGCCAACGTCTGCTTATCAGTGGCATCGCCTATACCATTGATCATTATCTTGGCATATTGACCCAGCACTATGAGCGAACCCTAATTAAACACCCCATGTTACTTTCTATGGCAGACCGAAGATTTAGTTTCACATTGCTTTCTCTTTATCATGCATCTTGATTATGACTATTGGGTACGCTCAAAGTTTCAGCATTGGGTACAGATAAAGTCAGGATAGCTTCTTGAAATAGAGGGTTGGCACGGAACTGACTTTCGATAGTTTCGAATTTTTGGGCAATCTCTTTTTCTTTTTGATTGCCAGCGATATCGACTGCTGCCACCATAAATATTTTTTTTGGTCCTACCCACTCCAAATGTAAATACGAAACACTATCGATATCTGGATGATTAAGTAACTCGCTCAACGCATAGTCATGTATTCTCTCTGATACTTTATAACCGACCAAAAAGTCACGATTACGGCTAATTAAAAATATAGCTACCGCACCCAATAATATTCCGACAACGATAGAACCTAACGCATCCCAAAACGGCTGTCCCGTATAAGCATGCATACCCATAGCAGTAGCAGCGACAACCAAGCCAATCACAGCCGCTAAATCCTCAAAGAATACACCACGTAAAGTAGGATTTGACGTATCGACCACATAGCCAATAGCGCTGACATTAATCGCTTCACCATGCTTTTTGCTTTGTAAGTAAGCTTGCCCTAATGAAAACCCTTCGAGCACAAACGCGACCGCCAATATAATAAAGCCGATGGTATAGTTGGTCTCACTTTCCGCAGCATTCCACTCAGTGATACCAGTATAAATGGAGACAATCGAACCTGCCATAAAGACACCAAAAGCAGCAATCATCGACCAGACATAAGCTTCTTTACCATAGCCGAGCGGATGACTCTCATCAGCAGGTTTGATCGCCTTTTTCTCGGCGACAATTAATAAGGTGCCGTTACCTGCATCTGCCCACGAATGCGCTGACTCTGCGATCATAGAAGCAGAACCTGTCATAAATGCTGCAACCGTTTTGGCAATCGCAATGATGAGGTTGGCACCAACGGCAATTAATACCGTTACCAATGAAGCGGAATGTTGCTTGTCTTTATTGGTTGCTGACTGAGAAGCACTGTCTAATCCAGAACGAGAATCACCATCAGCAGTGGCAGCGTTAATGAGCGTGCCAGTACCCCGAGCACGACTATTACGCGGCGCTGACTGATGAGAAATAGGATTATGTGACTCGGTTTCCGATGATTTTAAGCTCATAATGGTCTCGATATAGGCTTTTTGAACGCAGATATTTATATATTCAATCAGACAAATAGATCATATATTGAAAGCCTTTTAACTTACTACACATGGTCTACTTATCTTAACGATCATGAAGATTAGCCAGTTCCCCAACCATATTTGTTATATCGCAGCTTGGACGATGTGAGCTTTCCAGACGCAGGTTTTTACGCTCTAGAGCGGCATCAGCACGACACTGCTGCATAGGATTTTTGATCTCAAGTGGTGGCGCAGGTGTGGGTTTGCCATTATCATCGATAGCCACCATCGTAAAATAGCAGCTGTTGGTATGGCGTACGGTACGAGCGCGGACGTCTTCTGCTTCGACGCGAATGCCAATCTCCATCGAAGTATTCCCTACATAGTTGACACTTGCCGCAAAAGTTACCAGTTCGCCAACATATATAGGTTCACGAAACATCACTTGGTCGACAGACAGCGTCACCACATAATTACCACTATAGCGACTGGCGCAAGCATAAGCGACTTGGTCGAGCATCTTAAGCAAATCACCACCATGCACATTGCCAATAAAATTCGCCATATCAGGCGTCATGAGTATCGACATGTATAGCTCATGGTTTAACGGGGCTTTTTTGGCAGTCGAGCTAGTATTGTATTGCGGCATAAAAATCCTTGAATGGTTTAACACTTATTTATAATAGGTATCATTTATACAGCAGCTCACAAGAGAGCACAAACGGCCCTCTGTCATTGAATGGTCTAGGTTATGTAAAAATTAAGCTACTTAACTTTAACTCAGCCAATGAAAGCGATAAGCAAGCCAAGCGACAATGGCGCTCACTGAACCTGTCAAGATGCCGCCCCAAGCAAAATCGACCAGCGCTGTGTCCAGTGTAAAACCTTTGTACAACGCTAAACTGGTAAAGTCATAAGTACCATAAGCCATCAGCCCTATCAAGCCGCCAAGCAAGAAGATATGACCAATCGAAGCACCTGCTTTGATTTGTGGATATAAAATCAAGATACAGAGAGCCAGTAGATAAAACATATAGAACACGCCAGCAGCAATCATGTTTGGCTCATCGGCAAGCAGATGCCCGATACGTTGTTCATAAAATAAGCCAGTCATGGTCTTAAGCCAAACTGCGTCAATACCCAAAAATATAATCACAGCAGCCAGATATACAAATACATAACCCATAATCACATCCTTTTAATTAGCATTTTTTAATTCCAGCTTGTTTCCGTCGTCGCTTGTTAAGACACAGCTTGTTAAGACACCACTTATTAAAACACGATATTTTGTTTGGAGGCATCTTGGCTATCACTATTGGCATTACCACTCTCATCAGAATTCATAATATCGTGAATCAGGCGGCTGCTTTGCTCATCGGTGAGAGTATCATGAGAAGACAAATCGGAAAAATGCATCACATCAATATTATCTGGCTTCACTGCGGTCAACTGTACCACGCCGATAGTACGCTCTAAAAATCCACCTTCACAGTAGCAAAAGTAAAACTCCCACAAGCGAATAAAGGCATCATCATAACCAAGCCCTTTAATTTCTTCACGCTGCGCCATAAACGCGGCACGCCAATCACGCAAGGTATGGGCATAGTCGAAACCGTAATCATGTAATTGCTTGATGACCATGTCGGTTTGTTCAGTAAACTGATTGTTTAGCTCTTGATTAGAGAGCAAACAACCACCGGGGAAAATGTGCGTCTGGATAAAATCGACTGAATTAACATAATCTTGGTAGTTTTGATCATTAAAAGTAATCGCTTGCAGCACCATCAGCCCTGTGGGTTTGAGCAAGCTATTACATTTGGCAAAAAACGTCGGCAAGTACTCGTGTCCAACGGCTTCAATCATCTCGATGCTGACTAGCTTGTCGTACTGCCCCGTCAGCTCACGGTAATCTTGCTTCAGCAGTGTAATTTTATCAGACAGTCCTGCCGCTTTGACTCGGCGCTGTGCTTCATCGTACTGGGCGTCAGAGATGGTCGTCGTCGTTATGTGACAGCCATAATGTGTGGCGGCATAAATAGCAAAACCGCCCCATCCTGTGCCAATTTCTATCACATGATCATCAGGCGTCAATTGTAATCGCTGACAAATGAGCGCCAGTTTATGCTGCTGTGCTGCGCTCAGTGATACATCAGGCGTACGATATACTGCTGCTGAATACATCATCGTATCGTCCAAAAACCGCTGATACATATCATTGCCCAAGTCATAATGCGCTAAAATATTGGACTTGGCACCAGACTTATCATTACTACGTAGCCGATGTTTCGCCTTTTCAAAGGCCTTACTCACGCCTGCAAAGCGACTTTCTAATTTATTCAACACCGCCAAGTTACGCGCTGCCAACCGAATCAATCCTGTCAAATCGTTCGTATCCCACTCACCATTAATATAACTGTCCGCTAGCGCAATAGATCCGCCAAGCAACAGCTGCCGATAGACAGCAGGGTCGTGAATCATCAAGGTGACGTGTAGTGAATGGCGACCAACTGCCGAACTGCTCGCGACAGTATCGGACACTTTACCAAAGCTAACGGTATTAAGTGCTTGCGCGCTGAATGCTTCGACTATAGTCAGGCTACCAAACTGGATATGCGCTAATGCGCGAAAGATAAGTTTTCTTGCCAACTGATTCATCCCCGCACTAACGGGCTGAAAAACGGCGCTCTCATTAACGACCTTACTCATCTGTGTGGTCAATTTCCCTAATGTCGAAACGGGTGCTCGGTCGGTTGGTCGTGCTGACATCGTATATTCGTCCTTGTTTAAATGCTCTATGCTTGAGCGTTAAGCTGATAAATATCTTTAACTGTTCTTTAGCCCTTCAATAATCAAAGAATCTCTTTTGGATTCGGTGCTTTGTTCTGTTTGCTATCGGCTAGCTTTTCATCATAATGAATATAAGGCACTTTTTTAATCGCATAAAGCTTGAAAGCATGCCAATAAATACGGGTTACAGAAGTCAGATTCATTAACGGATTTTTTCGCAGACTATTTCGAATCGTTGTTGCGGTCATTGGAACGCCAGCCATTTTTATACCCGTTTTTAATACCTCACCGCGCTCATCGCTGATATCAATAGCAATACGAACTTGCAAGCAATTATCCGGCTGTTGCTTTACCCTAACCTGCCAACGATATAGCTGATCGATCGGATTAAAAGGTGATACATGAAAATTTTTATCATGACAAAATTCAGTATCCACGCCATTGAGTGCAAACCCATAATAATGACGCTTATCCCATGGTGTATTAGAGACTTCAGCTAATAAGTGGGAAGGCATCTGCTGCTCATCAAAACCTAAGTAAAAATTAACTGGGCTAAAATACATACCAGCATTACGGCAAACGAGCATACCAATAATATCGCCTGTTGGTGCACTACCCGCTTGCTCAATAAACGCTTGGCTTAAGCGATGATTAAGTGCTTGAATAGGATTTGTACGATAATTATCATGATTATCACTTATTGAGCAATTACTTAGGCTATTTGATTCTTGTAAAGGTTGTCCCTGTAAATAATCATCAGGACAAAACTGCTGCAAGGCTTTTTTCTTTGCTGAAAATAATGGCAATCCTTTGGTCAGTCGCCCTTTTGAAAACAGCCTTCTTACAATCTTATTTTTGCCACCAATACCTGTGCTTACTTCCGGCAGTTCCTGTCCTATAGCCAATGCGCTGATATTGATGCCCCAATAACGATATGGGTACGCAAATTTATGTACACTTGGCAGTAACCGACTGTGCCAAGTCGTCCCACGAAATAACTGATGGGGTAACAGCTTATTAGGCGTGTCGGTTTCAATAGACATAGCATTCTCTTCAATAGTGTTCGTTGATCTCACTCCCAAAATCACTGCACTTTACGGCGACCAAATAAACTGCGTTTTTTATGTTGGTTGGTATCACCAGCAACGGCACTCTGTAAGCGCTCAGCATACTCAACCAACTCCTGATTGGTAGCCGCCGTGACAACCTCACGCTTATTAAGTGCGCGCAATTTGGTATCCGCCTTTACCGGCAGGTCTTTATAACGAAACGGCGTATGTGCGCTATCAGCATCAGGTAAATGAGCTCGGTCAACCTCATCTTTTATATCAATATCAAGACCAAGCGCCTGACAGACACGTAGACCACTGCGCACGCCATCTTCATGAAAACCATTAAACCAATAGGCCCCGCAAAAATGCGTGTGCAAGCCGTTACTAGAGATACTTGACCATTTACTTTGCGCCTCTATCATCGCTAAATCAAACACTGGATGGCTATAATCGATGCGCTTAATGACTTGCTTGTCATCAACACTTTTATTAACAGTTGCTGGATTAAGCGTAACCAAGTAATTGTGCTTTTTGGTCAAGCGTTGTAGGATATTCATATGATAAGTCAGCACTGGTTTTGTTGATATTTGCGATTTTTCAGTATTGTTTTCAGCAGCTGATTGTCGCGCAGTTTTATTCGAGAGATTCTCATCTATCAGATAATTCCAGCTGGCCCATGCCAATGGCTTGTTCGGCAGCACACTGATATCGGTATGCAGTACAGCTGTATTTTTGGTAAAGCGGAAGTGACTCAAAACTTCAGTCTCATCGTTACTGGCATCTTTTAAAATTTTGAGCGCAGTATCTGCATGACAAGCAAAAACAACTTCATCGAATACAAGATTCTCGATAGTGTTATCAGCACTACCTTTATTTTGAACCGTCAATAATACCTGATCGCCATCACGAACCACAGACTGTACTGGGCTGTTTACTCTCACCTTACCGCCCGCTTTGATAAATCGCGGAATCAATTTATTAACGTATTGTTTTGAGCCACCTTTGATCGTAAACCATTGCGGACGATTGACCACATCGAGCAAACCATGATTGTCAAAGAACTGCGCAAAAAACACCAATGGGAAATCTTGCACTTCATCCAGACTGGTTGACCAAATAGCAGAAACCATCGGCAGTAGATAGTTATCGGTAAACAGCTGACCGTACTTCTGCTGTGTGAGATAGTCACCTAGGGTTTGCTCAGTAAAAATGCTGACATCTTGCCCTTGAGTACGTGCCATTTCGTAGTCTTGGCGTAGCTGCTTGATATGCTTATTGAACTGTAAAATATCTTTGATGAATCGCCAAAACTTTGGATTGAGGACATTCTTACGCTGCGACAATAACGTATTGAGTGTATGGCCATTATATTCAAAATGGCGCGCTGTATTCTTTACAGAAAAGCTCATGTCAGTCGATTGAAACGGCACTTGCAACTCATGAAGTAGACGAAAGAAATTGGGATAAGTACGCTCATTAAAGACGATAAACCCAGTATCTATAGCACTGCTCTCTACATTGCTACTCTTTGCTTTTTTGCCATCTTGTAGCGCGACATCGATGGTATTTACATGCCCACCGATATAATCATTAGCCTCGAATACCGTTACTTCATGTTGTGCCACCAGATAATGAGCACAGGTCAGGCCAGACACCCCCGAGCCGATAATGGCGATACGTTTTTGCGCTGACTGATAGTCTGAATTTTTTACTGTATTGTCGTTGGCTATTTTTTGGTTATTTGCACGCTTGAAACGGATAAACGGCATAAAAGCATTCCCTTCTATATTTTTGCTATTTTTATAATGGATGATATTTTTGTTGATAATGATAAATTACTTTTTATTGAGCTTTTCACTGACTTGTTGCCACACCAAATCTGGCAATGTACCAAGCGCCTTTAATGGTAAAGTGAGCTTTTTGGGAAATTCGATAACATCATGCCCACTCTCTATTCCATCGCGGATGGCTTGGCTTGCCTGCGCTGTTGTCTGGATAAACGGCATGGGGAAATCATTCTGTTTGGTCATTGGGGTTTCTACAAAACCAGGTATGACCAAGCTGACCGACACATCATACGGTGCAAGGCTAATTTGCAAGGTTTTCATTAGGTAATGGATGGCAGCCTTTGAGCTGCCATAAGCTTCGGCACGAGCAAACGGCACATAAGCAGAGGCTGAACCAATTCCCACCAAGCGACCTTTTGAGGCGATTAATTTTGGCAACACCCCTTCGATAGCATGCGACAATGTGCCCATATTTACCGACATGACTTTCATAAAGACACTACTATCGAAATCTGGCATATCTAGGTACTCACACATACCAGCGCCACAAATCGCCAAATCAACCTCTGCGATTTTCTCAAAAGCTTCGATGACCTTTTCTCGATCCATGAGATCTAAATTAACGGTTTCTGCTCCTAATGCTTTAAGCTCAGCCAATGCTTCATCGTCACGACCAACGGCATAGACATAATGACCTTCTAGTAGGTAGTCTTTGGCTAATTGATTGCCAATACCAGACGTCGCGCCAGTAATCAGTATATGTAATTTCTTAATAGAGCCAGTCATCGTAAACATCCTTTTATTTGTGCTGATAGTACAAAACACACCATGTATCTAAATCTTAAATACTTACCTGTTATCTTGTTTCAGCTGATAGCATTGACCTTATTTTATTAAGGTATCATCCATTTTTTTTATTAAATCTAAACAATCATAGCGCAAGGCTATAGGTTTATTGTTGTGGTTTCGCAATCAATACGTCTCTTAACTGACTGAACTTGCATGTTCTAGCGCACCGGAGAAATTGCTCATAAGTCCGTCATTTTATGTTACTAGCCTTATAAGACAGCCTAATTACGGCATGCTACAATACTAAAAATCAAAAGTATCTTTGAATTAAATGGCTGATTAATCAGCGTGTTTATAATGAAAATATCCATCCTGTTAGAAGCGATTATGTTTATTGACCGTTATTCATTTTCAAAAATGAACTTTCGTTGCGACAGTTTTTTAAACTGTCTGACATCGTGTCCTGATAACATATAAAACGTTATATAATTAATAATAGCGCTTCATCAATCCCACTCCACTATAAAAAGGATCTCTCATGAGCGAGTTGCAACTGTCTAACCGTGTTAATAACATTAAACCATCACCCACGCTAGCAATTACTAATAAAGCCAAAGAGCTAAAAGCAGCTGGTAAAGATATTATCGGTTTGGGCGCTGGTGAACCTGATTTTGATACCCCTGAACACATCAAAAAAGCAGCAATCGATGCTATTAATGACGGTTTTACCAAATACACCGCTGTCGATGGTACGCCAGAGCTCAAAAAAGCCATTATTGAAAAGTTCAAACGTGATAACGACATTAGCTATGAGCCAAATGAAATCCTAGTATCCGTCGGTGGTAAGCAATCATTCTTTAACCTTGCCCAAGCATTTATCAATCCTGGCGACGAAGTCATCATCCCAGCACCTTACTGGGTCAGCTATCCTGACATGGTCATCATTGCCGAAGGCGTGCCAGTCATCGTTAAATGTCCAGCCGAGCAAGACTTCAAAATCACCCCTGAGCAGCTAGAAGATGCCATCACTGACAAAACCAAAATGTTGGTATTGAACAGCCCTTCTAACCCAACAGGTATGATTTACACGTTGGACGAGCTAAAAGCCATCGCTGAAGTGCTGAAAAAGCACCCACAAGTCTATGTTGTTTCAGATGACATGTATGAGCACATCCGCTGGACGGGTGATAAGTTCTACAATATTTTGAATGCAGCACCTGAGCTAAAAGAGCGGGCGATTATTTTAAATGGCGTGTCAAAAGCCTATGCGATGACTGGTTGGCGTATTGGTTACGCCGGTGGCCCTGCCGAACTGATTGGGGCGATGAAAAAGGTACAGTCACAATCTACCTCATGCCCAACTTCTATCAGCCAAGTGGCTGCAGAAGCAGCGATCAGTGGTGATCAAAGCGTACTAGAGCCGATGGTAGCCGCCTTTGAGAAGCGCTGTGACCTAGTTGTTGATGGTTTGAACGCGATCAAAGGGATTACTTGCCTGCGTCCTGATGGCGCATTCTATGTGTATCCAAATATCGTACCACTCATCAAAGCCGCAGGCCTATCATCATGTACTGAGTTTTCAGAATGGTTATTAGAGAAAGTTGGCGTTGCAGTGGTGCCTGGTGACGCCTTCGGTCTCGGTGGCTATATGCGTATCTCTTACGCGACTGATGAAGCGACGCTAAAAGATGCCTTATCACGTATCGAAAAAGCGGTAGCTGATTTAGACGTTGCTGAATAAAGACTAAACAGCCACTGTCTTAAAATTACTACGCTTAGACATGTGCTTAAAAATGTGCTTATAAACGAAGACGCCACCTATCCTCTATGTGGCGTTTTTTTATTCATCTCGCAATTGCTAGATTTTTTGGCAAAAAACCTCGAAAAACACCTTATAACCTTATTAAAATAATAATCTTTGATAATTATGCAAAAAAGGCTTGACGTATTTTTTATTTTTGCTAGAATACGCCCCACTTAGCAAGAACTCGTTAGAGACTTCTAAGGCTCGTTGTAAGGTTTTAAACACTTGCAGCTTATTCTCCAATAGCTCAGTTGGTAGAGCAACGGACTGTTAATCCGTGTGTCCCTGGTTCGAGCCCAGGTTGGAGAGCCACATTTTAGTTGTAAATTTCTTGAATTATCTTTAATTCAATTATGGCATTTGCCAAAACCCTCATCTCTTTGATGAGGGTTTTTTTATGGCTGCTATTTTTATTGGCATGAAGAAACTTATATAAAACCCAGTAGAAAAATAAGTAGCCAACGATATAACAATCATTACCTTGCTGTCCTAACGGTTTTTATTTCAGCACAACGTATGCAGCTGAAATAAAAACTGTTAAAAAAGTTAGCATTTAAAGTAAGGAAAATAATTAAGGTAGGAAAATTGAGATATGAGCTTGCTCTTTGTTTTCTTGAATCACATTATCGTATGCTGACAGCTGCTCATTCGAGAAACTATTGGTAAACTGCCACATGGTGGCAAATATTGCGGTCAACAACACTGCCATGACTGTGAGTATGACCCATAGTGGCGTTTCGCTCGTGAGCGTGTGTTTGATTTGGTCAGGTATCGCCCAAAATGGCGAAAACTCGTTCTTATTACCCCGTAGATGCTCAATCTCATCACCTAAGCGGGAGATAAGATAACGAATTTTCTCGGGCGCTTCTAAACGATATTTCCCTTGAAAGCCAAGCAGCATCGCATAGTGATAAACCTCCAAAGCGGGTAGACGCCTTTCTCCTTGCTCGCGTAGACCATCTAAGCGCTCAAAGAACTCATTCCCAGCAATTTGTGAGCCAAATAAATCCAGCTGCAAAGGATTTAGCTCCCAAGCATCTTTCAGAGTTTGAAACTCTAGCTCCTGCGAGGTCATGATGGTCTCATCAATCAGTGCACAGTAAGCGTATTTCGCCTCATGAACATCCTCTGACAAAAAACCTCTTTTGCGGGCATTACTCTCGAACTTGTCTAAAAAATCATATATTTTTTGACGAAATTGTCGCGGCTCAGTGCTGAAATAATGATTACGCAATAAAAACACCAAGTAAAATCCGTCATACATGATGTCTACCAGCGACTGACTGCTGATACGTTTATCCAAACCAGTTGCTGAGACCTTTGAAGCCACCTCGCCTGAATCTAACAACGAAGGTGCAGAACCCATTGAATTATTCTCTGACATGATTGTTCCTAATGCTTGTTATTTCAAATACTATTTAGTTCATATTCATCTTGCAACCTTAGCACCTATAGAGACTCAAAGAACTACTGTACGATAGCCATTAGCTCTATTTTTAAATCATCAAAGCCATTTGGCACATAAATACAAATAGATTCAGATTTGAGCATTTCGTCATATAGCTCGCCTACCGGTTCAATGGTGAAGTAGCTAAAGCCTGGTCTCACTGGTATCGCACTGGGTACTTGACTGACATGCGAAATAGGAGAGCCTGGCAGCGCTGATAAGACACGTTTCTCTACTGAGTCAGGCGTCGCAATCTTAAATCGGCGTGGTACGATGTCGATAAGCTCGTGCATCGGTAATGATGAGCTAACAGACAAATACAGCTGTGAGCCACGTGTGATCTTGTCACTACTCAGCTCGCCTATATAATAAGATGGCTTATTTTGACGTAACGGAATCGAGATAAAGTTACTGGCAATGACGGTATTAAGTAGCTCACGAATGATCAAAATGATACTGACAAACGACTCATGAGCATTATCGTGATGATAAGAAGGTAAGTCGTCCACCTTATATAATGAGCTAAAAGTAGCCAATTGGCTGGCGACATTTAATAGTGCTTCATAAAGGCGTTCTGGATGTAGTTTGGCATTATTGTATAAATGACTGAGCTGAGAATATGCGGTATTTAGCGTATGCAATAGCCAAAAAGAGGCAATATCTGAGGAGCGAAATTCCAGTAAGTCATTGTTAGATTGCCGATGATGGTCATACAATGACGTAGATTTGGTATTAATCATCGTCATCAAACGATATACATGACCAATAAGTGCAGGGTTACTCGTAATATGCACACTCGGGACGATATAATCATCATCGACTTGATAGATACCTTGGGTGGTACGCACGAGCTTAGCGACCAATAAAGACATGGTATCTTGACTAGGCGTTTGCGCAGAATGACTTAACTGCAAACTCGGCGACAGTTTAATCACGTCAATGACTGCTTCAGCGGCTTGGCTATATAGATCTTGTGTCTCAATAGCGCCCCTTACATAGCGTGCTGGGTTGTCACTACGATCCGTCTGTATATTGCTGCCGCCACTATGGACAATCTCTAAACTCAAAAATACGAAAACCTCATCGCCATTGTCTTGGGTATCTAAGGTAATGGATTTTGGTAAAGTGTCGGTACGAGGCGCTTGATATATTGTGCCATCGGGCAATACCGCATAAATACTTTGAAAGCTTAGTAAATTGCTTTCCAAAAGTTGCGTATCAATCTGAACTTCAGATATCCCATAAGCATAAGGATTCACCAGCATCATACTCAATGCTCGCTGCGAGTCATGATAAGTGTCTTGAATCTGAAAATGTTGGGGTCGCAAAAACAACCCCTCTCCCCATAATACCCTGTTTTTACTCAAGACAATCTCCTACGAACAGCTGACTAGTGGCTGCTGATAATATTTAAGTTTGGTGGTAAATGTAGGTTCCAGCGCTGGGTCAATACCCTCCGTAATGCTGACATCGCATGCACCAATATTGAGCGCCAGTGGCGTATCAAAACTGAGACTAGCAAGTGGAATAAGTAACTGCGAGCGCTTTTTGGTATATCTCAGCCCCACTTTAATGGCGATAAAGCGTGCATCTTGTGGAATATTCACTGTCAGACTGCTCTCGCGATTTGGAATAATACTGACTTCTTTGGCAGCCAGCGCTTCAATATCCGTAAACTGACCCTCTTCTTCCAAAAATGCAATATAGGCGGTACTTGCTGTACCTATTTTGGTACGCCCTGCATTGGCATTAGCGGTGGGGTTGATACTCAGGGTTATCTGCTGGCGCTTCAGTTTTTCTTGCAATGCTTGCTGCTCAGCACTCATGGTCGCAAGCTGCTGCTGTTGCTGTTCTAACTGCGCTTTTAAGCTTTGCAAATCAGCACTATTTTTGCCATTATCAAAGATACGACTCATGGCATCCCCAGTAGGAGACTCGCCTGCCATCGCCGACACCTTGTCATTTGACTTACTCAACTTATCAGTGCTGCATCCGGCGAGCACACCACTTAGCAAGCAACCAGTGGCGATTAATGCCATCGGCAATGTCATACATTTACTCATATTTTCAATTTACCTTATAACCTTATTGTTATCATTGTTTGGTCAAAATCTCTGCCATTTCTGGGCGACCGAGCACGCCTTTTTTACGCAGCTCGACATGCCCAAGATCCATCATGCGCCAATCACCACCCCACACAAGTCCGGCAGATTTGGCTACTTTACCATATAATTTATAGCCTCGCATCGCCCAAGGGTCCTTTTCACTTATGACAATCTTGCCATTTCTGATAAAGGCGCTATCTCCTGCTAAACCAAACTGATGATAGCTCTTGTATGAGCCTGCCTTCGTTACATGAGTGCCTTTTTTCAATAGCCTTGCTTGCCTTGCAGGGCTACGATAGCCTTCTAATAGAACCATGTCATAGCCGTATTGGTCACTCATTACTTTATACACAGTCAACAGCCGTTGAACAAAGTCCGAGTTCATTTTTTGCCAATTACGGTCAGCATTTTTGATATTGATATGACCATTATTTAGGTGTGAGGCCAACATGTCACCTGAGTAGCCAGTGCTATGATCTTGCGTGTTTAATTCAGACAAGTCAGGCTCAAGGAGCATTAGCGGCCTATCAATCTGGGACACATTCGTCTGATTATCTGGCCAATATCCTTCCTCTGTCTTGTCAGCTTGATAGCTTGCAATCTCGGCTTCTAGTTCAGCAAACAGCTCCTCTGGCGGCGGCGGCGGCGGACGCAGACGCTCTCCTATTAGTAGTTGACTAATTTGCGAATTTGTCGTGCTAGCCATTGTATCTTTGGCATGATAAACCTCCAGAGAATGATTGGTAATCAGGGCATAACACAATCCAACCGTTGCCATGACAATCAATAAAGACAGTGCCGATATTACTGGAATACGAGAAATATCTATATCTGAAATAAAACGAATAAATGGCTTGATACGATAATGAAGTGCCTTCTTTGGTGTCTTTATTGATGGACGCTTGAATTTTAGACTAGGCAATCGATGAAAAAAAATCATTGCCTTATCTAATAGTCGCCCACATAGCTGCCGATCAAAAAGCATGATAATCATAATGATAGAGAGCAATGTAAAGACCGATACAGTCAAGTAAATCATAGGCAAGAGTCAGCGACAGTTGAGACGATAAAAACAAAATAATAATAAACAGGCGTTGATAATTACTATTTCGCCAGTATTATATAGACAAATCATCCCCTTTTAAAATAAAGCTAACTTAATTACACTAATTTTTATTTATTTCTCTCAATTATGTTGTCTACAGACAGCTTTATAATATTGTTTCATTATAAAAATTTACTTAATAATGCAGACAAGGCTCACTGGTTATCTATTTTTACAGCACAACAAAACTCTCAAAGCGATTATTTTGATACGAGCTAAATCATAAAAAAAAGACAAATAAAGTCAATCAATATAGCAAAAATAAGCTTATAACTATCATAAAATTCAGATCATGAAGCTTGGATGCATAGTAATAATCACAATAAAAACCCAACAAATAAGGAGTTTAAATAAGTGGGCGCAAAAAAAATACTGTCATACGGCCGATCTATTTTAGTCATGCTTTTGGTGTTGTATCTCATATTGGTCTGGATGTACTTTAAAGACAATGCGCGACAGCTGACTTCATCTGGCTTATTACTGTGGTTTGTTACTATTCCTTTATTGTTTCTTGGCTCTATCATGGCGCTCTTATGGTGGCAAAAAAAACTCGATAAGCAAACAACCGATACGCCAGAGATGCTTGATGGAACAGCAGATAAAACAGAGACTATTAAGTCGCCCGATACCTATCAGCTGTTTGTCTATAGCCGTGTCTGCCTACCAGAAGGTGACCGCTGGTCTGAGGTGGTGGACAATGACGAAGATCTGACCGTATTGAGCGAGAATTTGACAGATATTGATGGTATGCCAATGTTGGTAAAACCGATCGCAAGACTCACTGATGCCGCCGCCCTACCATATCCTAATATCTCTACTAATGCCTATTTAGCAGATTCAGAGTTTGACGGCGGCTATTCAGACAGTGATTTAGACAGCCATCTTAATGAGGAGAGATTTACCGAACGTAAAGCAGCGTTAAATGAGACTACTTTACGGTTACAGGCATTAATTTATGAGCAGCTAGGCTTGAGCGAAGAAATACTGTCTAACCTCGCCGAACACTTTCACCAACATCATCAAAAAAATACAACCCAGTCCAATGCAGCCATTGATATTCATCCTGCATGGCAGCAACATTATTTGGTGAGTGCCAACGAAGCAAGTAATGCAAATAACAGCAGTAAAGAGAACAGTGATGACACAATGACAGCAGCCTCTGCTGGTCATTTAGCCAATCTGCCTATCTATTTATGCTTACCTGCCAGCGCCGATACAGCATTTTTGATAGCGACCATAAAAGAACAGTTAGCAACTTACGGTATTCCCGATACACGGCTTGCTGTTACGACAATCATGACTGACGGCACTGACGCCGCAAACATCGTAGCAAATAATAGTGCTAACAATACCCTAATTGCCACACCTGCAGATTTCATCAATAAACATCTGCTTCCTTTATCTAAGTCAACTGTGCCTGATCTTTGCTTAATTCTCATTGCAGATTCACAGATAAGTGAAGAATGGTTAGACACTTATTTATATTCTGAGCAAATGACCAATATTATTCCTACTGAGGCGGGTGCGCTGTTGCTATTCTTTAATCAAGCGGCTCAAGAGCTACTCAATATTGACGCCAGCACCAGTATTTTATTAACCGAGATAGGTACAGCTCGTCCCACTGAGCTTGTGAGTGATAAACGTCGCTATTTGAATCATTTAACGGCCATCAAAAACCTACTAATAGATAATACGCTTTCACTGTCTCCGACCAATACGACCGCGCTAAAAGCCACTGATAAACAGACAACAAAGCCCACAAAAAAATCGTCTGATATCAATAACAAAGAAAATAACAGAACTAATGTTCCTATAGAAGACATGAAAATTACCGCTATGTCAGACATTAATCCATTAAAGCAGCCGTATGACTTATCAACGTATATGAGCTTTCTTGAAGCATTTATAGCACAAGGCGCTCTAGTAAACGAACATCATTTAGGGCATTATATGCCATTGAATAATTGGTTGAAGCCATTTATTAGCTTATCGTTATTCATTGACTTAGCCAAAGAAGACCAACAAGAGTCAGACAGGTTATTTTTAATTACTCAACATAAGCATTGCAATATGCTTTGGTTGGCAGACTCTTTTCAAATATCTGAGTAGTAGTTTTAATAATGCTTTGTCGTGGTAAATACTCGTTTTATTATCTTAAGTTCACACTAGGTAGCACGCATGTTTTCAAGGTTTTTTCATCTTATCTATAACCCAAGAGTATTATTAGCACTGGGGATCATAGTCGCTCTAGTCTTACTTTATGATTATGTGACTATTAAAACCTTTGTCATAATCCTTGGCGTCCTAATCACATGTACGGTGCTAGGGACGCTTGCTTATTACCTGTGGAAAAAACGTAAGCTTGCCTCAGATGAGCTGGCAAACTTAGTGGAGGATAATGGCAACGAGAGCCAAGGTAACGATAGCCCTCATGTGGCCAAAGATGAAAATGCCCAAGAAGTGCAAGCGCTACGTCAGCAAATGCAAGATGCCATTAAAACCATTCGCAAGTCTAAGATAGGCGATCAAACAGGCAAAGCGGCGTTATATGAGCTGCCGTGGTATATGGTCATTGGTAATCCTGCAGCAGGCAAAAGCTCTGCAGTGCTACACTCTGGCTTAAAATTTCCATTTATGGAACAAGGGAATAAGCTATCCGTTAAAGGCGTGGGCGGTACACGTAACTGCGATTGGTTTTTTTCGACTGAAGGTATCTTGCTCGACACCGCAGGACGTTACTCCGTTTATGAAGAAGATCGCTCAGAATGGTTGTCGTTTTTAAACCTACTCAAAAAGAATCGACCTAAAGCACCGATCAATGGCATCATCATCGCGGTCAGTATCGCCGAGCTCACCAAAAATGATCCAAACTATGCGTTGGATTTGGCCAAGAATCTGCGCAGCCGTGTGCAAGACTTAACTGAACAGTTAGAAGTTTATGCGCCTGTCTATGTGGTCTTTACTAAAATGGATTTGATTTCAGGCTTCCGTGACTTCTTTAATGACTATGAGCAAGAAGAGCGCAGCCAAGTATGGGGCGCGACCATCCCCTACCCTGAAGACCCAGAAAACATCAATATTACGGACGTATTCGAAGAGCATTTTGGTATCTTGGTCAATGGTCTAAAAGATTTGAGCACCACTAAGCTATCTTTACGTCATCAGCGCACGGTATCTCCCAGTCTAATGACCTTCCCAATGGAATTTCAATCATTACGTCCCATGATACGGACGCTGATGCATGCTTTGTTCGAAGACAACCCCTTTCAATTTAAGCCCATATTGCGTGGATTTTACTTCACCAGCGCCTTGCAAGACGGGCAAGTTAGCAGCCAAATGACGTTGCAAATGGTACAAAATTACGATTTGCACCCGCCAGCTATACCGCTCAATGCGCAGCAAGAAGCTGCAGACAAGCCTTACTTTTTACAAGATCTATTTTCCAAAGTCATTTTAAAAGACAAGCATTTGGTCAAGCAGCATAAAAACCGACACAAGCGCAGTCATCGCGCGCTTGCAACGCTAGCTGCTGTCGTGACTTTGTGTGCAGCTGTCGGTCTGTGGACATGGTCTTATGCCAATAATAAACAGCTCACTGAGCGTGTCGTGGCTGACTTACAGCAAGTCGCAGCGCTACAAAAAAATTCTAATGGTGATCTACAATCCCAGCTTGAGTCGCTCAATATTCTACAAAGTCGAATCGAGCAGCTTGAAGGCTACGAAGACGACAAACCAATTTCTCTAAGATTTGGTCTCTATCAAGGCGATAAGCTTAAGCAAAAACTGTTAGCAGAATATTATAACGGCATCAGCATCATCGTCTTAGCGCCGACCAAACAAAATATCGAAACGTTTTTGACCGAAGTAAATACCAATGCCGATCAATTAGTAGTCCGTACAGAAGACTCAAGCACTGATGACACCTCTGATGCTGCCAATGATACTTATATCCAGTCGGACCCCACAGACGTTGAAGATGCTTATAATGCGCTCAAGGCTTATCTCATGCTTGGCAATCATGACAATTTAGAGGCCAGTCATTTGAGTGATCAGATGACCCGTTTTTGGCGCAATTGGCTCGAAGCCAATCGCGCTGATATGCCACGTGACAAGATGATTCGCCAAGCTGAGCGTATATTGAGTTTTACCTTGACTCATGTCGACGACCCCGCCTTTCCATTGATCCAAAATGACTTAGGGCTGATAGACAAAACCCGCAGCAATTTATCCAAGGTTAGCAAAGGTCAACCTGCTCGTGAGCGTGTTTACTCTGAGATTAAAATGCGCGCATCTGCCCGCTTCCCATCGGTCACGGTTGCGCAGATTACGCAAAACAATGCTAATGAAGCACTGCTTGGTAGTTATGTCATATCAGGCACTTTTACTAAAGAAGCATGGGACGCTTTCGTCAGTGATGAGATTGATAAAGCTGCCACTACGAGAGTGGTCGCCGATGATTGGGTGTTGGCCACCAGCAGCCAAGATGACCTTACCTTGACGGGTAGTCCTGAACAGATACGACAATATCTGGTCAATCGCTATAAGCAAGAATACATCAGCGAATGGAAACGGTTTTTATCTCAAGTGTATGTTCGTGATAGCAAAGGATTCGATGATCATGCGGTCTTATTAAATCAGCTGTCCAATGCCACAGAGTCACCGTTAAAAACCCTGTTTGAGACAGTAGATCGCCAAACTCAATGGGACAATAAAGCGGCCGATCAAGCAGCTGGCAATGGTGGTGAATCTCGTCGCTCATTCGTCAATTGGTTTAAGCAAACCATCCTGCGTCAAAGCCCTGCTGAGCTACGGCAAGCAGAAGCCGCGATGAATAATAGTGGTAGCTCTAGTAACGCCGCGCCTGTAGCACAAGCAAGCTCAGGTGTGATTGCTCAAGAATTTTCCTCTATACATGCGCTAGTAACGCCGAGAGAAGAAAATCAGGATCTGTCATTATTAGACAGCTATTTAGTCAGTTTAGGCGATATCAGAACCCGCTTTAACAATATCGCTCGTAGTGACGACATCGGCCCTGATGCCTTGTTGTTTGCCTCACAAACACTCAGCCCTGAAGGCTCAGAGTTAACCAAATCTCTACAGATATTAGATGAGCAGATCCTGAGTCAAGCCAACTCTGAAATAAAACAACTGGTTCGTCCGTTGTTGAGTGAGCCACTGACTCGTTCATTTAACATGCTGCTGACGCCCACCAAAGCAGAGATTAATAAAGTTTGGAAAGCGCAGGTCTATAAGCCTTTCCTCGATAACTTAGGCAGTAAGTACCCCTTTACGGCCAATGCAAACTTAGAAGCGACGCCTGCAGAGATCGGTCAATTCTTCGGCGAAGATGGCTATGTGTCGCGATTCGTGAACGAAACGTTGTCGCCCTTTATCATTCGCCGCGGCGATCAAATCTCCAGTAAAATCTGGAATGGTGCAGGTCTGGGTCTTAACCCGCAGTTTGTCGCTGATTTTGGGCGTTACTTTACCAATTATACGGGTAGTAATAGCCCAGGTGCTGCTGGTGCGAATAATACTGGTGGCGCTACCAATCAAACCACTTTTCAAATCATGCCATTACCCGTCAGCGGTTTGACTGAATATACAATTGTGGTCGATGGTCAGCAGTTGCGTTATCGCATGGGAACCCAAGCGTGGACAACGTTTGTATGGCCGAACCCAAGTAGCCAACCTGGTGCCAGTATTCGAGCCAAGGACTATGATGGCAAAGATTTTACTGTCTTTGAAGAAGCAGGTAGCTTTGGTGTAGAAAAGCTGATTAATAGTGCACGCCGTACTGAACTGGGCAATGATATCTTTGAGATGGCATGGTCTGGTGACGGCATCACTATCTCTGTACGCTTTAGAATCATCAGCGGCAGTGGTAGTACCACTACCGGTCAAGGTCGCTCTACCAATCCTTTTACCGGCATGAAATTACCAGATGAGATTATTGCCCTTGGTGTCACACGTACAGCAAGGCCAATTTCTGATGATAATGCTGTTGATGGCGATATTCCTAATGCGGGTTCTGGCACCAATCAGCCAGTACCGACTGGCGAGCAAAATATAAGCAATGTCACGCCGCCAGCCCGCGTATCTACTGTAGTCCCTAATACTAATAGTGAAAATAGTCCACCAGTGCAACCGCCTACTGATAATACGACGGCTACTAATGATCGTTCAGTCGTCACTGAACAGCAGGAGCAAACGCCATGATTCCAGACTCCTTGCCTTTAGTATATTTTGGAAAATTGCCTGCTCGCGGGGACTTTGTACGGGCGCGCGCTCATATCTCCGAGACCAATGCCATTGATGAATGGGTCAGCCAAGCGTTAGCTGTTTCGGACACGATATTTAGCGGAATCCCGATAAACAATGTCAGTGACCATAATTTTGCCTTTTTAAATTTCAGTCATATCGACACTAGAGCTAATGAGATTATCACTGGTGTTTTGATCCCTAGTCATGATAGTAGCTATAGAAATTACCCATTGATAGGTTTTGGCGTGCTTCATCTCGATAAACCGAAAAACTGGATGAACTATCTGCCCGTCAAGTCATCAGGCCTTTGGAATGACACGTATGAAGTCTTAAGCATGGCCAAATCCAAAACTGACAATGTCGATCTTATGGAATATCTCAATCATAGCCAACTCACCATCGATAACAATGCCAGTACTTATTACTATGATTTTATCAATACCACTACGTTGCATGATATAGCGATCTTAATGAACATCGATAAAGCGCAACTGATACAGCAAATCATTGCCACTGGCCTGTTATTTTTACCTACCTTTACTAAGGGTTTCCATGGCTTAAATAAAGCCATCTGCTGGTCACTCACCTCTGATAGAGAAAGCTCGATACACATGGCCACTTTTTGGCACGATCTCATCAATGGTTTTTATCAGCCACACCAGCTCTACTTGAATACCTACTTATATCGTGTCGCTAATTGCTATCGCCTGCTCATGAGTTTTACTAAACCCGATGGACGTATACTCAAGCAAATATCAGAAAGTGAAAAAACCTATCCTGAAGATTGGGTGGTCATCGCTCATAGCGACTGGACTCAAGGCTATATCGATGAAGACATTGGGTTGACCCGTTTCAATAAAGTATTGTTACAAGACAATTTATACCTGTATGATACTAGGCAATTGTTTAAAAAAACCTTTTTAGCACAATAGTGGCTCACAATAACTGCTGATTTATAACAGCTGATAATAGCCGCCATTCACCATAACACTGCAATTAGTCACTGCTCAATAATAGACAGATTAAAAAGGTACTTGAATGAAAGTCCTCTCCAGAATGACAAAACCCAAGCTAACAAACCACACGAAAAACCTGCTATTAGCCGCGGCTATTACTCTTCCTATGAGCGCCGTTGTATTTGCAGAACATAACGACGCTCATGTGACAAATAACTCACAAAATGTGCCAGTGGTCATCAAAGGTGTGGTCGCTACCAGTTCAGACAAACAGCAATTGCTCGACAAGCTAAAAGCACAGTATCCTGATAAACCTGTCAGAGATGAAATCGAAGTACGTTCGAATATCAGTATACCGACCAACTGGCAACAGATAGCCACGACTATCATTGATAGCGACATCTCTAACATTCGTCAAGGGCGTATTGACATTCATGGTACGACCATTAGCTTACATGGCAAGGTAAGCAGCCTTGAACAAAAGCAAGCTATTCAAAACCGTATTCACTCGCGCCTAACTGATCTCTATCAATTAGAAAATCAGCTGGTCGTGGTAGAAGGTGAACAACGCCTCATAGATGAGACTTTAGGCAACCGTATTGTCGAGTTCGAGTCTGGTAGCACCAATCTAACGCCTATGGGCCTTGGTATCTTAGACGATATGGCAGGGGTGTTACAGCGAGTAGGTGATAAGCCTGTTCTTATCACAGGTCATACCGACAATATCGGCAATTCTACTGCCAATCTTGCCCTATCAAATAAGCGTGCAGAAGCGGTCAAACAATACCTGATCGGTCGAAATATCAATGCGGCTCGCCTCAGTACCACTGGTAAAGGAGACTCAGATCCTATTGCTAGTAACGATAACGAAGAAGGCCGCACTCGCAACCGCCGTATCGAATTTACCCTTAATGAATAGCATCACTATATATAACGTATGACGATAATGGCAACTAAGCAATGACGGTGAAGTGCTTAGTTGTAGTGACAATGCTAAACAATACGCTGTCATTGCTACTAGAGATAACAATGCTAAAAGAGAGCCACTGCTAAAAAAATAGGGACATGATTATGCTACGCTTGACCAATACCGTGCTGCCTATGCATCCTGATCGGCTCTATGCCAGTGAAGGCAGCACTCAAGCGCCCTATCCGAGCGCTCGCCAAGACATCAATGCTCATCGTGCATGGCAAGATAAGCTCATGCATAGCTCTGATGAAGCCGATATCATTGCTCAACTAAATCCTAATGGTAATCACCAACACCAGCAGCACGGTATCGATACCTATGTGCTACACGTTTATATCCATGAGCGGCATCACCCTCCCTTTACGCCATTAACCCACCTCATCGGTAGCCCTCTGACGTTGAGCTTTGATATTCCAAGTGGCCTAAGCTTTCGTCATCTGTATATAACGGCTGTGCATCAGCTAGATCATGATGGCAGCTACGGCTATTATCGCCTGCTTGCACAGCCCATCACTTATCGTCTGCATCAGCATATACGCGGTCATATTGATACTGATTTGACCGTACAAGCTATGGTAGCTGAGCGCATGGCTACGCTGGATATAGAAATCATCGATGACAGTAACAATGGTGAAGATGCTAACTGGACACCAGCACGCATGACCCAGTGGCAAATAAGCGACTGGACACATATTTGCGAGCGCCTCTCACGTCAAGGACTGACAGCATATCTGCGCCATGAGCAAACGGATGAGCACAGTCCACCAAAGCTCATTATTACCACCGCAGATCCAAGTGATAGCGATGGAATCAGCTTACATATTGGCGCGCTGCGTTACCAGCAAGTGTTACACGACCGTGTGCAGGCACCAGTATTAGCACTGAGTGAGCAGGTCATCACCCAACCAAACTCAGTAACGATGCAGCGTTTTAATAGCAGCAGTGTTTCACACCCAACACAGTCCGCTGACGTTGTGATGAGCAATAACCCTGATGAAATAAGCCATTCGAATAACCACACACTCACGTTAGATACTCCAGCCGCTTTTGCGCCAGTAACAGATACTGAAACCATTGATGAAGCGATTATCGTGGCAAACAGTCATCAAAATCGATATAGCATCTATCATGCGCTAGCCCATGCTACGGATTTGAGTGTTGCTGATACTTTTATGCTTGTCGATCACAGTGCGCTCAATCAACACTACCGTGCTACCCATATCGTTCATTTGGCACGCAATAGTCTAGCGCATGTCACAGGGCTGACCCAAAGCTCACGCCATCATCAGCGTCATGCGTCAACATTAGCAGCTGGCATTCATTTAACTCAGCTGCGCCTCATTACCGCTGATACCCCATGGGTCGGTCATCTATATAGCAGACATGCCCTACCGCCGATGACGGGTATCACTGAAATGCAAAATGAGATGGATAGCCGTAACCATATGACGCCCACACGCAGCTACTTACTGGATAGTCCAGCTCAGCCTATCAACCGATTGGAGGCGCAAGCTGGCGCTAACTATGGCACACACTTCACCCATAGAGCGGACGACCAAACCCTGATGCAGTCTATCGGCGATAGCGAGCATCTGATTAATACGGGTAGTCTATTGTCCTCTACCCGCCCTAGCCTCTTTACCACGGACAACGAACAAGCGATTGAGAGCGGCTATCGCAACACGGGCAACGGTTTATCAGAATGGATCACCGACCATCGGACAGAACAAGCTTACTCTCAGCTAAAAGTAGACAGTGCTGGGATATCCGCCAGTCTAAAAATGGGGGTTATCAATCCAGCAAAAGATGGCGCCAAACGTCAAGGCATCAATGCGGCTACCAATGCCCAAATCAATATAAAATCCGGTGAAGCACTCGTCCTATCTACTCAAGCTCAAACCCACGCGCAAGCAGGACAGCACAACTATCAACAGCATACCCCGACTCTCACCCAAACGTCATTGGGTGGTCAGCACTTAGCGGAACGCTTAACGCAACTGGCAACTGGGTTAGGACGGAACGTAAACGACCATCAAGCCATTAAATCACAACTTGAGTCCATCGCACAGGAACAGCAAACCAAAACTCATCAAACAACGCCTTACACGCTGATCGATAGCGCAGCGGACAGCAGCTACGTCAGTGACGAGACGCTCATTCATCGGTCAATGGGTGAAATGATTACTACTACTCAAGCGAACATGATGATAAGTAGTGGCGATAGTCATAGCCAAGTCAGTAGCGAGTCACTCAATATAGTAGCCGATGGTCAGTTTAGTATGACCAATGCCAAAGAGAATATCATCCTCTCCGCTCATACAGGGAAACTAGAAGCCACTGCAAAGCAAGATGTGAATATCGCCTCCTCGACCAAAGAGGTTGAGATAGTAGCGACGAATAAGATTACGCTGACGGCTGGCGGAGCCAGTATTACACTTGATGGTACTGATATTACGATAACAGCGAATCAGTTTACGGAGAAGGCGGTGAAACATAGTAAGGCTGGGGGTGGAGTGGATGGTCAATTTGTATCAGGCTTACCTTCTAATATCTTGGATGAACCACCAACCTTTATCGAGCTTAACTATCTACACGATGATGAGACTCCAGTAAGCGGTGCGCCTTATAGAGTTGAGTTCGCAGATGGCTCTGTCAGAGAAGGCGTTTTAGATGAAAATGGCTTTGCTCGCTTAGAAGGTGTGCCTAAGGGTCAAGCTCATGTTTATTATGGTGAAGACCCTGCTGACTTCAAGCCTGATATAGATATGGAGGATGATATATGAGTAGTAATGGCTTTGGCGGCGGCGCACTAGGGATTAGTAACATAGGGAAGGATTACACTCCTCAAAAATATAAGAAAGCCAAACAAGAAAAGCCCACAGGCTGGTTTGATGAATTAAAAAAAGAAGCTGGTTCGTTTCTAGCAGGTGAAAACACCTCGTCTTGGGCACTATTTGCTGAAATTGTGATCGGTGCAGTTCCTATTGCAGGACAGCTTATTGATGCTAGAGACATTATTAAATCCGTCATGAGCCTTAAAGATAAACCCTCCGATATTACATTATGGTTCTTACTCATAGCAGCATTAATAGGGCTGATACCAGTCTTTGGTGATGCAGTTAAAAGTGCTATTAAAGCTATCAAGATTGGCGGTAAAAACCCTGCTGATCTATTTGCCTTTATCAGAAAATTTGGTAAAGGTAATGCAGAGCAAGCGCTAAAGAAAGCGTTAGATGTCAGTAAACTAAAAGGCTTACTTAACAGTATCTTGACCCCTAAGTTTCTCAATAGTTTAAGTAAGTCTAATAAGCAAAAGTTAATTCAAATTCAAAAAGACTTTGATCGTTTCGCTCAGCAAATTATTAATGAGATAAATGGCTGGTCGAAAATGACACCGGCTACAGCGAGTGTTAATCATGCAGGCGTTGGTAAAGCTGCTGGCACAAAACCCAGAACAGCCTTAGCTTCAACCAACAGGAACGCTTCTGGTGAAACGGTTAATCATAATAGTAGTATCACGTCGAGACCTGCTAGAAAAGGAGTTATGAAACAGCATAAGCCGAAGTGCTTTAAGCCAGGGGATAGCTTAAAAAAGAAAATAAATAAAAGTCCTAAGGATAAAGCAAATATAGAAAAAGAATATTATCGTCAATTAAAAGACCAAGAAGCTGGACTGAACAACCTTACTGTCGATGAGTATTTGACAGGTCGTGATGCCTTTAAAACGCATGGCAGACCGAAAAGTAATGGGGCGCAGGCAGATGCTAGAAGAGAATATGAAAATAATATTCAAAAATCATTGGAAAAAAGCTATCAAAGGCAGGGTAAGTCATTAGCAGAGTCTGAAAAATTAGCTAAATCCCGTACCAAAGTGATTGTATCCGATTTGCATGCTCTACATGACCCTGACATGGTAGCAGGTGGGCAAGATAAAATTAATCGACTAGGTCGTGGCGATGTCAATTCCTCCATTGGTTCGCAGTGGAAACATAGAGTGGCAGAGATGGACAAAGCGGCTAAAGAAGCACAAAAAGCCCAAGGCGGGCAAACCAAAATGAAGGTAGAATTAAACCGTTGTAAATAATTAAAATAGGAAGTTGTAATGAGTGAATATGTAATAGATGAAGGATTTGATTATTTTTTAGAAAAATTCGGTCAACCTGATTGGCAACAACCGGTTGATCAAGCTACCTTAGATTATTATCGTGGTAAATTGCCTAATAGACTTCTTTTCTATTGGCAGCATTTTGGTTTTTGTCGCTTTAAACAAGGGCTGTTTTGGATGGTTAATCCTGCTGATTATGAAGATGAATTAGCTATCTGGCTAGATGAAGAAATCACGCGGAAAGATAACTATTATGTGATCGCTCGTAGTGGCTTTGGCAAGCTCTACGTTTGGGGAGAAAAAACAGGTCATGCCTATACAATCACTCCGACTCGTGGTTGGGTATATCAAGAAGAAGGAGACAAAAAAGATATTGCAGAAGGGTACGCAGATAAAAAGTTAGAGCTATTTTTTGGTTTTAGTAAGCTAGATCATACAGATATATATGACAACAACGACAAACCACTATTCAAACGCTGTATCAAGAAGTTTGGCGCTCTTGAATACGATGAAATGTTTGGCTTTGTCCCTGCCCTTGCTATTAGTGACAATGCTTCTATCAAAAATATAGATAAGATGAATATCTTTGTACATCTCAATCTTTTACCCGACTTGATTGAAATCCAATACATAGACTTTAAGAAGTTGGGACAAATGGCATTTGGCGTTGAAGATACTTCAACTTTGCCTGATTTAGATAATTTGAAATGATTCATAATGACATAAGCCACCTTCGGGTGGTTTTTTAAATTTAGTCCTTTCCACTCAGCCGCAAACTCACGCGCAAGCAGGACAGCATAACTATCAACACCACACTCCGATTCTCACCCAAACTGGTCTTGGTGGTCAGCAGCTAGCTGAGCGTTTAACACAACTAGCAACAGGGTTAGGACGTCAGGTTAATGACCATAAGGCGATTAAGACTCAGTTAGAGAGTATCGCCAAGGAACAAGACCCTAAAATTCATCAGCAAACACCTTACACGCTAATCGATAGCGCAGCGGATAGCAGTTACGTCAGTGCAGACACGCTCATTCAGCGGTCAATGGGTGAGATGATCAGTACGACTCAAGCAGACATGATAATAAGTAGTGGTGATAGTCACAGCCAAGTCAGTAGTGAGTCTCTAAATATCATAGCGGATGGTCAGTTGAGTATGACTAATGCGAAAGAGAACATTACCCTCTCCGCTCATACAGGCAAGCTTGAAGCGACGGCAAAGCAAGATGTTAACATCGCCTCTTCAACTAAAGAAGTTGAGATAGTAGCTGCCAATAAAATTACGCTGACGGCGGGCGGAGCCAGTATTACGCTTGATGGTTCTGATATTACCATTGCAGCGCAGCAGTTTACGGAGAAAGGTAGTAAGCATAGTAAGGCTGGTGGTGGAAATGATGGGCTTGGGTTGGCGGGGTTGCCTAGCTTAGCGGTTGGTGCAATGTACAAAGCAAAATTTAAATTCGCTGACGATGATGAAATTGCTTATGCCAATACTCCTTATATTGCAATTAATGAGGATACGAAAGAGACCTTTGAAGGTATAACTGATGCTGAGGGAAGTACGGAGAATTTCTATAGTTCTGACTCCAATAAGATTAAAGTGCATCTAAGAAATGAAGACCCTTGGGGATCTATTTAACTTTATAAAGTTAAATTTAAGTTTACTGATGATGATGGTAACCCTTATAGTCATGTTCATTATCGTGCAGTATCTGAAGTAAAGGAACTGCTCTATTTTGGTATTACTAATTCTGAAGGCGAGACTGAAGATTTAGTATCAACGATAGAAGAAAACTTTAATGTTCATCTTTATCTATCAACGATTGGAGATTAGTAGTTATGCAGATTATGCGTAAAGAGTCGAGTGGCAAAACAACTGCTGACGGCAATAATATAGATGTAAAAATAACCAGAAGAAACTCAAACTTAAAGGTTTGTCCTATTATTAATAATTTAGTGTTTAGTGACATAAGTTTGAGGTGGCTTGAAAGTATAGACTCACGTATAGAATCAGCTAGCTGGTTAAGTAAAATTTTACCTGCCGCATTTGCAGGACTCTTATTTACAAAAAGACCTGCTGGCGGGAGGACATCATCTGGAATACCAATTAACTCAATTTGGGGTATATCGGCAAAAGCAGAGTTAGAAGCAGCCATAAAACCTGCTCCTCGAAAAATAGACGGAGCTAACTGGGTATTATTTGCAGAAGCAATGGGTAGTGTTGATCAAATAAAAAGGAACATGGTTGAAAAGGATGCTTATCGGGCTATTTTAGAATTAGAATCTGATGGCTATTCTAAACACAATAATGAAATAAAATTCTTTAAAGCTATTGCTGAAGGATGTATGCCATGAAATATATTAAATTATCATTAATATGGAGTATGACATTGTTATGCATCTCGTGTTCACAGTTCATAGGTGCTAGTGAACATTCTTTAGCTCTAGATAGAGCAGTTCAAACTATGAATGATGCAGTAGATTTGTGTGAAGAAGATAAAAACTCTATTAAAGATCCTGAACTAGATGATTTAAAAGCTATGAGCAAATTTTCTGAAAATACTATCAATGCTTATATAATATATCGTAGTAATATAAATGACCAAATTTGTCTGATACAAAATGGTGCTACACCCAGAGAATACATTTTGGCTGTAGCTTTAGATAGTAATATAGATTATTTTACTCGCAGGGAAGCCGAACACTTATTTAAAACTCTAATGCCTTATGACTTTATAGGTAATGTTAATTATATTAACAACATACCTGAAGAAGAAAGAAATAAACTTCATCAAATAGACTACTTAAACAGTAGTTTTGATTTGTTGGTTACAACAAGGGCATTGCGAGCATATAAAGAGAATATTTCAAAGTAATTTTGTTATTCAAAGTTTTAACTTCTGCAAGCTATTCAAAGTTGTATCTCAATTTCAGTATAAAAGATCATTACAAAAAATTATTATTTCAAGCTATTGAAGATGGATGTATACCATGAAAAAAACTATATTCTTTTCATTAATATTAATTATATTTTCAGTACCAGCTTGTGCTAAAACAGAGACACAATTAGAAGATAAAATTACTCTAGAATCAGCAATAGAACAGTACGAGAACACCTCTAGAAATCTTATTGAAATAACTGCTACACAACTATATTCTGACAATCCTGAATCTAAGCTTTTCAAACAGTGGAACTTAAACCTATGAGTGGCGATTTCCAGAATTATACCTTTCCAATTATCGCGATTTTTTTGTCAACTTTATTAGTATCAGTTTCGTGCTCTATTCATAGTTATGTTTCGGATCAAAAATACCAAGTAGATGATCATCTGCATATAACATCAATCAAAGAAGATCAAAGTCTAAAATTATTTATTGAAAATAGTAGTGGTAGTAAAATTAGTTTTGATACGATTGAAGTACCAAACGATATACCAAAATTAGAATTTGCATTCTCTCACAGTATAAAAGGAAAGCAATATATATTAGTAGGTATATCTTATAATGAGGATTATAGAGATGAAGATCACCCCTATATTAATTATTCAAAGTATTACTCAACCCTTGCTTATAAATGTGACTCTAAATACCAATGTGATTTCGATGAAAAAATAAGCCATTTTTTTGGTTCCGGAGGTGATTTATTAAACAATAATACTAATGAGAAGCTGAACACATATCTCTATAAAACTGAAGGAGATGTCAAAAAATCATTAAAGTCGGGTCTCTTTAATGATTGGTTGAATAATACTCTAACTAATGGTCATGTTATAAAGAAAACTATATTAAATGACATTCCGAGCTATACAGATACAGCTATTTATTTGATAACAGGCGTTAATTTTATTGTTACTGAGGTTTCATCAGGCTGGTTGAAAATAAACTGTATTAAAAACAACCAGAAGATAGATGGTTGGATAAAATGCCAAGATACAAATTTATGTTCCTAAGTTTAAATGATGAATACAACGCTTAACACAACTTGAGACTATCGCCGAGGAACAAACCCACGCGCAAGCAGGACAGCACAACTATCAACAGCATACCCCGACTCTCACCCAAACGTCATTGGGTGGTCAGCACTTAGCGGAACGCTTAACGCAACTGGCAACAGGACTTGGTATACAGGTCAATGACCACAAAGCAATTAAGACCCAGTTAGAAAATATCGCAGAGGAACAGCAAACCAAAACCCATCAAACAACGCCTTACACGCTGATCGATAGCGCAGCGGACAGCAGCTACGTCAGTGACGATACGCTTATTCACAGAAGTATGGGTGAGATGATTACGACCACTCAGCAAAATATGATGATCAGTAGTGGTGACAGTCACCAACAAATCAGTAGTGAATCCCTAAACCTCATAGCAGATGGTCAATTTAGTATGACCAATGCAAAAGACAACATCACCCTCTCAGCGCATACAGGCAAACTGGAAGCAACGGCTAAGCAGAATGTCAACATTGCTTCCTCGACCAAAGCCGTTGAAATAGTAGCTACCAATAAAATTACGCTGACGGCTGGTGGTGCTAGTATTACGCTTGATGGTGCTGATATCACGATAGTGGCAAAGCAGTTTACGGAGAAAGCTGGTAAGCATAGTCGTGATAGCGGCGGGATGGATGGGCAGGGATTGGCGGGGATTGGCGGGGTTGCCTAAGAAAACGATTGCTTTAAAAGAATCAATACTTAGGAAACCCGATTGGATTGCATTTGAAGAAAATAATTTAGATATTGCTGGTATGAAGTGTAGCTTGACACTTAATACTGGTGAGGTTATTGATTCTAAATTTAATGAAAACAGTTATGTCGAATTTAAAGATATTTATGAAGAAGATGTTGAAAAATTTGAAATTTTTTATGAAGAAATTAATGAACTTAAATCTAGTTTAGTAGATGAACTATTAAACTTATTATCTGAATAATGAGCTTAAGGACAATTTCTAATGAGTAGTAGTTATACAGGTTTCAGTGATTATGGAAATTTGGGCACTTATAAAGATAAAGCCTATCTACAGAAACAAGCAGAAATTAATAATATTAATTTTGTTGATGGGACAGAAGTACTTGACCATTCCATCAAAGCATTTGAAAGTTCAGCTTCTAGGTTCGCTAAAGATTTCATAAAAGATGAAAATACTAGAATTAACTATACTAAAAAAAATAAAAGAAATTTCCAATGAAACTTTAAAGGCAGTAGATAGTGGAAAGATTACTTTTGTAGAAATTTTAAAATACAGTAGTGAAATGCGCAACATAATTATGGAAGAAACAAGGAGTATAACATCAGCACAAAGTCAGGCTGGGGTAATTAAAATAAAAAAAGTCGGAGTTAGTACAGAAGATTTACTAGATAAGTATTCAGAAAAAATTTATTCAACTAAGCTCAGCAGAAAAACAAAAAGTACAATATCATATTATAGAAGCTTCTGGTAGGAATCGTAAAAGCGTCACAGTAAAAGTAAAACGTTTAAAGATATTAGGTAAGGTTCTTTGGGTAGTTACCGCCGCCTTAGCAATCTATTACATTGCTACCGCAGAAAATAAAGTTAAGGAGACATTTGTTCAAGGTAGCACTATCGGTGGTGGTCTAGCTGGAGGTGCACTTGCAGGAATGGGAGCATCAATGATCTGTGGGCCTGGGGCACCTATATGCTTCGTTGCCGTGATACTAGTTGGTAGTGTGATAGGAGGACTAATAGGTTCGGAAGTAGGTGAAACCTTATATGAAGAGGCAGAGGAGTTTACTACATGGAAAGTATTGTAGAGAAAAGAGAATTATGGTCAGCACTATCTGACTTATTTATTGATAAAGAAATAAATTACGATGCTATTGCAAGAAAAACTCAGTCTTATTCTTTAAATATTATTGAACATTCTTTATTTTACGAAGTTGCTCCTATTTGCTCACCAAATCTATCAAGCTCAATACCAATTGTATGGTCTTTTTTCGAGATTGACACTATTGCACCATTAATTGAACAACATATCTCAAGATATAATAATGAAAAAATATATAAATTAAAATCTGAATTTTTAGTAAAGTATTATAAG